>CANHAE010000030.1 GCA_947458915.1 Bacteroidota bacterium
CACAATTAGGTACGCCAGGTATATTGCATGGTAGTAAAAGTATTTTAATGCAAACCAAAGATGGCCAGGTTGTTGAGCCACATAGTATATCCGCAGGATTGGATTATCCGGGTATTGGCCCTCTGCATGCTTTTTTATATGAAAGTAAGCGCGGCACCTTTATGAGTGCAACCGACGAGGAAGCATTGGAGTCGGCTTTTCATATTTCAAAAATTGAAGGTATTATCCCAGCACTGGAAACTGCGCATGCTTTTTCGGTGCTTCCAAAATTAGGATTAAAGCCTACCGATGTTGTAGTAGTTTGTTTAAGTGGCAGGGGCGATAAAGATTTAGATACCTATATGAAATTTATTAAAGATTAAATTAACAAGTAGGCTAGCATCATAAAGTATATAAAAACGATAATTAAGAAAATTAAAGTATTTAATAAATGTCAAGGTTAAAAAAATTATTTGAAGTTCAACCACATCGTGTGTTAAATGTGTATTGCACTGCAGGGTATCCTCAACTAAATAGTACATTATTGGTAATGGAAAGCTTGCAAGAAAATGGAGCTAATATTATTGAAATAGGAATGCCTTATAGTGATCCATTGGCGGACGGCGAAGTAATTCAAGTAAGTAGTCATATTGCACTGGAGAATGGGATGACTATAGAAGTGCTTTTTGGTCAGTTAAGTAAAATGCGAGAAACTATTCGTATTCCCGTGGTATTAATGGGCTACATGAACCCAATTCTTCAATATGGATTTGATCAGTTTTGTAAAAAAGCAAAAGAAGTGGGTGTTGATGGATTAATCCTACCTGACTTGCCTTTATATGAATTTGAACATTTATATGGTAAAACAATAAAGGAAAACGAACTAGATTTTATATTCCTAGTAACTCCAGAAACGCCTACTGAAAGATTACTAAAACTAGACAGTTTAAGTTCGGGTTTTTTATATGCAGTAAGTTCATCGGCCACTACTGGAACCGATAAGGATTTTGGTAAGGTGGCTACATATTTACAAAAACTTCAATCTGTGGGTTTGAAAAATCCTTTTTTAGTTGGGTTTGGCATAAAAGATAAAGCTAGTTTTGATGCAGTAAGTGCCTACTCGAATGGAGCAATTATTGGTTCTGCTTATATTAATGCATTATCAAAAGGAGATAACGTGGAGACTATTACAAAACAATTTTTAAATAGTGTACTCAACTAATCCATAAAGTTTAATTAGCACATGAAAACAGCCATCATTCAATATAATGCAGGAAATATTCAATCCGTTTTATACGCATTAGAAAGGCTAGGTACTTCGGCTATCGTAACTGATAACATCGAAGCTATTCAAGCAGCAGACAAAGTAATTTTTCCTGGTGTAGGAGAGGCAAGTACTGCGATGGAATACCTGAAGCAAAGAAATTTGGATGTCGTTATCAAAAACCTGCAACAGCCAGTACTAGGTATATGTTTAGGAATGCAATTGATGTGTACTACTTCTGAAGAAAATAATACAACTTGCTTGGGTATTTTTGAAGAAAATGTGCGTCAGTTTAAAACGGCTGACCCAATTATTAAAGTACCTCAAATAGGATGGAATACAATCACTAATTTGAAAACTAATTTATTTAATCAGGTACCTGAAAATAGTTATGCCTATTTTGTACACGGTTATTATGCGGCAATAGGGGCACATACTATTGCAACTACAAATTATATACAGCCTTATAGCAGCGCATTGAATAAGCGTAATTTTTATGGAGTACAATTCCATCCCGAGAAGTCAGCGAAAGTTGGCGAGCAAATTATAAAAAACTTCTTAGAACTAACTTAAGTAAAACAATAAACAAATTATGCAAATTATTCCAGCGATAGATGTGATTGAAGGTAAGTGTGTGAGGCTTACTGAAGGCAATTATGCAGAAAAAGTAGTATACAATGAGGACCCATTAGAAGTAGCAAAAACTTTTGAAGGTATAGGATTAATGCGCTTGCACTTAGTGGACTTAGATGGTGCAAAAGCGGGGAAGGTGATCAATTGGAAAGTATTAGAAAAAATAGCTAATAATACAAGTTTGAAAATTGATTTTGGAGGTGGTATAAAAACGGAAGCTACTTTAAAAACAGTGCTAGATACAGGAGCAGCTTTTGCGACTATTGGAAGCTTAGCGGTAAAAAGTAGAGAAACATTTGAGGAATGGATTGCTCGTTTTGGTGCAGATATATTTATGTTAGGTGCGGATGTATTTGAAGAAAAAATTGCAATTGGTGGTTGGTTAGAAAAAACGAATATAGACGTATACCATTTTATGCAATCCTATATGGATAAAGGGGTTAAACAAATGTTTTGCACTGACATTCAAAAAGATGGAAAATTACAAGGACCTTCTATTGAATTGTATAAAAAAATTATTCAAAAATTTCCCTACTTACAATTAGTAGCGAGTGGCGGGGTAAGTTCCTTAGCTGACCTAGCGGCCTTAAGCACCATTGGATGCAGTGGAGCTATTGTAGGGAAGGCTATTTATGAAAATAAAATCACATTAACTGCATTATCTTCTTTTCAAGAGCAAGAAAACATGGTTAAAAAATAATTATTGTTATGTTAACAAAAAGAATCATTCCTTGCTTAGATATTAAAGACGGGAGAACTGTGAAGGGTATAAACTTTGAACAAATAAGAGACGCAGGCGATCCCGTTGAGCTTGGTGCTTTGTATGCTAGTCAAGGTGCTGACGAACTTGTATTTTTAGATATTACAGCAACTGTAGAAAAGCGAAAAACATTAAGCGAATTGGTCAATAAAATTGCCCATCGGATTAATATCCCTTTTACCGTGGGTGGAGGCATAAAAACAGAAGCAGATGTAAGTGTTTTATTGCAAAATGGAGCAGATAAAATAGCTGTTAATACTGCAGCATTTTTAGACCCCACAATTATAAATCGCTTTGCGAAAAACTTTGGAAGCCAATGCGTGGTTTTAGCGATAGATGCCAAATGTGAGGCCGACAATAATTGGTATGTTTATTTAAAAGGGGGAAGGGAAAAAACGGACATGCTGGTTACCGAATGGGCTAAGCGGGCTGTTGACTTAGGAGTGGGAGAAATATTATTAACTTCCATGAATCATGATGGCACTAAACAGGGGTTCGCTTTAGACATTACCGCAGCATTAGCAGAAAGTTTACCCGTTCCAATAATTGCCTCTGGTGGGGGTGGCACAACAGCTCATTTTTATGATGTTTTCACAAAAGGAAAGGCGGATGCAGCACTTGCTGCAAGTATTTTTCACTATAAAGAAATAGCCATTCCCGATTTAAAATATTTTTTACACGAAAAAGGAATCCCAATAAGATTATAAACTTTTATTAATTTTAATTATGAATATTAATTTCTCCAAATATGCAGACGGATTAGTCCCTGCAATTATACAGGACGCTAATACAAAAAAGGTATTAATGTTAGGCTTCATGAATCAGGAAGCTATTGATACTACTTTGTTGCAGCAAAAAGTTACTTTTTTTAGTCGCACTAAAAATAGGTTATGGACTAAAGGGGAGGAAAGCGGCCATTTTTTGAACTATGTTAGTATGGAAATAGATTGTGATAATGACAGCTTATTAATACAAGCAAATCCAGTAGGTCCTGTTTGTCACAATGGGACTGGTACTTGTTGGGGTACTGAAAATGACGCTGACTTAAGCTTTTTAAATAGTTTAGAATCGGTTATTGAACAAAGAAAAGGCGCTTCTCCGGACAGTTCTTATATAGCCTCTTTATTCGCGAAGGGAATTAATAAAATTGCACAAAAGGTAGGCGAGGAAGCAGTCGAAGTGGTGATTGAGGCTAAAGATAGTAATGACCACCTATTTTTAGACGAATCGGCGGACTTGCTTTTTCACTATTTATTACTTTTAAACGCGAAAGGGTTCTCAATGAATGATGTCGTAAAAGTTTTAGCGGCAAGACAGAAGGCATAGTCCTACTTAATGCATATATTTGAAACGTTATGGCTTTAATAGCTTCAATAAAATTAGTTCGATAAAATAAATATAATCATGAAAAAAATTACACTTGGGATTTTATTATTAATGGGGGGTCAATTCACTAATGCACAAAGTTTACATATTGCAGGTGACCTAAAAAATATTAACGACAATACTGTTATTTCACTCATTGATGGAATGGGAAATAAAGTAGTGGATTCAGTTAAAATTAGTGGAGGCAAGTTTGCGTTAACTACTACTGTTAAAACCCCAAGTATTTATGTTATTGGGATTGCTGGTATTCAACAAAAATTACCTGTATTCGTAGGTAACGATAATTTAACTGTTATAGGCGACTTTAAGGAAATGAATTCAATTGAATATAAAGGATCTGTTACACAAGATTTGTACCAGACGTATATGAAAACATTAACGCCAAAAATTGAAAACTTATTTAAATCAAAAAGTGTTGATTCACTTGCAAAGCAAGCTGAAAAGCAAGAAGCAGATATTTTGGCAACGTTTAGTGAATTATTGAACAAAAATAACACATCACCTGTTTCTACTTTATTCTTATTGCAGTTGACAAATTTCATCCCTGCTGTTAAAGAAAATATTGCTGATTATTACGCAATATTACAAGGAGATGCTAAGAAAGGTCCATTTGCGGATATTATAGATAAGACATTACAAACAGTAGGTATTGGTAAAATAGGTACTGTTTTACCAGAGTTTAAACAAAATGACGTAAATGGTAAATTAATTAGCCTTTCTTCTTTTCGCGGAAAATATGTTTTAGTTGATTTTTGGGCTAGCTGGTGTGGCCCTTGTCGTGCCGAAAATCCAAATGTAGTAGCTACTTATAATGCTTTTAAGGATAAAGGATTCACTGTATTGGGTGTATCTCTTGACAATGACAAAACAAAATGGCTGGATGCAATTAAAAAAGATGGCTTATCATGGTCACATGTAAGTGATTTGAAATACTGGAATAATGCTGTTGCTGTTCAATTTGGAATCCAAAGTATCCCAGCTAGTTTTTTACTTGATCCTAATGGTGTAGTAATTGGAAAGGATTTAAGAGGCGCAGATTTGAAAGCAATGCTAACTAAATATATAAAATAGATATTTACAATATACATTAAATAACAAAGCCCTCTATTTGAGGGCTTTGTTGTAAGGATCATTTTTAGACTATATTCTAATTTTAAAATTACAAGGGTACCCACACATCTTTACAACTATCTCGTATGAGAATAAATAACAAATAAATTAAAAAAATGAAAATAGCTTATGTTTTATTACTTGCTGGTTTGCTGTTAATACTCATTGGAGTATTGCTAAATGCTAATTTAGTAACCAAACAGATGACAAGATTTATATTTATTGTAGGATTAATAATTGAACTAGTTGGCTTAGTAGCGCTATTCAAAAAAAATTCAAAATAAGTTTCACATACAAAGCCCTCTAATGGAGGGCTTTTTTGTATAAGGCTTCGTCGAAACCTAGTGCGATTATTATGCCGTCTTTTTCAAGTAGTGGCCTTTTAATAACTGAAGTTTTTTCGCTCATTAATGCAATTGCGGCTTTTTGGGTAGTAACAGCTGCTTGAGTTGCTGGTGGTAGCAACCTCCATGTTGCTCCTTTTTTATTTACTAAGGCTTCCCAGCCAACCTGTTTGCACCAATTAGTAAGTGCAGTGCTAGTAATGCCTAGTTTTTTATAGTCATGAAACTCGTAGTTTACTTTATTTGCTTTTAACCAGTCTAACGCTTTTTTTACTGTATTGCAATTAGGAATAGCGTATACTTTTAAAGTACTCATTCAGTATTATTTTATATATTTTTTTGCTAACCAACTTACTGAAATAGGCTGTAACCAATTTGCCTCCATGTCTGCTTTGGTATTGACTAAGTTGTTAAAATACAATGTGTCATTTTGTAAGAGGCCATTTTCTAAAGCATAACCCACTTGTGCCATCGGAATTGTTTGCACTTTATCCTTTACCCAAAACGCAAGTAATTCTCTATTAAACAATTTAACACCTGTCATTTGCTCAATTTCTTTTATTACATGTACCGAACTATCGGTGCTGCATCCTCCCACGGTGGCAGCGGTTTCATCGGCCATTATAATTATGAACTGGCCATATAATACTGAAGCGAATCCTTTTACCGGGGCACCATGGCTTTTCCAACTATCAGCGAAATTTTCTAAATAGGGTTCTATTTTAAAAATCTCAGGCATGGTAAATATTCTGTCTGCTTGGTAAATCCACACTTTCGATTGCGGATTAAAATTAGTTGGCAATATATTGGGTAAGTGAACTCTCATTTTATTTCTATTGAATGGCTTGAGCAATAATTTCAGCAATATCTAATACTTCAGGGTCTTTTTCAGCTTCACCTACTTTTAGCCCATCGGAAATCATGGTATTACAGAAAGGGCAAGCACTTGCTACAAAATCAGTTGCTGTTGCTCTTGCTTCTTCTGCTCTTTCGGTGTTTATTCTTTTGTCTCCTTTTTCTTCTTCTTTAAACATTTGTGCACCACCTGCACCACAACATAAACCCTTCGATTTACAACGCTTCATCTCTCTTAATTCCATATCGAGGCTTTCTAATACTTTCCTAGGCGCCTCGTAAATTTCATTAGCACGACCTAAATAACAACTATCATGATAAGTAATTGATTTTCCTTTCCATTCATTACTATCGGTAAATTTTATTTTCCCTTGTTCAATTAATTCTTGCAAAAACACAGTATGGTGAATTACATCATAATTGCCTCCTAATACAGGGTATTCATTTTTTAAAGTATTAAAGCAATGAGGGCAGGTTGTTACAATTTTTTTGATATTGTAGCCATTCAACACTTGAATATTTTGATAAGCCATCATTTGAAACATGAACTCGTTTCCAGCTCTTCTTGCAGGGTCACCTGTACATGCTTCTTCTTTTCCAAGAATTGCGTAGTTGACTCCTGCTTTATCCAATATGGTAGCAAAGGCTTTTGTGATTTTTTGTGCTCTTTGGTCAAAACTGCCTGCGCAACCTACCCAAAATAAAACATCGGGTTGAACGCCATTTGCAATGAATTCTGCCATTGTAGATACTTTCATATATAGGGATTTATGCTTTTGTAATCCATGCATCTCTATCATCAGGAGAGAATTTCCATGGGGCAAAATTATTTTCAATATTACTAAACATGCCATTCCATTCAGCTGGGGCATTACTTTCTTCCATAATCAACGATCTCCTTAATTCAATAATTATATCTAATGGAGAAATACTTACAGGACATTCTTCTACGCAAGCATTACATGTTGTACATGCTCTTAATTCTTCCACAGTGATATAATCATGTAATAAAGATTTTCCATCGTCAACAAAGGATTTATTTTGATCAATATTTTTTCCAACTGCTTCTAAGCGGTCTCGTGTATCCATCATTATTTTTCGGGGGCTTAATAGTTTCCCAGTTAGGTTTGCAGGGCATGCAGCACTACAACGTCCACATTCTGTACAACTATAAGCGTCCATTAAATTTTTCCAACTTAAATCCATCACATCTCTCGCGCCAAATTTTTCAGGGCTAGCAGCTTCTGTTGGAATCATTTCTGGTTGCATTGCGTACAATACCTCATTTTGTATGGCAACCATATTATGCATTTTCCCCTTACTTTCTAAAGGTGCGTAATAGGCATTAGGAAATGCCAGTAATATGTGTAGGTGTTTTGAATACGGCAAGTAATTCATAAAGGCGAAAATGCCTATAATATGTAACCACCATGCGGTATGTTCTATAGTCCCTAATGTTGTTGCAGAAAAACCGCTTAAAAGTGGTTTTATAAATCCTGAAATCACAAATTCAACACTATTATCCGCGGCATTCATTAGTAAGAATAGGCCCATTAATAGGATCTCTACAATTAAAATATAGTTTGCATCGGAACGTGGCCAGCCATTTAGGTCGTTGCTTGCAAACCTTTTTAATTTTATTATATTTCTTCTAATAAGGAAAATAATACATGCAATAAGTACTAGCAAGGCAAGTGTTTCAAAAGCATTTATTAATAATGTATAATAGTTTCCTAAAAACGGTGCAAAAGCCCTGTGGCTTCCTGTGATACCGTCCACAATAATTTCTAACAATTCAATATTGATAATTATAAAACCTACATAAACAACTAAGTGTAAAAGGGCAACTAATGGGTTGCGAAACATTTTCTTCTGCCCAAAAGCTAGTATAAAAACATTGCTCCATCTAGCAGTTGGATTGTCCTTAATGGAAAGCTCCTTACCAATTAGAATATTCCTTCTAATTTTAAATAAATTCTTTGCGAAAAGAAATAGCGCAATACTTGTAAGTACCGTAAATAGAATTTCAGCAATAAAAGCCATAATATTGAATTAGTGGTAATAATTAATCGTTCACAAATTTACTCCATTTCTTATACGTATTGGCCTAAAATACCCTCAATTAATACACAATTCATTGTTGGTGAATCAATCATAAAAGATAAGCCCAAACTAATGCCTATTTTCTTCTCCTTTTTACGTGGAATTATTTAATTTGCCACTATTCGTAGAAATCGTTTTAAAAAGTACAATTATGACGCAAGCAATAGATGAAAAAGTAGCTACTTGGCTAGCTGGGAATTATGACGATGCAACGAAACTGGCTATTACTGCATTGCAAAAAAACCATCCCGAGGAATTGGAGGAGTCGTTCTATAAAAATTTAGAATTTGGAACAGGGGGATTAAGAGGCATTATGGGTGTTGGAACGAATAGGATTAACAAGTATACTATTGGTATGGCTACCCAGGGTTTTGCCAATTATTTATCAAAAACGTATCCTGGTGAAAAAATTGCAGTTGCCATTGCACATGATAGCCGAAATAATGCCCGTTTTTTTGCTGAAACAACTGCCCAGGTTTTTGCTGCGAATGGTTTTATTGTAAACTTATTTGAGGCTTTAAGGCCTACACCTGAATTAAGCTTTGCCATTAGGCATTTGAATTGTAAAGCAGGTGTAGTGTGCACAGCATCTCATAATCCAAAGGAATACAATGGGTATAAGGCTTACTGGAATGATGGGGGGCAATTGGTGCCTCCTCACGATACAAATGTTATCACAGAAGTTGAAATGATTCAGTCTGTTGACGAAGTTAAATGGTCAGGTGGAGAAGCCAACATTCAATTATTAGGCAAAGAAACAGACGACGCGTATATTAAAATGGTAAAATCATTAAGTGTTTACCCTGAGGTAATCGCACAGCAAAAGGACTTGAAAATTGTTTACACGCCAATTCATGGCACTGGGATTAAACTAGTGCCTCAGGTACTGGCTGAATTTGGATTCACAAACGTGCATGTTGTTGAAGAGCAAGCCATGCCTGATGGTAATTTCCCAACTGTAAAGTATCCTAATCCCGAAGAAAGTGAAACCATGAGCATTGGCCTTGCAAAAGCAAAGGCCTTAGACGCGGATATATTATTGGGAACCGACCCTGATGCAGACCGTGTAGGGGTGGGTGTGAAAAACCACAAGGGTGAATGGGTATTAATGAACGGGAATCAAACAGCGGTGTTGGCCTTTGCTTATATGATGGAAGCAAGGCGTGCAAAAGGAATTGCACAGCCAAATGACATGGTTATTACTACCATTGTGACAACTGAGATGATAAATGAAGTAGCTAAACAGAATGAAGTTGCCTGCTACAATGTACTTACTGGTTTTAAATGGATTGCGGAATTAGTGAAGGAAAAAGAAGGGAAAGAAAAATATATTATAGGTGGTGAAGAAAGCTTTGGATTAATGATAGGGGATGAAATTAGAGACAAAGACGCTGTTAGCGCAGTTGCACTTTTATGTGAAATGGCCGCCTATGAGAAAAGTAAGGGTAAAACTTTATTTGACAAGATGATTGAATTGTATATTCAATATGGCTTTTATTATGAGCAATTAATTAGTATTACCAAGAAGGGCATGAATGGTCAGCAAGAAATTGTTAAGATGATGGAAGGCTATAGAGTAAATCCTCCTGCTACTATAAACGGTTCAAAAGTTGCTACATTATTAGATTACGAATTACAAGAAGGGAAAAATTTAATTACGGGGGAAACTTGGAAAATTAATTTACCTAAGAGTAATGTGTTGCAGTTTATTACCGAAGACGGAAGTAAAATTTCGGCAAGGCCTAGCGGTACAGAACCTAAAATTAAATTCTATTTTAGTGTAAATACCTCATTAGAAAATCGTGGTGAGTTCGATGAAAAATATCAAATTTTACAAAATAAAATCAATGGGATTATTGCAGATATGCAGTTAAACTAATATTGAATGAGAAAATCAGAAGATAAGTATCTGCATAAAGGACTAAGAAATCAACTAGTAAAATTGCTAGTTGAAAAGGGGATTACAGATAACAATGTGTTATCGGCAATTGGCTCCATCCCCAGGCATTTTTTCTTGGATTCTGCATTTGAAAGGATAGCCTACGAGGATAGAGCCTTCCCAATAGCGGCTGACCAAACTATTTCTCAGCCTTATACGGTTGCCTATCAATCACAATTACTCCAAATTAAAGAAGGGGATAAGGTACTAGAAATTGGCACCGGTAGTATGTATCAAACAACTGTGTTAGCAGCAATGGGAGCGGATGTATATACTATTGAAAGGCAAAAACAATTATTTGACCAAACTACTCAATACCTTTTTAAAGATCAATATCCAAATATTCATTTTTTCTTTGGCGATGGGTTTGAAGGGCAAGCTGAATTTGCTCCTTATGATAAAATACTAATTACCGCTGCTGCTCCAAAAATCCCTGAAAAGTTATGGGACCAACTAAAAGTAGGAGGCATGATGGTTATTCCTTTGGACGAGTCTGAAGAAGTACAAAGAATGTTAAGGCTAACAAAGAAAAAAGATGGCACTTCAAAGCAGGAAAGTTTTGATGCATTCTCGTTTGTTCCTATGCTAAAAGGAAAAACCCATAAATAAAATTATCATTAATTTTATTTATGGGTTAGTATGCCTACTGTTTCAATTATTTCCGCTACGAAAAATATTATTGTGGCATTTGATCCATTCCACCTCCGTCCTCACTTTTATTGCTTTTTCTTTTTAATAAATTAACATCAAACTTTCCAAAGCGATAACTAAAGTTTAGTCTAAACATTTGTTGGTCTCTTAAGCGACTTGAATTTTGGATAAAGTATTGACTTTGTGAGTAGGACTTATTAATTCTTGTTTTAAACACGTCACTTACGTTTAAAGATAAACTTGCTGTTCTGCCTCCTGATAAAGTCCATTCTTTTTTAACAGCCATGTCAAAGTCGTAGTAAGGTAGGTTATACCCTTGTGCAGTTGATTGTGGACCGCCAAATCCACCGCCCATACCTCTACCACCACCACCGCCACCACTGCTACTTCCACCTGGAGGTAGAATAGTTTTGGCTTGGTATTGACCACTTAATTGGTAAGAGTAACCTTTAGCGAATTTAAAAGTGTTATTCATTTTGCTAAACCAGCTAGTTAAATCATTGTTCACGTCTTGGCCAATGATTGTTGATTGGATAGAAGATTTAAATAAGTTGAAACTCAAGTTCATATCCCACCATTTTGTGACTGCAATTTTATTGCTTAACTCTAAACCGTAAACAGTTGCCGTATTAGCATTCATAGAGGAACTATAATAGGCGCTATCATTAGTAATTGGATTAATATCACGGTAAATAAAACTTGTAATAAGGTCGGTGCTATATTTATAGTAAGCAGTTGCTAAAAAATTTGCACCTTTAGTATAGGCGTTATTATAAGCCACTTCAAATGAGTGGGTGAACTGCGGTTTTAAGTTAGGGTTACCCACTGAAATATTTTGAGGGTCACTATAATCCGGGAAAGGCATCATTTGAAAAAAGTTAGGAGGGCTAATTCTTTTTGAATAGTTCAATTGAAAATCTTCCTTATCATTTTTTTTATAATTAACAAAGGCACTTGGGAAAAGGGATATTGGGTAACTATTAATAAACCTTAGTGAGTCAATGCCCTTACTATTAAGTACATTACCGTCATACTCTCTACTTTCCGCCCTTAAACCTAATTGAAAACTAAATTTATTTAATTTCATATTAGCGTTCGTGTAAGCAGCAAATAATTTCTCGCCGTAATCATATTTGTTACTAATTCCAGTCAATAAAGTACTACCGTTAAATTGGTCCCTGCTATTGAATTCTGATCGATTATTATATCTAATTCCAGTTTCAAATTTCGTACTATTTTTAAATTCTTTAGCGTAGTCAATATTAAACGTAGTGTTTTTGTTATTTCCCGACCCAAGGCTTCTTTGGTTTAACTTACTACTTTGCGTACTGTTTGCTGCATTAATATAGGACCAGTTTTCGTTATCAGACTGGTTATAGTTAAAGTCGGCAGAAAGTTCATGTCCTTTTTCTTCAAACAAATGTTTATAGCTAAGTTGGCCACCTTTGTTTGTGAAGTCCCATTGAGAACTATTTTCTATAGCATTATGAATCATCATATCGCCACTTATTAAGGAGTCAATGGATTGAGTGCCATTTGATCCCATAGCTCCTTTCATAATATTTGCATAAAATGAAAAGGTGTTTCTATTGTCTGGAAAATAATCAACGCCAGCTCGGTAAAAGTTAAATGAACCATTCCCAGTACTATTGTTTTTTGTGTAAACTTTTGTAGGGAACATGGTGCCAAGTATTTCACGATCGTTCACTGATTCACTAATTGATTTACGACCATTCAAATTCGCATTTAAAGAAAAATTCAACTTCTGATTGCGCACGTTCATGTCACCACCACCAGTTAGTATCCCACGCATATCAACACCAGATCTAATGCCTCCATTATATCCGTTTTTCTTATTCTTCTTTAGCACGATATTTAAAATGCCTGCATTACCACCGGTAGCGTCATATTTAGCAGAAGGATTGGTAATGATCTCAACACGATCAATAATGTCTGCTGGAATTTGGTCCATTGTTAAAGTAGTTGGCCTATTATCAATTAATAAAGTAGGCGTTGCATTTCTTAAAGTTACATTTCCATCAATGTCCACATTTAAATTAGGAATGCTTTTCATTACCTCAACTGCTGTTTGGCCTGTACTTGTTAAATTCTTATCAACGTTGAATATTTTTCTATCAATGCCCATTTCGAATTGGGGTTTTGCAGTACTTGTTACAGTTACACTTTGTAATTGAGTGGCATCTTCTTCTAATTTTATATTTCCTAAATCCTTGTCTGTTAATGCCATCATTTCTTGCATACTTTGACCAGCTCCCATTTTAATATTAAAACTGATTTGCTTTTCTATTTTCTTAAATCCAATTGAGCTAATAATTAATTTGAAATTGCCCATTAACGATAGGTTTTCAATACTAAAATCACCATTTGATGCAGTTAATAGTGTGGCCAATATAGCTTCCTTCGATTTTTTAGTCGTTGGGTCCACTTTTGGCCCTTTAAGCTGAATAGTTGCACCATCTACACCCTTATTATTCAAGTCAACCACTTTGCCATAAAAACGACCCATATTAATCCCTTGACCCATTGCCTTGCCCGCCATTCCAGCTGGAATTTGCGCAGCACTAGTGAAGCTTAAAAAGGCAAAGCCTAAAAATGTTATTATATTTCTCATATCAGTTAGATGCTATTAGTTAGTTGTTGTTTAAATCAAGTACAAATATCTCGTTTATAATCCAGGAAAGGAGGGTAAGTTATATGAGTGGTAATTAAACCTAGTGGATAATCAATAAGATAAGCACACCCCACATAAAACCAATGAAGAATGCAATCCATCTTATATTTTTTGTTTCTTGTAAAAGCGTCGTTTCTATAATTGGCCTCCATTTTTGTTCTAAGTTATGTAACACTTGTGCTTTTGAATTGGCTACTAAATTAACTACCAGTTCTGGGAATAGTTGTTTTAATTCTTCAATGAAAACCTCTTTTAACTGATGTATTGTTTTGTCTCCAATAAACATAGATATCATTGGCAATTTCTCACTCAATTTACTTTTGAAAAAATCGTCTAATTTAGCGTCAATAAAAGGAAGTACGGCATCAAAATTGCTATTATTGGTTTTTTCTACTGGGAAAAGTATTTCAAAGGGGAACTTATTAATTAATTGTTTCAAGCCCGCAGTCCATTTGTATTTTCCAACTGTAATTGTTTGGTAAGGGAAGAAAAGGCTTTTGACGAATAACCATGCTAAAAACCAACCTAAAAAACCGGTCATTATAGGTATTAATAGCAGACTAGACATAACATTTGTTTTAAAATAAAAAAACCTATCTCGAATTAACGGGATAGGCTTTAATGGGAGAACGATGGGTCTCGAACCCACGACCTACAGATCCACAAACTGTCGCTCTAACCTACTGAGCTACGCCCTCCATTTAGGGTCGCAAAAATACATCAATTCATTAATGAATGGAAATAAGTTTTACATGTTTTTATAAATTTTTGATAAAAAACACCTCTTTATTCTATTTATAGCCCTTCTAAAGCCATTTTACGCTATTTTTGAAATACTTCATGCGCGCAATTATGACATATGTAAAACAAAACAAGTGGAAGTTTTTTTCCATGCTAATCCTTATTGGTGGATTATTTTTCGCCTTTAAATCCATTAAAACAGTCAATCAAGAGTCTCCGGAACTTAGACATAGAAAATTATTATCTACCATTGGGCAGTTATTAGAATCCGAACATTATAGCCCAAGAAAAGTAGATGATGAGTTTTCTAAGGAGGTATTTGATAATTATTTAAAAGCATTAGACCCAGAGAAGAATATTTTTATTCAAGCTGACATTAATTCGTTTGAGAAATATAAAAATAAAATTGACGATGAAATTCATGGAGCAAATATTGAGTTTACGCCGGCTGTAGATTTAGTATTTGAAATTAGAACACAAGAATTGACGAAAATTTTTGATAGTATAATTAAACAACCATTTAATTATACTATTGAAGATTCAGTTTTATTAGAAACAGATGGTTTAGCATACCCTGCAAATGAAAAAGAAAGGTATGACAGGTGGTATAGGGTTATAAAATATAAAGCACTTGACAAATATGTAAGTTTAATTGAAGAAAGAGAAAGTTATAAGACAAAAGCGCTTGCTAAAAAAGATACTTTAGGGAAGTCCAAAGATAAATATGTTATAAAAACTGATGCGGCTTTAGAAGTGGATGCTAGGTTGTCTGTAGAAAAAGCCTACCGAAAAAGATTCGATGTTGTTGCAAAATCCTTAAAGAAAGACAAGGAAAAAAGGTTTGAAATTTTCTTAAATACCATAACAGGCTTAATGGATCCACATACCGATTATTTTGCGCCGGTTGAAAAGCGTTCATTTACGGAGCAAATGAGTGGTGTTATTTATGGCATTGGTGCGCAATTAGGACCAGATGAAAATGGTGTAAAAATTGCTAGTATTCAACCAGGCGGTCCGGTTTGGAAATCGGGTCAATTGGTTGTAAATGATGTAATTACTAAAGTAGGGCAAGGAAATGAAGAACCTGTTGATATAGTGGGTTATGAAGTAACAGACGCTGTTACCTTAATAAGAGGAACATTAGGGAGTGAAGTACGCCTGACTATTAGGAAACCAGATGGTACAACAAAAGTTGTTACTTTAATTAGAGAAAAAATTGTCCTAGATGAAGGGTATGCACGCAGTGCAGTTATTACAAAAGGGGATGACAAATTTGGTTATATTTTATTGCCTGATTTTTATGCCAATTTTGAAGAGGAAGAAGGCGCTAAATGTTCAAGAGATGTGGCACGTGAAGTGGAAAAATTAAAAGCGGAGAAAGTAAAAGGTATCATAATTGACGTAAGGTTTAATGGGGGAGGTTCCTTATATGAAGTAGTCCAAATGGCTGGTTTGTTTATTGATAAAGGCCCCATTGTTCAAATTAGGAATAGAGAAGGAAGGTCCCAGGTTTTGTCTGATGAAAAGCCCGGAATATTATACAACGGGCCTTTAGTTGTGATGGTAAATGAATTTAGTGCTTCCGCTAGTGAAATTTTTGCAGGAGCTATTCAGGATTATAAAAGGGGATTAGTTGTAGGCAGCACCTCTACTTATGGAAAGGGAACGGTTCAGCGAAATGTAGCTTTTGGCAAGCCATTGGATGATTTGGGTATACAAACTGAATATGGTGCTGTAAAATTAACCTTCCAGAAATTTTATAGAGTAACGGGAAGTTCAACACAGAAGAAAGGGGTTGCCCCAGATGTGGTATTCCCAGATGAATATGAATTCTTGAATTATAGGGAAAGAGATAATCCATCCGCTTTGCAGTGGGATGAAATGGAGCGCGCTAAATATCAACCCTGGTCAAGTGGCAATACGCTTGCTCAGGTTGCTTCAGTAGCAAATCGTAAAATAACTTCCGATACTGGTACTATTAAGTTTAATAAAAATTCGAAATGGGTTTCCACCATTATGGATAGACCAATTAGTTTAAATTATGACAAGTACGTTCAGTTTAAAAAACAATTATTAGCTGTAGTTAAACAAAATGAAAGTTTTTTGAAGTTAAAAGACACTTTACAAATTAGCGCGTTAAAGGCCGATTACAATAAGTTTTATAATAACCCTGATAAAACAAAGCAGGATAGGTATCAAGCTTGGTTAAAATTACTGGCTAAAGACTTTCAAATAAACGAATCAATTAAGTTATTAAATGAGTTAGCTAAAGAAAAACTTGTTGCAAGTTTACAATAATTGAAGAAAGAGAAAATAGATTTATGAGTAAAGCAGTTGCGGACGACACCCTAAAAAGATGGCATGTAATTTATACAAAGTCTAAATGGGAGAGAAAGGTAGACGGGTTGCTTATGCAGAAGGGATTTGAGAGTTGGTGCCCTGTTCAAAAAAGAGAAAGGCAATGGTCTGATAGAAAAAAAATTATTGAAGAGCCTTTGTTTAGATCCTATGTTTTTGTAAAAGTAGCTAAGTTGGAATACACCCATCTATTATCAACTATGGGGGTAGTGAACTTCTTGTATTTTGAAAAAAAACCTGCTATTATTCGTGATAATGAAATAGAAGCAATCAGAAAATACCTTGGATTGTCTAACGCCTCAATTCAGGTAATTGATATGGCAAATATTCCAACAAATACAAAGGTTTCCATTAACCAAGGTTTGTTTATGGGGCAAACAGGAGCCGTGGTTAAATCAAGTAAGAAGACAGTGTATGTTCAATTAGAAAGCATCAACATGATGATGATTGTTGAATTTAAAGCAGAAGAAGTTTCTATCAAGTAAATGTGTGTAACAATATTTAGTTACGCAATAGTCCAGTCGACTATTTGGTTACTCCATGCTGCTCGGTATGGGGTAATAATTTTAATATAATTATCGGTATATCCTTCAAGCATTGCAATTTCCTGCTCGTCTTTTTGCTTAATGGATTCAAACAAAACTTTTCTAGTTGATCCTACATGCTGGGCATTAAAAAACTGCTGCTTTTGGTAAGACAAATTGCGTAGTAATTTGTTGCGCTCTTGCCTAATAGCTATAGGTACAATTGGTTTTATTTCTAATGCTTTTGTGGCGGCACGTTCCGAATAGGTAAACACATGTAAGTAGGAAATGTCAAGTGCATGAATAAAATCAAAACTTTCTTTAAAATAAGTTGCTGTTTCACCTGGTGAACCCACAATTACATCTACTCCAATACAAGCGTGGGGCATTATTTTCTTTATACTTTCAATGCGTTCCTTATAAAAACTACTATTATATCGGCGCTGCATTAATTTTAACACGGCATCTGATCCACTTTGAAGTGGGATATGAAAATGGGGCATAAACTTTTCACTTTTTGCTACCCATTCAATAATTTCGTCAGTCAATAAATTAGGTTCGATAGAAGATATACGGTACCTAGGTATTGCGGTGTTCTGGTCTAATGCTTTTACCAAGTCAAAAAAACTTTCTTCATGTTTTTTACCCCCTTCGCCCCCTTTCCCAAAATCACCTAAATTAATTCCAGTGAGCACAATTTCCTTTACACCCTTTTGGGCTAATTCTTTTGCCTGATTTACAACATTTTCAACAGTATCACTTCTGCTTTTACCTCTAGCCATTGGTATGGTACAAAAAGTACAACTATAATCACAACCATCTTGCACTTTCAAAAAGGTCCTAGTTCTGTCATTAACCGAAAAAGAAGTATTAAATCCTGTGACAGTTTCTATGTCACAACTGCAAATTTTTGCAGCATCTCCTTTAGTAAGTGTGGACAAGTGCTGAACTAAGTTAAATTTTTCCGAGGCACCCAATACTAAATCAACCCCTGGTATCTCGCTAATTTCTTTGGGTTTTAACTGTGCATAGCAGCCGGTTATTACCACAAAGCTTTCAGGGCTCAGCCTTTGTATTCTTCTTACTAACTGACGACATTCCTTATCGGCATTATCCGTGACTGAACAGGTATTTATTACATATACGTCTGCTTTGTCCGTAAAAGCACGTTTTTCGAAGCCTTCTAGCTCAAGTTGCCTTGAAAGGGTGGAGGTTTCTGAAAAATTCAATTTACAGCCTAAAGTATGGAAGGCGACAGAACGTTTTGTAGTCATGGGGCACAAAGATAAAAAACCTAAAGGGAACTCGGAAATCTTAAAATATACTTAAAGCTGCCATTAATTTCCCATTTTGACTAGATTCAATTAAGTTTGCAACTACTAAAATTGTCAAAATGGAGTTCAAAAAAATCAATAATTGGACGGGTTGGATAGTCACCCTAATAGCTTGTACTGTATATGTAATGACTACGGAAGCAGCAAGTAGCTTTTGGGATTGCGGTGAATTTATTAGCAGTGCTTATAAATTACAAATTCCTCACCCACCAGGAGCACCTATGTTTGTATTATTAGGTCGTTTTTTTATTATCCTATTTGGGGACAATCCATTTACGGCAGCAAAAGCGGTTAATACAATGAGTGCTTTGGCAAGTGGGTTCACCATTATGTTTTTGTTTTGGACAATTACCCATTTTGCAAAACGAATGGTTGAGAAAAAATCCGGAGAAGCTTTAAATAGTTTTCAAATAATTTTAGTGATGGGTGCTGGTATTGTGGGTGCATTGGCTTACACATTCAGTGATTCATTTTGGTACAGTGCTGTTGAAGGTGAAGTTTATGCACTAAGTTCTTTCTTTACTGCTTTGGTTTTTTGGGCGATGCTTAAATGGGAGCATAATGCCGATAAGGCTGGTGCAGACAAGTGGATTATATTTATATTCTACATAATGGGTATTTCAATTGGGGTCCATTTGTTGAATATTTTAACGATTCCTGCAATTGTAATGATTTATTATTTCCGTGAGTATAAGCCAAGTGTTACTGGAGGATTAGTGGCGTTTTTTATTGGAGTAGCCATTACAGGATTTATACAAGTATTTTTAATTCAATATACTATTAAGTGGGCGGGGGCTTTTGATATTGCCTTTGTCAACGATTTAGGTTTCCCTTTTTTCAGTGGTTTTATTACCTTTTTTGTATTAGTAGCAGCTTTATTAGCTTTTGGTATTTATTATGCAAATAAAAAGGGCCTTTATTTTTTAAAATTAGGGGTTTGGTCTATTGTATTCTTTTTATTAGGCTATACAAGTTATGTCACAACTTTAATTCGTTCAAATGCCGACCCTTCTGTGGACATGTATAATGTAGACAACCCAGTTACACTTGTTGGTTATTTAGGAAGAGAACAATATGGTGACTGGCCAATACTTTACGGACCTGATTATGTGGACAAGGTGGACAATATTGAAGGTGGA
>CANHAE010000031.1 GCA_947458915.1 Bacteroidota bacterium
AAATAATTTCACTGTCTGTAACAACATACACTTCGTCAAATAAACCCGTTGCAAGTGTGTTATCATACGTGTGTCGTATCACTGTTTTATTTCCAAGAGGCTGCATCAACTTTGCAGGAAAACGTGTTGCCGCATAGCGTGCAGGAATAAAAGCGCCTATCTTCATTCTTTATTATTTAGTAATCTGATTTTATATTTTTATCGAAAGGCATTTTTAATTGATAGCCTATATCACCATGCTTTGCATTATCTAGTACATCCAAACCATATTGAATTTGGTCCATTGAACTTGCATCATAAGTATGAAACAGTCTGTCCCAAAATGAAAAAATATTACCATAATTGCTATCCGTTTGTGGTCGTGTAATATGGTGGTGTACTCTATGCATATTAGGAGAAACAAGTATTAAGCCAACTGTTTTGTCAAACCATTTTGGAATATAAATATTGGCATGATTGAATTGTGATAGCACCACGCTTGCACTTTGATACAACATTACTAACCACATGGGTGCGCCGAGTACTACTACAGCTAAAATAGCAAACACTGCTCTTATAACCGACTCGCCGGGATGATGACGGTTTGCAGTTGTTGTGTCAACAAATACGTCAGCATGGTGCACCATATGAAATTTCCATAAAAACTTAACCTTGTGTTCAATCATATGCACTAAGTATGCACCAATTAGGTCCATCAACATTAAGCCAATGATTAATTCATACAATAAAGGCAACTTAGCCCATTGTAATAAACCCCATCCATTTTTAACAACTAAATCACTTGCTAGTACCATAAGCACTGCAAAGCCAAAATTAATTACGATGGTTGTAAAAGTGAAGAAAATATTGAGTGCAGCATGTTTTGTTTTATTGTATTGGAATTTAAACAAAGGTATAGCCGACTCTATAATCCAAAAAAAGCTAATACCTCCCGCTAGTATTAATGCACGGTGCACACTTGAAATGTTTTCGAAATAAGACTTGATTGCTTCAATCATGGGTTTGTTTTATACTATAAATGTAAATAAAAAACCCGATGTTCCATTTGTAATGAAAGCATCGGGCTTCGCTTGTTTTATAGGTACGGATTACTCTTTAATTAACTATTCAACATAAGAGGCATCACCAACATTAACAAGTCCTCACCAGGAGCTTGCTCAGAAGGCTTAATTAGGCCCGCTTTGCTTGGTGTTGATAATTCAATAAACACTTCGTCGGTGTCTGCTGCGTTAAGCATTTCAATTAAAAACTTGGCGTTAAATGCAATTTGAATATCCTCTCCTTGGTATTCACAACTCATGCGCTCATTTCCTTCAAAACTGAAATCAATATCCTGCGCCGCCATTTGTAATTCGTTTCCTGTAATATTAAGCGCTACCTGGTTGGTGCTTTTATTACTAAATACATTCACACGACGTAATGCATTTTGAAAATCATGCTTATTCACTGTTAAGCGATAAGGATTGTCGGCAGGTATTACTACTTTATAATCAGGGAAACGTGCGTCAATTAAACGACATATTAATTGTGTTGAACCATGATCAACAAATAAATGGTTGTTGTTAAAACTAATGGTGATAGCATCGTCGTTATCAGGAAGCGCGTTCTTTAATAAATTCAATGGTTTTTTTGGAACAATAAAAGAAGCAACCTGCGTTGCTTTTGCGTCTAACCTTTTATACCTCACTAAACGGTGCGCGTCGGTTGCGACAAACTGAACACCCTCTTTTGATAATTCAAAAAACACGCCCGTCATCGCAGGACGTAAATCGTCATTACTTACAGCAAATAATGTTTTATTAATTGCGGTTAACAAGCCTGTGCTAGTCATGTTAAAACCTGTGGTATCGTCGGCTGTAGGTTCTTTAGGGAAGTTATCGGGGTTTTCGCCCATTACTTTATACTTACCATTATCGCTCGTAATTTCAACTGCGTAATTTTTATCAATATTAAAGGTAAGTGGTTGGTCGGCGATATTTTTTAGTGAATCAATTAAAATTTTTGCTGGAATACATACACGGCCATTTGCCTTACTTTCTACTTCCATTTGTACACGCATAACCGTTTCTAAATCGGTAGCAACAATGTTTAATTTTTTATCTTCTATTTCGAATAAAAAATCTTCTAAAATTGGCAATACCGTGTTTGTATTAATTACACCTGAGATTTGTTGAAGGTGCTTTAATAGAGAGGAAGAAGATACTATAAACTTCATAGGACAATTATTAAATAATTCAATTGTTATAACTAGGGCAAACCTAAGGCAATTTGTTAAGATTAAAAAGCTATTTTAGCACTACTTATTGACATCGATGAAAAAAATCAGAATCGGCAAAGAGCAAGCTATACAAAGAATACGCAACTTTTGCGCCTACCAAGAAAGGGCTCAACAAGAAGTACGCGATAAGCTATATGAATTCGGCATGTCTAAGGACGAGGTGGAAGAAATATTATCGGATTTAATTGCAGAAAACTTTTTAAACGAGGAGCGGTTTGCTATACAATATGCGGGGGGCCACTTTAGAATAAAAGGCTGGGGGAAACTTAAAATAAGCCACGCGCTTCAAAAAAAAAGAGTGAGTAGTTATAATATAAAAAAAGCCCTTAACGCGATTGACCTAGACGACTACGAAATTACCCTCACCGAATTGGCTACAAAAAAATGGATTAGCCTAAAAGGGGAGAGAGGACTTAGTAGAATGGCTAAAACACAAGCATTTTTACACCAACGAGGATTTGAACCACTACTTTTTCAACCTATTGTTCAAAAACTTTTTAAGCATGGGTAATGTGTTTATATGATTTTGGTCTATAACACCGATATAACTTATATATTTTTTAACTTCATACTGTCAAAAATAATAACGTGTCAACACTTGCTTTAACATTAATTCAAACGACTTTATTTTGGGAGGATAAGGGTGCCAACTTGGATTTATTGTCGCAAAAAATTGCAACAATAAAGGAGTATACCGAAATTATTGTCTTACCCGAAATGTTTAACACGGGTTTTAGTATGCAGCCCGCCAAATACGCCGAAACCATGGATGGGCCTACGATTAATTGGATGCGCACGATGTCTGCAGAAAAAAAAGCAATCATTACAGGCTCATTAATTATTGTTGAAAACGAAAAATATTATAATAGGCTTATTTGGATGTTGCCTAATGGTCAATTGGGTTATTATGACAAACGACATTTGTTTGCATATGCGGGAGAAGACCAACATTATGCACCAGGTAATAAAAGGTTAATAGCAAGCGTAAAGGGTTGGAAAATTAATTTACAAATTTGTTACGATTTACGTTTCCCTGTTTGGTCAAGACAAGTCACTAACACAAACAATGATTCAAGTCCAGAATACGATATACTTGTATACGTTGCAAATTGGCCAGAAAAAAGAAGCCACGCTTGGAAAACTTTATTAACCGCCCGTGCTATTGAGAATCAATGCTTTACTATAGGTGTTAACCGTGTTGGACTTGACGGCAACGATATTGCACATAGCGGAAATTCAATGGTAACAGGGCCTTTGGGAGAAATATTATATCATTGTGCGGACCAAGAAGATGTTTTTACTATTACATTGCAGAAGGAAGAGTTGGTTCAAACTAGAGACCGCTTCCCTTTTTGGAAAGATGCAGATTTTTTTCAGCTTCTTTAATTTTTAATATTTATAGTACAGCTAATAAATTATTATTTAGCAAAGGCGTTCCAACCTTGTGCAGTAATATCAAATAAATTTTTTCCTTTTGTAATTAATTTTGCACCCTCTTCCTTATCACACATATAACCTATCACGCTTATCTCTTCTTGCAACGTAATTTTATCATAGTCGGCTTGTTTCATAGTAAACAATAATTCATAATCCTCCCCACCATTTAATGCACACACGGTTGGGTCTAAGCCGAATTTAAATGCAGCCGCTCGACTTGCTTCATTAATAGGAATTTTATCCTCATATATTCTACAGCCTAATTCACTTTGTTTACAAAGGTGCAATACATCGCTACTAAGCCCATCGCTTATATCCATCATGGCTGTTGGTACTATTTTGTGTTCGTCTAGGTATTCAATAATATCTTTTCTCGCATCTGGCTTTAATAAACGCCCTACGATATAGTCTTCGTTTTCTAGGTTTGGTTGTATTTGCGGGTTTTCAATAAAGATATTTTTTTCACGCTCCATTAAAGTGAGGCCTAAAAATGCGCCCCCTAAATCACCTGAAACGCATATCAAGTCTCCACTTTCTGCAGTACTTCGTTTTATAAACTTATCGGGAGCCACTTCTCCTATTGCGGTTACGGATATTATTAAACCCTTTTGAGAAGTAGAAGTGTCACCTCCAATTAAGTCTACATTATACCTTTCGCAAGCAATTTGCACGCCTAAATAAAATTCTTCAAGCGCTTCTAAACTAAAGCGATTGCTGAACGCTAAACCAATTACAATTTGTGTTGGTTGTGCGTTCATTGCATAAATATCACTTAAATTAACAATCACCGATTTGTAACCAAGGTGTTTTAATGGTGTGTACATTAAATCAAAATGTACCCCCTCTACTAATAAGTCGGTAGTAATTACCGATTGTTTTCCAAAATGGTCAATCACAGCAGCGTCATCACCAATTGCTAAAACGGTTGATGCGTTTTGTGTTTCAAAATTTTCTGTTAAGTGATCTATTAAACCAAATTCTCCTAGTTTTTCGATTTCTGTTCTTTCTGTTGACATAATTTTTTTTATATGTTTCCCCCTTTTACTAGGGCTAATAATTGATCGTGTATTTTTCCGTTAGTTGCTATAATACCATTCTGGTATGGGTTATAGGTATCTCCTTTTAAGTCGGTTACTTTTCCTCCTGCCTCTTCCACTATTAAAAAACCAGCAGCACTATCCCATGCTTGTAATTTGTGTTCATAAAAACCATCAAACCTTCCTGCTGCTGTCCAACATAAATCCAATGCCGCACTTCCTAGGCGACGTACAGGAATTGCTTTGCGTATTAATTTCTCAAATATTTGAAGTGGCCCATTTTCGGTATCCAAATATTGGTAAGGAAATCCGGTTACCAAACAGCTTCTTAATAAATCATCCTTATCGCTTACTGCAATTTTTTTTCCGTTCAGTGTTGCGCCCTTTCCTCTTTCGGCAAAAAATAATTCATTCATAAATGGATTGTATACGGCACCCATAATCATTACACCATTTTCTTCCACACCTATACTTACACAACAAATTGGTATACCATTCGCAAAGTTTATAGTGCCATCAATAGGATCAATAATCCACTTTATTGCGGACGCCTGTGGAATTGCACCCGTTTCTTCACTTAAGATAAAATGGTCAGGAAATTGGTCTTGAATTACCTTAAAAATGGCCTTTTCGGAAGCATGGTCGGCCTCGGTAACAAGGTCATTAATGGTAGCTTTACTTGTAATTGTAAAAGAACCATTAAAATAATTTGTAAGCTCTTTTGCACCAGCCTCTATAGCCTTCATTAAGGTATCTTTAATCATATCGCAAAAGTAGGTTCGTTTGCTGGAATAACATTCCTATTTTTGCACATAATCTTATAAAGCCTAAAACCCGATTCTGTAGATGCCGATTTTCGAGATTAACCTGCCAAAACGCGTAAGCAAAGCACTAGGAATTCCTCCTAGAAGTCCTAAACGATCACAACTGCGCGTACTAAAAAAATTATTGCGCAGGGCGAGGTATACGGCATTCGGACAACAATATCATTTTGATAAAATTTTAGAAAGTAGGCACCCTGGAAAAACATTTCAAGAACAAGTACCGGCTTATAATTATAATAAAATTTACAAGGAGTGGTGGTATCAAACCCTTGAAGGAAAAGAAGATATATGCTGGCCCGGAAAGATTAAATTTTTTGCGCTAAGTAGTGGTACCAGCGAATCTGCCAGTAAATTTATTCCCATTACCAACGACTTATTAAGAGGTAATAAAATGATCATGCTTAAACAGCTTATTGGTTTGTTTAATTATAATGATGTTTCTTTAACTGCACTTAGTAAAGGCTGGCTTACCTTAGGTGGAAGTACTGATTTACAAAAAGGACCAGGCTATTATGCGGGTGACTTAAGCGGTATCACAGCAAAAAAAGCACCATTTTGGTTTCAACCATTTTATAAACCAGGAAGAAGAATTGCTAAAGAAAAAGATTGGAATAAAAAATTAAACGACATCGTTGACAAAGCACCTAATTGGGATATTGGATTTGTGGTTGGTGTACCCGCGTGGATTCAGATGTGCATAGAAATGGTTATAGAAAGATATAAACTAAATAATATCCATGAAATTTGGCCTAACCTTACTTTTTTTGTACATGGCGGTGTTAGCTTTGAACCCTATAAACATGGTTTTGAGAAATTACTTGGGAAACCCATAACCTATGTTGAAACTTATTTAGCCAGTGAAGGTTTTCTGGCCTGTCAGGACAAGCAAAATGCTGTGGGTATGAGGCTATCTTATAACGAACACATTTTCTTTGAATTTGTTCCCTTTGACGATATTAACTTTAATGCGGAAGGTGAAATGATCGAAAATCCCACCGCTCTTATGATTCACGAAGTAGAAGAGGGCAAAGATTATGCACTATTAATAAGCACTACCGCCGGTGCATGGAGGTATTTAATTGGTGATACTGTTAGGTTTGTTAATAAAGAAAACGCTGAAATAATAATTACAGGAAGAACCAAGCATTTTTTAAGCTTAGTTGGCGAACACCTTAGTGTTGACAACATGAACAAGGCAATACAATTGGTTAGCGAAGACCTTAATATTTCAATTCCAGAATATTGTGTTACTGGCGAACCCTTTGGTAGTTTTTTTGCACACCACTGGTATATTGCCTGCGATCAAAATATAGACGAGGTATTATTAGCCCAAATGATTGATGAAAAACTAATGACCCTTAATGACGATTATGCGGTTGAAAGAAAAAGCGCCTTAAAAAATGTACAAGTAACTGTTTTAAAAGAAAATACATTTATGCGCTTTTTAGAAAGCAAGGAGAAAATAGGTGGGCAACACAAGTTCCCAAGAGTTTTACGAGGGGATTTATTAAACGACTGGAAGGTTTTTATTTCAAAACAATAGCATGATAGAGCCAATTTTAAAAGGGTTGCTTTTGGGGCTAATATTGAGTATTTCGGTAGGGCCTGTTGTGTTTGCAATCATTAAACAAAGCCTCACCAATGGACACAAGGCTGGATACTTTTTTGTAGCCGGCGTTTCGGCAAGTGATATGGTTTTACTATTTATTTGTAATGTTTTTACTTCCTTGTTTGCAATAGTATTAAATCACAAGGCAACGATTGCTTTATTGGGTGCTGGTTTTTTATTGTTAATGGGATTATACACCCTTGTATTTAAAAAAATTAAAATAGAAAACATTGCAGACGACAACCAAAAGCCAATGAAGTGGCAAAATATGTTGGGGTTTTTTGCATCCGGTTTTTTAATGAACACCCTAAACCCAAGTGTGTTTTTATTTTGGTTTGCTTGGACAGCTGCAATAGGAAATAGTGCGGGCGAAACTAGCAATCCTGCAACTTACAAGCTTTTGGTGTTTGGAACCTGCCTGGGTTTTGTAATGTTATCAGACTTGGCAAAAGTGGCGCTAGCTGGTACCCTTAGGCCTAGGTTAACCGAAAAGAATTTAGTTTGGATTAATCGAATTTCGGGTATTATTATATTAATTTTTAGTGCTGCCCTTTTTTATGGCGCACTAACTTATTAATGAAGCCTTTTATAAACTTAAGTACGTAAATTGCTACTATGAATATTAAATTACTATGCGTTCTTTTGATTTTTTGTGTTGCCTTTGGCAACGCTAACGCTCAAGAAGGTGGTTTTTTGGCATTAAAGGAGAAGGGTATTATTGTTCGGTCGTTTACTGCCGGCAGTTATATTAATTTTCAGCTTGCCAATCAACAATGGATTACCGCCTATGTTGATTGGATCCGAAACGATTCTATTCAAGTAAAACAGTTTGCAATTCAAACAGGTGTTACAGCATATGGTACCTACGGGCAAGACACGCTAAGGCTGGGAAGGCTTGCTGTTCATAAAAGCGAAATTATTGCCTTATCAAAACCCAAAGGATATTACAATAGCGTATTTACAAATGGCAGCTTTTTTAGGGCTGCGGGTATTGGTTATATTGGATTAAATATGACCAATTCTTTAATTAAAAAAGAGCCTGTTTTTGAAAGTAAAAACATTCCTGGTTTTATTGGTGGTGCAGCTAGTTGGGTGCTTGGAAAAATTATTAAAAAGTCAAACCCTAGCTATTGTCCCATTGGAAAAAGATATAGCATTGACATTTTATAAACCCTAAGCCCGTGTTAAAAAAAATTCGTCGCGTTTTTTTATACTTATTTCTTAGTGCTCTTGCCTACGTATTAATTACAAAATTTGTTAATCCGCCAATTACTACAACACAAATTACCAATGCGTTTGGCCTTGGATTAAAGCGTGACTATGTTTCATGGGAAAACATGTCTTATAATATTAAATTGGCCGCTATTGCAAGCGAGGACCAAGCGTTCACCGACCATATTGGTTTTGACTGGGATGCAATTGAAAAAAGTTTGCGTCCAAAAAAGAAAAAGAAGAAGTCTAAAATTCCATTGGGCGGAGGGGCAAGCACCATATCACAGCAAACTGCAAAAAATGTTTTTTTATGGCAAGGAAGCGGTTACGACAAATACATTCGCAAAATACCTGAAGTGTATTTTACCTTTTTAATTGAAGCAATTTGGGGTAAAAAAAGAATTTTAGAAGTATACTTAAATGTAATTGAAACGGGGCCTGGTTGTTTTGGCGTAGAAGCTGCTGCCCAACACTATTTTAAAAAATCAGCCAAAAAGTTAACACGGTCCGAAGCAGCAATGATAGTTGCGGGCTTCCCTAATCCAAAAAAATTTACAGCCCGACCAATGACAAGAAGGGTTGCCTGGCGTTACCCTCAAATTATGCGCGAAATGAATAACCTTGAATCTGACGAGGATATAAACGCTTTGCTAAGAAGCAAATAGCTTTATTTAGTCGTTGCAAGTTGTTTTTCAATGAATTGAATCGCATTATTAATTCTGTCATCACCCAGGCCACTTATTACCGCCCAAGGTGTTGTTTGATTCACAAGCAAGTCCTTATAAATCAAAAACAATTCTTTACGCGGTAACTCATCGGGATATTCTCTCATTTCATCACTTGTCCAAGGAAGGTCAACGTCACATAACAAGTACAGGTCATACTTTCGCTCATTAATTTGTTCAAGAATAAACGGGTCACAATTATTAAAAACATATTCACTCCACACTTTCATCACATACATATCGGTGTCAATAATTAACTTGTTTATGCCGTCCTTATTCCTTTGAGTTAATGCTTTTTCAATTGCAGCCTCCTCGTTGGCTAATTGGCCCTTGGCAATGCTTAACAAGTTTTCGTATGTATATGCCGTTCCGTTTTGGGTTAAATATTCACGTGCGAACTCCTTACACCAAATTGTTTGGTAGTGTTTTGCAAGCGCAGCACATAGTGTTGATTTTCCTGTTGACTCTGGTCCCAACACTACTATCTTTTGTAATTTTACATTTGTTGCTTGTGACATTATTTGTGTAATTATTTTTTCTCGTCTATAAATAATTTTGCCCCTGTTCTGTTTTGTATTGCTTGTTTTTCATACCAGGACTTCCACCCCGCAATAGCCAATACCAATAATACCAAAAATTGAACGCTTGTAAAAGCATAGCCTTTTATAAAATACAATGGTATGGATGCAATGTTTGTTATTATCCACCATATCCAGCTTTCTACTTTCTTTTTTGCCATTAACCACATGCCTGTATAAGCTGAAGCACTCGCTAATGCGTCGGCCCAAGGAATTGCCTCTGGTGCAAATTCTTTTTTAAGTAATAGCAATGAGGCATATATAGCCAAATAAAATCCGGCAAAAAACAACAACTGTTGCATCCATTCTCGCTTATTACTTTTTGTAATTTGTAAAACAATATTGTTTTTATTCGGTTCCTTCCTTGTCCATAAATACCAACCATAAACACTCATAATGGTATAATACATATTCACACTTGCCTCTCCTAACAGGTGTCCCTTAAAGCTTAAATAAATATAAATAGTCGTATTAATTAATCCTACCGGATATACTAAAACGTTTTCTTTCCTGCTATACCACACAGAAGCAATTCCAGAAAAAACAGCCACCATCTCCAGCCAGGTTGTTTGTAAAAGCCCTTTGTATATTAGTTCTATAAGTGGTTGCATGCTGTTTTTGTATTTATTTTGCTTTCATGTTTTCTAATTGCGCTTCAAGTCGGAACATCTCGTCCCTTAGCCTTGCGGCTTCCATAAAATCAAGTGCTTTAGAAAAACGATCCATTTGTTTTTTTGTTTGTTGAATGGCCCTTTCAACTTGTGGAATAGTTTTATAAGCGCTATCCGGATCGGCTACCATTTCTAATTCATCAGAAGTGCGGGCATTTATATTATTTAAAGTATATCCCTTAATATCTAAAACCGAAGTTTGTGCCATTACTTGTTCAATGCTTTTAACAATGGTAGTTGGCGTAATATGGTGTTCGGTATTATATTTAATTTGTTTCGCGCGCCTTCTTTCCGTTTCGTCAATCGTGCGCTGCATGCTCATGGTTATTTTATCTCCATAAAAAATTACACGCCCGTTTACGTTTCTTGCAGCACGACCCGCTGTTTGTGTAAGTGATTTTTCGTTTCTTAAAAACCCTTCCTTATCAGCATCTAACACTACCACTAAAGAAACTTCGGGTAGGTCTAGTCCCTCTCTTAATAGGTTTACGCCTACTAGTACATCAATCACTCCAAGCCTAAGTTCGCGTAAAATTTCAACTCGTTCTAGCGCATCAATATCACTGTGGATATACTTTGATTTTATTTGTATTTTATTTAAAAAGCGGTCCATTTCTTCCGCCATCTTTTTGGTAAGTGTTGTTACTAGCACCCTGTCTCCTTTTGCTACCTGCATTGAAATTTCTTCCAACAAGTCGTCAATCTGATTATTTGTTGGGCGCACTTCAATCGGAGGGTCTAATAAACCCGTCGGACGCACAATTTGTTCTACAATTAAACCTCCCGTTTTTTCTAACTCATATTCTCCCGGTGTGGCACTAACAAAAATAGATTGCCCAATAACGCTTTCAAATTCATTAAAGTTCAATGGGCGGTTGTCTATTGCGCTTGGTAGACGAAATCCAAATTCTACCAAGTTCATTTTTCTACTTCTGTCACCTCCATACATTCCTGAAATTTGAGGTATGGTTACATGGCTCTCATCTATGACACATAAAAAATCTTTAGGGAAGTAGTCTAATAAACAAAATGGCCTTGTACCCGGTTTTCTTCTATCAAAAAACCTTGAATAGTTTTCAATGCCTGTACAATAGCCTAGTTCTTTAATCATTTCTATATCATATTCAACGCGCTCTTTTATTCTTGCCGCTTCAACATGCTTGCCCACATTCTTAAAATAGGCTACTTGCGCGCACATCTCGTCTTGAATTTCAATAATAATTTCTTGCATTATATCCTTTGGCGCTAAATACAAGTTTGCCGGAAAAATAGCCACGTTCTCCATGGACTCTATTCTTTTCATTGTTTCAATTTCAATGCTCTCTATTTCTTCAATCTCGTCACCAAAAAATGTAATTCTGTATCCATAATCTACATAGGGTAATCGAATATCAACAGTGTCCCCGTTCACCCTAAACGAACCCCTATCAAAATCGGTAACCGTTCGGTGATAAGTGCTATTTACTAATGCGTGTAAAAAAGCCTGACGCGACATGATCATTCCCTTTTGAATACGAATAATTCCATTTTCATATTCGGTTGGGTTTCCCATACCATAAATACAACTAACACTCGCAACAATGATAATATCACGCCTTCCGCTTAATAAATGAGCGGTTGCTTGAAGCCTTAGTTTATCCAATTCCTCGTTTATACTAAGGTCCTTTTCAATATAAACGCCCGAACTTGGCAAGTACGCCTCGGGTTGGTAATAATCGTAATAAGAAACAAAATAACCCACTGCGTTATTAGGAAAGAATTGTTTGAATTCTCCATAAAGCTGGGCTACTAAAGTTTTATTGTGTGTGAGTACTAGTGTAGGCCTTTGTGTGTTTTGAATCAAGTTTGCAATGGTAAAGGTTTTACCACTACCCGTAACACCTAATAGCGTTTGAAACCTTTCCCCCTCTATTGTGGCCTTGGTTAGCTGCTCAATTGCTGCGGGCTGGTCACCAGAGGGTGTATAATTAGATTGTAATTGGAAAGGCATGGTTAAATTTACGAACTATTAAACCTTTCTGTTTAAATAGTGGGTATAGTTTGGAAGTTCGTATTCGTAAACATCTTTCATTAGGTTAGATGTCATTAAGAAGTCGGCGGTAGTTCTATCACAGGCCATGGGTAAATTCCAGGCAACTGCTAGGCGCAAAAGCGCCTTTACATCACTATCGTGTGGCTGCGCTTCCATGGGGTCAAAGAAGAAAAACACCACGTCAATATCACCTGTAGCTATCATTGCCCCAATTTGTTGGTCACCGCCCAGTGGGCCACTTAATAACTTAGTTACCGGCTGGTCAAGCGCTTCTTCAACCAACTTACCCGTGGTGCCCGTGGCAACCAGGGAATGTTTTGATAATGCTATTTTATTATGCACCGCCCATTCAATTAGATCCTTTTTTTTATTGTCATGTGCAATAAGTGCTATTCTTTTTCTTTTCTCAAGTCTTCTAATATTAGGATTCATGTTGTTTTGGTCCTTTATGTTTCAATAAATGTATGGCTAGTCGGCAAGTTTTTTACTAAATAGTATAATAGACACTAAGGTAATTAAAATTATTGGTAGCGGAATATGGAAAAAATATAGAATAAGAAACAACAACCCCAAAAATATTGGATACGTAAAAAGTAAAACACTAAAAAGCACAGAGTCAAAAAAAACTGTTCCTTTTGTTTTTTTTGAAACCCAATTATAAATTAATTTATAGTATGGTTTATAAAAATAATAAAGCACTGTTTTTTTAATATTTGTTTTTTGTGAGGGTATAATTATATTTTCGTTTAATATACTTGTTGCCATTTTATTAAATAAAACACGATCACTTGCTGATATGATTTTATTTTTAAAATTAAACTTAGAAATACTAATATTAATGGTTTTACCAATACCATATAGTTGATTGTATGCTATACCTATAGCTTGTATAGCTGGAAAAACACCTTTCTCTTGTACCCCTTCTAAAATCCTAGCCGTACCTTTTTTAAGTGGTTGTAATTCATGGGAATTTATACAAGTGCCTTCTATAAAAATTAAAACAGCCTCTCCTTTTAATAATAATTTTATTGAAGCTTTAAAAGCAAAATCGTTTAGGTGTAGGTTTTCTTTTCCTTCTCTTAACCTATAAACAGGAATCATATTAAGTGAGGATAATAAAAAACGAAAAATTGGTTTTCTAAAAACATCCCCCCTGGCTAAAAAATATACCCTCCTTTTATAATTAGATGCTATTATTATTGCGTCTAAAAAAGAATTAGGATGGTTTGCAAAAATTAATAATGGCCCCTTTTTTGAAAAGAGGTGTTTATTTTTAATATAAATATTATTGCAAAACAACCAAAGCGCGGCCCTTATAATAATTTTTAAAATATAAATCAATCTAGCTATGTTTCTATAAATATAAAAAAACCGCACCATAAATGATGCGGTTTGTACCTACTAACCTTTAAAAAACAAGTTTACTATCTTTCTATTTTGCTGCTTCCTCTAGTTTCGCAGCAATTTTGGCTCTAATTTTATTTTCTATCTCGTTAGCCATTTCTGGATTATCGTGTAAAATTGTTTTTACAGAATCACGCCCTTGTCCTAGTTTATTACTATCATAACTAAACCAGCTTCCGCTCTTTTGAATGATCTCTAGTTCAACGCCCATATCAATTATTTCTCCCATTTTACTAATACCCTCTCCAAATATAATTTCAAATTCTGCTGCTCTAAAAGGAGGAGCTACTTTATTTTTAACCACTTTTACCTTAACTCTATTTCCTATTGCAGCTTCTCCGTCTTTAATTTGAGCCATTCTTCTAATATCTAAACGAACTGATGCGTAGAATTTTAATGCGTTTCCGCCAGTTGTTGTTTCAGGGTTGCCAAACATAACACCTATTTTTTCACGCAATTGGTTAATGAAAATACAAATAGTACCTGTTTTATTAATTGTAGCTGTTAATTTTCTTAATGCTTGAGACATTAAACGAGCATGTAAACCCATTTTAGAATCACCCATTTCTCCCTCTAATTCACTTTTTGGAACTAAAGCTGCTACCGAATCTATTACAAGTACATCTATTGCTCCTGATAAAATTAAGCGGTCTGCAATTTCTAAAGCTTGCTCACCATAGTCTGGTTGAGAAACTAATAGGTTATCAACATCAACACCTATTTTTTTAGCATAAGCACTATCAAAAGCATGTTCAGCATCAATAATGGCACATAATCCACCTTTTTTCTGTGCTTCTGCTATAACATGAATTGCTAATGTTGTTTTACCAGAAGACTCTGGTCCGTATATTTCTACAATTCTTCCTTTTGGTAAACCACCTATTCCTAACGCAGTATCTAACCCAATTGAGCCTGTTGAAATTACTTCATGTGGTTCTTGGCTTCGCTCGTTTAACATCATGACACTACCTTTGCCGTAGTCTTTGTCAATTTTGTCCATTGTTAGTTTTAATGCCTTTAGTTTTTCTGCGTTAATCATGGTTAGTCGTTTTATGTTTTCTTTAATATTTATGTGAAGATAGGGATAAACTGTTAATAAACTAAATATTTTAGTAATTTATTTACTAATTAGCTTAGTTTTTTATTAATTTTTCACATATTATATTGATTATCAAGTTATTATTTAATTAGTAATAAATTTAGTATTTTATGTAATACTAAATTTACGTATTTATCGGACTAATAAAAGGTTGTTTTAATAGGATGGAATAAAAGTAGTTTATTTTGAATAAGATTATAAAAAAGGATATGTGGATTTCTATTGTAGTATTAAATTCTAATACATTTATATAAATAAACTAATACTATTACGGGTGTGTATAAGTGTATATCTTAATTATTCACAGTTTTTTAAAATTAATATGTCGGTTAAAATTTATCACCAAATAGCGCTATTAATTAATGATAGTCATACTATTAGGATTCTATATTTTCTTCTAATTTTCTTCTTTTTTAAGAATAATTTCTTTAATCAACAGTTTATACACTGTTAATTAACGGGTATAAACTGCACTGTTTTTTAGTAATATCAATTTTCTTGCTAATTCCTAATATACTTATTCGTTAGTTATTAAGGTTTATTAACGGAAAAATAGGCGATATCCACCATTTTTTTATTTATCCACCACACCCTTGTGTATTTTTAATTACTAATATCCTTAAAAAATACACTGATATTTAAACCCTGGTTGCATATTCATACTCAGAAACCATTATTTTTGCAACCTTATATTAATTATAGAACTATGTCAATTATTCAGAACATTAGAGAAAAAGGAACGTGGATTATTTTCACAATTATTGTAGTCGCTTTAGTTGCATTTATCCTTCAAGATGGAGCAAATAGCGGTAGACGCAGTAATGATATCACAACGCTTGGTAAAGTAAATGGCGAAGTAATTAATAAGGTTGATTTTGAAGAAAAATTAGACATACAAGTACAAAACTATGCTTCACAAGGAATTAAGCGTGAGCAAATGATTGGCTATTTATGGAATCAAGAAGTTGACCGACTTTTAGTAAAAGCAGAAGAAGAAAAGCTAGGCTTAACGGTTGGAGCGAAAGAACTTTCTGATGTATTATTTGGTAACGAGTCTCCTTTTAGACAAGAATTCTCTAATAAGGTTACTGGAGAGTTTAAGGTGAATGATGCGAAACAAGCACTAGCTCAAATTAAGAAAAGTAAAAACAAAGATCAAATAAGTCAAATTGAAAAATTTTACATTGCCCCATCCATTGAAAATAGAATTAGAAATAAGTTTCAAGCTTTAATTGTTAAAGGTGTACAGGTTCCAAAATGGTTAGTTGAGAAACAATTTAATGAATCTAATAGTATTGCTTCAATTACTTACGTTGGTGTTCCTTATAACACAATTTCAGATAGTTCAATAAAGGTTAGCACAGAGGATATAGCAACTTATTTAAAAGAAAACGCGCCAGCTTACCAGGTGGAAGAGGGTAGTAAAAATATAAGTTACGTTGGTTTTAATGCAAGCGCTTCTAGTGCTGATTCTGCAGCTGCTTTAGCTAATATCGTTTCTTTAAAAGATAGTTTTCTAAAAGCTTCTGACGCTGTTTCTTTTTTAAACAAAATTGGAACAGAGATACCTTTTTATAATAGTTATATTAGTGGCAAATCAATTCGAATTCCACAAAAAGATTCTATTTTAAGAGTTGGTGTTGGTAATGTTTATGGTCCTTATGTGGATGCAAAAAACTATACAATTGCAAAAATTATTGGTACTAAACAATGGCCCGATAGCGCAAGCGTAAAACATATTTTAATTGCTACTTCTAACCCTCAAACTGGTGCACTAATTAGAGAAGATAGTGTTGCAAAAAAATTAGCAGATAGTATTAACTATGCTATTTCTGGTGGAGCCTCTTTTGAATCATTAGTGGCACAATATTCTGACGATGGCGGTAGTAAAGCGAATGGTGGTAAATATGAAATGTTCCCACAAGCACAAATGACTCCAGCTTTCAATGATTTTTCTTTTGATAATTCAGTAGGCACAAGAGCAGTGGTTAAAACCGATTTCGGTTACCATATAATTGAAATACTTAAACAAACAACAAGAAACACCGCTTATAAGATTGCGTATTTATCAAAAAGTATTTTACCTAGTAACGAGACAATTAATGCAGCTTCTACAGCCGCTGCACAATTTGCATCAGTTAGTAAAGACCTTAAATCCTTCAACGCTAATGCTGTTAAACAGGGATTACAGGTTTTACCGGCCATAGGAATAAAAGAAAATGATTTTGAAATTCAAGGAATTGGTGAGTCTAGAACCTTTGTTCGTTGGGTTTTTGAGAAGGATGTTAATGATATTTCAGAGCCTTTTGAGATTGCTGATAATTATTATGTTGCTATAATTACTAGTGAAGAAAAAGCCGGACTATCAAGCGTTGAAAGTGCTCGACCGCAAGTTGAGGGCATTATTAGAGATCAAAAGAAGGCTGAAAAAATTAAGGCATCTTTAAAGGGCGCAAACTTAGAAGCAATTTCAATTAGCGCGAAAGCACCAGTTCGGTTTGCAGATAGTTTAAGCTTCAATTATACTATGATTAATGGTATTGGTAATGAGCCTAAACTTTTGGGTGCTGCCTTTAATAAATCCCTTGTTAATAAACCAAGTGCTCCAATTGCTGGAAATACTGGTGTATTTGTTGTTTCAGTTAATTCAATGGGCACAAAAACGCCCACACAGGATCCTGCTTTATTTGCTGCAGATTTATTACAAAGAACCAGAAGTAATATGTTTAGATCGAATATTGCTTTGAAAAAAATAGCTACAATTCAAGACAACAGGTCTAAACTATATTAATTAGTTTTTTACTAATTTAAAAGACCTCCGCAAAACGGGGGTCTTTTTTTATCCTTAAATCGACAATGCCCAAATGTCTATTTCCCTAATTTCTACTTAATTTTGAACCATGTCAGAAATACTTAATAATAAGGTTGCCGATAGTGGTTTAATATCTATAGACTTAGCAAGTTTTATACCAGCTAATGAAATTGTTTTATTTGACATTAAACCTTTTTTGTTCATGGAATTAATTTTGAAGGAGAAGGACTTCAGGGTGGCATTACAGCATGTAAATTGGGCAGCATTTGAAAATAAAATTGTTGGTATTTATTGTTCTACAGATGCTATCATTCCTATGTGGGCAAATATGTTAATTGCTTCTTCTTTAACACCGATTGCCGAATCAGTTTATTTTGGAGATGTGAATAAGGTGCGTGAACAGGTTTTATTATATAATATTGCTAAACTAAATATTGCAGACTATACTGACCAAAGGGTTGTTATTAAAGGCTGTGGGGAAACTCCAATTAGTGAATCTGCTTATGTTGCTATTACACATATGTTACGCCCTGTGGTTAAAAGTATAATGTATGGGGAGCCTTGTAGTACAGTGCCTGTCTATAAAAAGAAAAGCTAATTATTTTTAGTCTTTAAAATAATTATTATTTTCAATTTCTTCTCTTACTTTTTCTGGTACTAAATATCTAATGGTAATACCCTCCTTTCTGTTATTACGAATTAGGGTTGCCGATAGTTGTAATAAAGGCGCTTCTAAATAAACCAAGTTTGCACCATAGGTATCTAATATTTCAAACCCCTCTCTTCTATAAACAATGAGCCTGTAATTTTTTATTATAGTTTCAAAATTTTTCCATTTAGGAAGGTTGTAAAAACTATCTCCACCCAGAATCACAGAAAATTCATGTTGAGGATATTGTTCTGCTAAATAGGTGAGTGTGTCAATTGTGTAAGAGGGTTTCGGCAATTTAAATTCTATATCTGATACGCGTAATTGAATATCATCCTCTACCGCTATTTGCGCTAAGTGTAAACGGTCGTATTCGTTTAATAAGGTGCTTTGTAATTTTTGTGGGTTCTGTGGAGAAACGACTAGCCAAACCTGATTCAAGTCGGTGTTGTTTGCAATATAACTCGCAACAATTAGGTGTCCATTGTGAATGGGATTGAAGGAACCAAAAAACAAACCTATTTTCATATAACTAATTGATTATCAATGTTTAGTGTTTGTTTTGAGAAACAAAAATAGTATCTGCCTCGTTCATTCTTAAACTTAATTGGTATCCAGCAACCGATATGCTTATTGGGTCACCCAGTGGTGCAACTTGTTCTACTGTTATTTCTTCACCAGGAATACAACCCATTTCCATAAGTTTTAAAAAGATGTCATCGTTTTCAAACGAATGAATAGTGCCAGTTTCTCCAATTTTTAGCTCAGATAGTTTCTTCATAATTATACTACAAAGATAGTTTGCTTTGTTACACAAATTGTTACGAAATTTGGAGCAATAATTTAAATGCTATTGTATGTCAATTTCTTTTAATTCCGCAGATAAGAAAGCAACTCTTACACAAAGGAGCATGCTTAAAATATTTATAACCAAACAGGTTCGCAAGGAAGGGCTAGTAATTAATGATTTACAATATGTTTTTTGTTCTGACAAATACCTGTTAGACATTAATCGACAGTTTTTAGACCACGACTATTTTACCGATATTATAAGCTTCGACCTTTCTGAGGTTAAGGGACAATTAGTTGCAGAAGTTTATATTAGTATTGACAGGGTTAGAGACAACGCAAAACAACTAGGAACTACAATAAAAGAAGAGCTTTTAAGGGTTATTTTTCACGGGGCCTTACATTTCTGTGGTTATAAAGACAAAAAGCCCAAAGATGCTGCAATTATGAGG
>CANHAE010000032.1 GCA_947458915.1 Bacteroidota bacterium
TATAGTCACGAGGGAATACTTTAATAAAATATTTTAATTGGTTGTCGAAGTCGGCTAAAATAAATTTAGCTACTGCGCTTTCTGTTTTTTGTAAATGAGCTTGCATTAATGTTTTTAAAATTGCAATATCCTCTGGGCTTATAGGATCCAAGTCCACCATTTCTTTGTTACATAAACTATCAAAATCATTTTCTACGTTATATACATAAGCAATACCGCCACTCATGCCTGCTGCAAAATTTCGGCCAGTTGGTCCAAGTATTAAAGCGGTCCCACCTGTCATGTATTCACATCCATGGTCTCCAATACCTTCTACTACAACCGTTGCCCCTGAGTTTCTTACTGCAAAACGTTCTCCAGCTTTTCCTCGTATATAAGCTGTTCCACTGGTTGCGCCGTAAAGCGCAACGTTACCAATAAGTATATTTTGTTCTGCAATAAAATTAGCGTGCTTGTCGGGGTAAACAATTAATTGTGCACCACTTAATCCTTTCCCAAAATAATCATTTGCATCACCTTCTAATTCTAAAGTAACTCCTTTGGTATTGAATGCAGCAAAACTTTGCCCTGCTGTTCCAGTAAATTTAAAGTGAATAGTGTCGTCAGGCAAACCCGCTTCTTTATAAATTTTTGTAATTTCATTGGAGACAATTGTGCCTACTGTTCTGTCAATATTTCTAATAGCAAAAGTAGCAGTCACTTTTTGTTTATTATCAATGGCAGGTTTTGCAGCTGCTAATAATTTCCAATCCAATACATCTGCTAATGCATGATCCTGCGTTTCGGTACAGTACAAACCAACGTTTTCATCGGCTGGTTCTTTATATAATACAGCACTTAAATCTAAATTTTTATATTTCCAATGTTGGATATTGTCCCGCATACCTAATGCATCAACTTGTCCCACCATTTCATTCACTGTTTTATAACCCAGTTCTGCCATAATTTCTCGCAACTCTTGTGTTATGTATTCAAAGAAACGAACCACATGGTCGGGATCACCTTTGAATCGCTTACGTAATTCAGGGTCTTGTGTAGCTACACCAACTGGGCAAGTATTCATATGACACTTACGCATCATTATACAACCTTCTACAATTAATGCAGCAGTAGCAACGCCCCATTCTTCTGCCCCTAATAATGCAGCAATGGCAATGTCACGCCCTGTTTTAATTTGACCATCGGCTTGCACCACTACACGGCTCCTTAATTTATTTTTTACTAAAGTTTGATGCGTTTCAGCCAAGCCTAATTCCCATGGTAAGCCAGTATGTTTTATAGAACTTAAAGGAGAAGCACCAGTACCTCCATCAAAACCTGCAATTAATACCACGTCGGCTTTCGCTTTTGTAACACCTGCCGCAATGGTTCCCACGCCTGCTTTAGACACCAACTTAACATTGATACGTGCAGCACGGTTTGCATTTTTTAAATCAAAAATTAATTGTGATAAATCCTCGATAGAATAAATGTCGTGATGTGGTGGGGGAGATATTAGTCCTACTCCAGGAGTAGAGTGTCTTGTTTTTCCAATCCATTCGTCCACTTTATCGCCAGGTAATTGTCCTCCTTCTCCGGGTTTTGCACCTTGTGCCATTTTTATTTGTATCTCATCGGCTTCGGTTAAATATTGACTAGTAACCCCAAAGCGCGCGCTTGCTACTTGTTTAATAGCACTACGCATAGAATCTCCATTTGCTAGTTTTGTAAAACGAATTGGGTCCTCTCCACCTTCACCAGTGTTACTTTTGCCACCCAAGCGGTTCATTGCGATGGCTAAGGTTGTATGTGCTTCCCAAGAAATAGAACCAAAAGACATAGCGCCTGTTGCAAAGCGTTTATAAATAGCGCTTGCGGGTTCAACTTCGTCAATTGAGATAGAAGGTCGGGTTGGTTTAAATTCAAACAAACTACGCAGTGTACATGCTTTTTCTGTTTGGTCGTTTACTAACTTTGAATATTTTTTAAAACTTGCGTAATCGGCATTGCTTGTAGCATGTTGAAGTAAATGAATAGTTTGAGGATTGAATAAGTGAAATTCTCCACGTCGTTTCCATTGGTAAACTCCGCCTACCATTAAGCGGTCTACAGGAGAAGATTTTTTTGCAAATGCCAATTCGTGCTTAGCCAATATTTCTCTTGCAATTTCATCTAAACCCATTCCATCAATTCTTGATGTAGCGCCCGTAAAATGTCGATTAACTACTTCTTTATTAATTCCAATTATCTCAAATATTTGCGCACCCTGATACGACTGTAAAGTAGAAATTCCCATTTTTGAAAAAACCTTATACAATCCTTCATTCACCGCTTTTATATAATTTTTCTTTAGTTTTTCAATTTCATAATCCGTTTTAATTAAATTATTCAATTTCATATCACGGATTGAAGACAATGCTAAGTAGGGGTTAATAGCAGTTGCGCCAAACCCAATTAAACAGGCGTAATGATGCACTTCCCAAACATCTCCTGCTTCTACAATGATACCAACTTTCCCTCTCAGTCCTTTTCTTATTAAATGGTGATGCACCGAAGAACAAGCTAATAAGGAAGGGATAGCTGCATGTTCTGAATCTATAGAACGGTCCGTTAAAACAATTACTTCAAAACCATCTTCTACTGCATCAACTGCATACCTGCAAAGCCTGTCTAATCCACGTTTTAATGAACCTGCTGCGCCATCGGCCCTAAAATAACATTGTAAAGTTTTCGCTTGAAAAACACCTGTGTCAATGCTTCTTACTTTTTCTAATTCATGATTGCCTAAAATTGGATGTTTTAATGCAACACAATGCGTAGCCATCGGATCCTCTACTAATAAATTCCCTTGACTACCAACAAAGGTACTCAAGGACATCACCATTCTTTCTCGGATTGGATCAATAGGAGGGTTAGTTACTTGAGCAAATAGTTGTTTAAAATAACTTGTAATATGTTGTGGTTGGTCGCTTAATATAGCAAGTGGAGTGTCTGTTCCCATGGACCCAATAGGTTCTTTTCCCTCTAAGGCCATTGGAGTAATAATATATTCAAGGTCTTCTTTGGTGTATCCAAATGCTTTTTGGTATTTGAAAATCTGATCGTGTTCTAAATGTGTGAACTGAATCCTAGGTTCGGGCAATTCTTCTAATCGAATTTTATATTTATTCAACCAGTCTCCATAAGGTTGTTGGCTGCAAATAGTTTGCTTTAATTCTTCGTCGCTAATGATACGTCCTGCTTCCATATCCACCACGAACATTTTCCCAGGTTGTAAACGGCCTTTTTCAATAATGGTAGCTTGGTCAATTGGCAGTGCGCCAGTTTCAGAAGCCATAATAACTCTGTCGTCAGTTGTTACGCAATATCGCGAAGGGCGTAATCCATTTCTGTCTAATGTTGCACCAATAATTTTTCCATTTGTAAATGAAATTGAAGCTGGGCCATCCCATGGCTCCATCATTGCTGCATGGTATTCGTAAAATGCTTTTTTTATAGGGTCCATTAATTCATTGCCATCCCATGCCTCTGGGATGAGCATCATCATTACATGTGGTAAGGAACGTCCCGATAGGGTTAGTAATTCAATTACATTGTCCAAGCATGCAGAATCAGATTGCCCATTAGCAACAATTGGCAATATCATATCTAATTCTTCTTTCGAAAAATAAGGGGATAATAAACTATTCTCATTTGACCTTAGCCAATTCAAATTTCCTTGTAAAGTATTAATCTCGCCATTGTGAGCAATATAGCGAAATGGTTGTGCTAGTTTCCAAGAAGGGAAAGTGTTTGTAGCAAAACGGGAGTGTACTAAACCAAATGCCGAAACTACTTTTTTGTCACTTAGGTCGGGAAAGTATTCCCTTACTTGGTGACTTGTTAACTGCCCTTTATAAATAATAATATTTTGCGAAAGGGAAGTCATATAAAAACCAATTGCATCCTTCTTTATGGTATTATTAATAGTATGGGATGCGTAATTTTTTAGAATAAATAGTTTTCGTTCAAAATCGGCAGGGTCATTTATTTGGTCAGGTTTTTTTAAAAAAACCTGCTCCATAATTGGCTCTACCGACAAGGCTGTTTGGCCAATAGTTGTTTTGTTCACAGGTACTTTTCGGTAGCCAATTATTTCCATACCTAATTTTTCGGCGGCACGTTCAAAAATTTCTTTACATTCTTCCGCTACACCTTTTTCAGCAGGGAAGAATATAAAGCCTACACCGTATTCATTTATATTAGGTAAGTGAATACCTTGTTTAAGTAATTCGCTAAAGAAAAATTCATGGGGTATTTGAATCATAATACCAGCACCGTCGCCAGTATTTTGTTCACTTCCGCTTGCACCACGGTGTTCCATGTTTTCTAAAATAGTTAAAGCATCATCTATATTTTGATGTGACTTGATTCCTTTAATATGGGCCACAAATCCTATCCCACAGGCGTCGTGTTCAAATGCAGGATTGTATAAGCCCTGTTGCTGATTTTGTATCATTTCCTTCGTTAGATTAAATAGTGCTTGCTGAAATAACCGATTAATGGGAAATTACGAAAAAATAAGCGTTTTTAGAAGAGGATGTTCAATGATTTTAAACATAATTAGACAATCACTAATATAGCGTTAGTAATGTTAGATATTTTTAAATAACTAACGTTCGCATTGGCAAGTTCATTGGAAATATACTAAATCCAATGGATGCTAAATTTATCGGATGGCTGCTGGTTTGAAAACACATGGCCTTTTGGAAAAATACCGAATAAGGAACTCCCTGAACCGCTCATGCTTGCATAAATAGCACCTTCGTTGTAAAGCATTTCTTTTATTTCTGCTAAATAGGGGTGTGCTAAAAAAATAGGCGCTTCAAAATCATTTACAAGCTCTTGTTTCCAAGTTTCAATGTCTTGTGCAATTATAGTCGCGATACATTTTTCTTTTTTATGGGGAGTTAATTGTTGAAATGCCCAAGAAGTAGAAATATGAACCCGTGGGTGAATTAGTGCAATTGAATAATTTGATAGGTCTACCTGAATTGGTTTTAATATTTCTCCTCTTCCTGTTGCATAACATGGTGTGTCAAATACAAAAAAGGGACAATCACTTCCTAGTTGTGCTGCGTAATTAATGAGTTGTGCTTGCGTTAAGGATAAATTAAAAACTTGGTTTAGTAGCTTTAATACGGCAGTAGCATCGCTTGAACCGCCACCTAAACCTGCGCCCATTGGGATATGCTTATGTAAATGTATTTTAACTGGGGGCAGTGTAGGATATGCTGCTTTTAATAAGTTGTATGCTTTAACACAAAGGTTATTTGCGATTTCGCCAGGCACTTCAATGCCAGTACTTGTAAATTCAACAGTTCCTGAAAGGTCATTTGCACGAACAACTTCGACTATGTCATTTAGGCCAACAGGGTAGAATACCGTTTCTAATTCGTGGTATCCATCGTTTCTTTTAGCGGTAATGGATAGGCCTAAATTTATTTTACAATTGGGAAATTGAATCATGCTAATTGAATTCTTTACGCGTTTCTTTTGTTGATTTCATCTCTAATATCAATTGCGCGTATGTAATCCTCTTGCTCTAATACTTCTGCTAATAAGTCGTTCAATTCTTGCAAGGAAAGGCTTGATAAATTTGTTGCGGTACTAGCTGCTTGTTTATTTGCAGCAGGAGCAGCAATTTTTTCTCCTGTCTCATTTGCCAAACCTGCTTGGTCTAAAATAGGTGCGTGAACATATATGGGGCAACCAAAGCGAACAGCTAAAGCCAAGGCATCACTAGTTCTGCTATCTATTTCAATGGTGTCATTTGCCGTGTAGCAAACTAATTTTGAATAAAAAATACCTTCTTGTAAATCGCAGATATAAACTTCTTGTAATTTAATATCAAAAGCGGTCATGAAATTTTTCATGAGGTCGTGCGTTAATGGCCTAGAAGGGTGCATGTTTTCCAAAGCCACGGCAATAGCTTGTGCTTCAAAACCTCCAATTACTATGGGTAACCTACGCACGCCATTTACTTCACCCAATATTACTGCATAGGAGTTTGTCTGAGTGACGCTGTGAGATAATGCTACTATTTCTAATTCAATTTTCTGCATATACAATTAACTAACTCAAAGTTAAATAAATTCTGCTATGCACTAGCCTTTGATTTTATAATTGCAGCAGTTAAAGCTGGAACTATTTCAAATGCATCACCCACTACACCATAGTCGGCTGCTTTGAAAAAAGGCGCTTCAGCATCCTTGTTAATGACTACAATCGTCTTACTTCTATTAACCCCTGCCAAATGTTGAATAGCTCCCGAAATACCTATGGCGATATATAAATTAGGTGCAATTTGAATACCTGTTTGTCCAACATGTTCATGGTGTGGTCTCCAATCGGCATCAGACACTGGACGGCTACATGCAGTTGATGCACCTAATGACTTAGCTAAATCCAGTAATATCCCCCAGTTTTCAGGTCCTTTTAAGCCGCGTCCACCGCTTACAACCAAACTAGCTTCGGTTAAAGGAATTTCACCTACAATTTTGTCAACCGAAGTTATTTTAATTGATGGGGCAGGAACAGTAATGTCTAATATTTCAACTATCGCTGTGGCTTCCTGTGTATGGACTCCAAAACTGTTTTGATTTAATGAAATCACTTTAATTGGAGTTTCTATTTGAATTGCAGCAAAAGCTTTTCCAGAGAAAACCGTTTTTGTAACTACAAAACCATTTGTAGTATCGGGCAAACTACTAGCACCTGTTACAATACCAGCTTGTAATTTTACAGCCACGGCGGGTGCTATTGCTTTGCCGTTTATATTGTGTGCAAACACAACTACTGTTGCATTTAGTTTTTTTGCCGCATGGGCAACCACTGTTGCATTTACTTTTGCGTCAAATGTATTTAATTGTGCATTATTAATATGATGTACTTTAGTTACACCATAATTTCCTAACGCAGTTAAATTATCGGATACATTTCCAAGTAAAAGGGCTTCTGCTGTTGTGCCTAATTGTTTTGCTATGGCAGCACCATAAGAAAGGGCCTCTTGGGTTGATTTTTTGATTTGCTGATCGGCTTGATCAATATATATTAATACCATAAAAATATTTTTTGTCTTTGGGCGTAATTAAATAACTTTTGCTTCTTCTTTTAGTAACTTGACTAGTTCATCCATTTTGTCGGCATCTATTAGTTTAACACCAGATTTAGCTGGGGGTAATTCGAAGGTTTTAATAGTTGTGGAAGCAGCAATTGAAGCAGGTTCAATAACTTTTAAAGGTTTTGTTCTTGCAGCCATAATACCCCTCATATTAGGGATACGTTGTTCTGCCATTCCTTTCTGACAGCTTACTACTATTGGTAAAATTGCTTCACAAGTTTCTTCTCCACCTTCAATTTCTCTTTTTAAAGTAGCAGTAGTGCCATTTAGTTCCAAATGTGTTGCTAAAGAAACAAATGGCAAATCTAACATGGCCGATACCATGGATCCTATGCATGAGCTATTATAATCAATGGTCTCCTTTCCAGTGAAAATTAAATCGTAGGCACCTTCCTTCGCAACTTGTGCGATGGATGTGGCAACTGAAAAAGAATCGTTGCTTATGCTATTCACTCTAATGGCTTCGTCACCACCTAGTGCTAAGGCCTTTCTAATAATTGGTTCTGCGTCCGCCCCGCCAACTGTAACTAAATGAATAATAGTCGTTGGGTCCTTTTCTTTTAATTCGATCGCTTTTACTAATGAATACCATTCGTCGTAGGGGTTGATAATCCACTGCACTCCATTTTCATCAAACTTTGTATTACCTTCGACAAAAGCAATTTTAGCAGTGGTGTCGGGTGTCTTACTGATGCAAACTAAGATCTTCATTATTTCGAATTTTTATTAATTAAATTATTAGTTGTTTATGCAACTAAAGCAAATATAGGATAGTTTTTGACCAGCTATTGCGCAAAAATAAGTTAAGATGCAACGAATTGAAAGAATTATTGAATTTTTAAATCAACAGCCTAAGGATAACTTTTTAAGACATGCTTTGGCATTGGAATACAGGAAGCTAGGGGAGGAAATAAAGGCAAGGGATTTATTCCTTGAAATACTCACTGAATCACCTGATTACGTAGGATCCTATTATCATTTGGCAAAATGTCTCGAAAAACTTGAAGAACGTGAGCAGGCAATAAGCTGGTATGAAAAAGGGATGGCCGCTACCAAATTGGCAAAAGACGACCATGCTTATAGGGAATTACAGGCTGCTTATGAGGATTTGGTGTACTAATTACTTTTTAAATCCTTGTATTAAAGGCTTAAACGGTCATTTATTTTTTTGTCAATCAATTGGAAAAAATCTTCGGGCTTATAGGTTCGCCATGGTTCAATTTCCATTAGTTCAATATACCTATTCAATTTCCGTTGTAAAAAATCATGTTGGGCGCCAACTTGCAGGTTTATTAGAACTGCCCATCCTTCTTCATCCGAGAGTTCTTCATATAATTCTTCGTAATAGTCTCTATCACCGCTGTGAAAATTATACACGTTTTCAGCAATTAAAATGAACTTATTGATTCCTACAAATTGAAGTTTATCTAATACTTCTCGTTTTAAATACATGATGTCATTTTCAATTGCATCATTCCATTCCCCAATCATTTCAATAATGGCAAATTTTAAATCATAGTCTACGAATAAAATTTTAAGGTAAAGTGTTTTACTTCCAAATTCATCCCACTGTGGATGTATAAAATAGTTGTATACCGTTTGAGAAAATTCAAACTCGCTGTAAGTCCTTCCAAAGAAAATAGACCTTGGGTCCTCCTCGGCCATGTACATATGGCGCCATTGAAAATAGGGTTCTATTTCGTGCACAAATTTATTTTGCTTGCTTATGAAATTCAATTAAGCCTTCCATAGGTGATTTTACTATTTTACCTAATGTTAATTCATAGCTTGTTGCTAATTGTTTGAGAACATCCTTAAAACCATAAGCAACACTGCCCACAAAATGAATAGGGTATAACCAAGCTTCATTCATTTTTATAATGTGCACAAAAAAGAAATCGTTTAATCCATCCTCAATAATATTTTCAATCATATAATGGCCTCTGTTTTCTGCCAAAAATTTAGCAAAGGTAGCCATGTATCGGTTGGGCAAGGGTTCTTTGTAAATTGCATTTAAAATTTGGTCTTTAGAAAGTGTATATTTTTTTTCAAAAGCAGCCATTAAATCCTCGTCAAATGTTTTGTATAAGAAATGCTGCAATACTTTTTTACCAAGGTATGCGCCACTGCCTTCGTCCCCTAGGACATATCCTAGACCAGGACTATTTTTTGCAATTTTCTTTCCATTATAAAATCCTGTGTTGGCCCCAGTTCCTAAAATACAGGCAACCCCTTTTTCGTGCTTGCATGTCGCCCTTGCAACAGCCATTAAGTCGGTTTGAATATCGAGAGTTGCTTTTGTGAAAACTTTTTTTAGTGCCTTTTTTATAATAGCTACATTATTTGCGTTACTTAAACCCGTGCCATAAAAATAAATAGCTTGTATGCTTTCGGGAGCTATTTTTTTATGAAAAGTCTTATTTAATAATGTAACAATTTCGTCCATTGAAAGAAAATAGGGGCTAATGCCCTGGGTGATGATGTTTTTTTTCTTATTGTTTAATACAATAGTCCATTGACATTTAGTAGCACCGCTGTCGGCAATAATGTAATTCTTAATCATGTGGTAAAACTTGTGTGTGAAAATAGCCATTTTAATGTAATTTTAGCGGGAATACAACAACATGCAACAAAATAATAACACAAAATGGTTTAGTCCAATTTCTTACGCAGTCGTATTAGTAATAGGGGTTGCATTGGGGGCCTTTTTTAAAGGAAACAACTCCTTTCATGTTTTGCCGTGGCAAAATCAGCACGCGATAGAAGAAATAATGCAACTTGTTAAATCAAAGTATGTTGATTCAATTACTAATGATAGTGCCGATCTTAAAATTGCCGACTATTATTTATCTCAGCTCGACCCACATTCTTTATATATTCCACCTGCCGATTTAGGGGAGGTGAATGATCAGCTTATGTCAAATTTCAAAGGAATTGGCATTGAGTTTCAACAATTCAGGGACAGTGTATTTGTATCGTATGTACTTAAAGCGGGGCCTGCAGAAAAAGCGGGTTTACAAGTAGGGGATATACTTTTGAAAGCAAATGACAGTATTCTATTGTCTGGGAAAAAATGGGACGGAGAAGCTATTAGAAAGAAACTTAAAGGACCTTCTAATAGCAAAGTTGCTTTGCTTGTTAAAAGGGGGAATGCCAATAAATTAATTGTTGTTGAAAGAGACAATGTGCCAGTATCTTCTATAGATGCAGCCTACATGATTCAACCCACACAAGGATATATTCGCATAAATAAATTTGCCGATCGTACTTATGAGTCTTTCATGCAAGCACTAGAACCTTTATTAAAGGACAGCATGCATTCATTAATCATTGACTTAAGAGGCAATGGGGGCGGCTTGCTTTCTGAAGCAGTCGCAATTGCAGATGAACTAATAGCAGGGAATAAATTAATTGTTTATACGCAAGGCGCACATTCGCCAAGGGTAGATTTTTTTAGCAAGCGAGAAGGTTTGTTTGAAGAAGTTAAACTAACTGTATTAATGGATGAAACTTCGGCTTCAGCAAGTGAAGTATTAGCCGGGGCTTTGCAAGACTGGGATAGAGCAACTATTGTGGGTCGACGTTCTTTTGGTAAGGGGCTTGTTCAACAACAATTTAACTTGTCAAACGGCGGCGCATTAAGGTTAACTACTGCAAAATACTATACACCACTTGGCAGAGATATTCAAAGGCCTTATACCAATGGCAAATTGGCTTACGAGAAGGATTTTGTACATCGTGTTTATGAGGATGCATTAGGGAAGTTGGATACCGTTTTTAAAGGAGTTGCTTATAAAACACCAAAAGGACATATTGTATATGGGGGCGGGGGCATTTATCCTGATACTTGGGTATTGAATAATGATATGATGCCTGACTCAAACTATAGTGTATTATTAGCCGATAATTTATTAAACGATTTCGTTTTTAAATGGTTTATGAAGGAACAAGGCACTATTAATAAGTTAAAAACACCAACTGATTTTATTACTATTTATAAAGAAAAAAATGTGTGGAATGAGCTATTGCAATTTTCCACACAAGCACAGCAGCAAAAACTAAAACAATTAGAGAAGCATAAAGCATATATACAAAGGCAAATTTTATCATTAGCAGCGAGAATGAAATGGTATAAGCAAGGGTATTATGTAGTTCAAAATACTTTGGATCCAAACTTTAATAACATGCTTCCAAAATTATGATTATTGTCAGTGTTTAAACTGACTGCACTCAGTTGGAATTTCAGCTATTGGAATCACCTTTGCCCCAGTTACTATGCAACATAAATGTTACCATTGCGGAGAAAAATGTGATGAAACAATTCAACTTGACGACAAATATTTTTGTTGTGATGGTTGCAAAATGGTATTTCAATTATTGGATGATAATGGGTTGTGTCAATATTACGATTTGACTGACATGCCTGGCTTTTCTGCAAAAGGACATTTTGTTTCTGAAAAATACAATTATTTAGACAATGCAGCTATTCAAGAACAGCTCATTCAATTCAGGGTGGGGGATCAAGCACACGTTGTATTTTATTTACCACAAATACATTGCGTGAGTTGTGTATGGTTGTTGGAAAACTTGCACAAGATTAATCCCGGTGTAATTCAGTCTCAGACTCATTTTGAAAAGAAAGAAATAAAAATAGTTTTTAATCCATCTATTATTTCTTTAAAAGAACTGGTCCAATTACTTTCTTTTGTTGGCTATGAACCCATGATACACTTAGGTGGCAATGATTGGATGAAAAAGAAAAAGGTAAATAAAAAGCAATTGTTTAAAATTGGAATTGCTGGTTTTTGCTTTGGGAATATAATGATGTTAAGCTTCCCCGAATATTTATCAGCTGATTTGGCGGAGTTGGGTAACTTAAGGTCGTTTTTTGTGTATTTGAATTTATTGTTATCTCTACCTGTATTATTTTATTGTGCGAATGGTTTTTTCATTTCTGCTTATACAGGGTTAAGGCAAAAGTGGTTGAATATAGATGCGCCTATTGCATTAGCGATACTAGTGACATTTGGGAGGAGCTTGTACGAAATAGTAACACAAACAGGAGGGGGTTATTTAGATAGCATGAGCGGAATTGTTTTTTTTATGTTAATAGGAAGGTGGTTTCAGGATAAATCCTATGATTCCTTTTCATTTGATAGGGATTATCAGTCCTTTTTTCCTTTAGGCGTTACCGTATTAGAAGCAGGCAAAGAAATAAATAAGCCATTATCAACTATTGAAAAGGGGGCTATATTATTAATACGCGCCGACGAAATGGTACCTGCAGACGCTAAGTTATTAACCAACGGAGCCCTTATTGACTATAGTTTTGTAAGTGGAGAAAACGAGCCGGTTGAAATTGAAAATGGGTCGACTGTTTTTGCAGGTGGAATTCAAAAGGGCAGGGCTATACAAGTGGAAGTCATTAAACCTGTTGGGCAAAGTTATATTACTGAATTATGGAATAGCCCTATATTAAAAACGGAGAAAAACAAGGAACAGTCCTTTGTGCATCCTTGGAGTCAATATTTTACGATTGTATTATTTGCAATAGCCATAGTTAGTGGGATTTATTGGGCTGTTGTAGACAGTTCAAAAATACTTCCAGCAGTAACATCAGTGCTTATTGTTGCTTGTCCTTGTTCCTTATTACTTACCGTTACATTTACATATGGGAATGCATTAAGGTGGTTAGGGAAGCAGCATTTTTATTTAAAGAATGCTAGTGTAATTGAAGCGATGGATAAAATTGATACCATTGTTTTTGACAAGACGGGCACCTTAACAAACCACCAAGATACTCATGTTGAATATAGCGGGGAGCATTTAAATGAATTTGAGGTTACCGCCATTAAATCTGTTACAAGAGAATCACTACATCCCTTAAGTCAATTAATAACCAAGTATTTTAATGAACGCGTTGAAAAAACTGTACTGGTTGAAGCGATTGAAAATTATATAGGTAAGGGTACGAAAGCAACTTGCAATGGAATGGAGATGCTTATAGGTTCAAAAAGTTTATTGGTAGCACATGAAGTAGTAGTAGGGGAAATAGAAGGCTCTGTTGTTTGTATTGCCATTAATGGAGTGTACAAAGGTAAGTTTAGCATTAAACATACTTATAGAAATAATATAGATAGCATGGTTGCCAAGTTGAAAAAAACGGGTTACCAACTACATCTATTAAGTGGGGATCATCCAACTGAAAAATTGCACCTTTCACATTTGTTAGGGACCGATATTCCTATGCTTTTTGAACAAAGTCCTCATGATAAGCTTCAGTACATACAACAATTACAAGCATTGGGTCACAGGGTAATGATGGTTGGAGACGGATTAAATGATGCAGGTGCGTTGCAAAAGTGTGATATAGGAATAGCGGTCACAGACCAAACGCACCTTTTTACGCCAGCAAGCGACGGAATCCTAGAAGGCTCAATGATTCAATCAATGGATAGCCTTTTGGCTTTTGCAAAAAAAGCAAAGCTTATTATCACCCTGATATTTATACTTTCTTTACTTTATAACTTGGTGGGCATGTATTTTGCTACTAGGGCAGAATTGTCCCCAATGGTTGCAGCCATACTAATGCCAATAAGTTCAATAAGTATTGTTTCTCTTTCAGCACTGCTTTCCTATTTATACGCAGCACCTATCAGGGGTAAAAACTGATATAAATCATGTGTTTTATGACTTTTGTCACATTTATTTTATGATGTGGCGATTAGTTTTGTCACAATATTGTCATAAAACTTTACAATGGGTGTTTTAATCATTTTAATAGTAGTAAGTGTAGTAGTAGCCGGCGGCTTTCTAATTGCCTTTTTATGGTCTGTCAAAACAGGCCAAATGGACGATGATTATACACCTTCTGTTAGAATGCTGTTTGATGACGAAATTAAAGAATCAAAAAAATAAAATTTTTATAACAAAACTTCAATCACCATTTAAATTATACTTATGCAAGTAGAAAGTTTTCAGTATGATAATAAGACGGTAAGAAACTTTGCCATCGCAACAATCATTTGGGGAGTAGTCGGTATGACTGTTGGTTTATGGATTGCCTTACAGTTGGTTTTTCCCACTGTATTAAACTTACAACCCTATTTCAATTTCGGTCGTATAAGACCATTACATACCAATGCAGTAATTTTTGCGTTTGTGGGTAATGGTATATTTATGGGTGTGTATTATTCATTACAACGTTTAGTGAAAGCTAGAATGTTTAGTGATGTGTTGAGTAAAATACATTTTTGGGGTTGGCAATTAATTATTGTAGCGGCTGCCATTACGCTTCCATTAGGCATTACTTCTTCAAAAGAATATGCCGAATTAGAATGGCCAATTGATATTGCCATTACTTTAATTTGGGTAGTGTTTGGTTTTAATATGTTTGCAACCATTATAAAGCGCCGTGAACGACATTTATATGTAGCTGTTTGGTTTTACATTGCCACATTCGTAACTGTTGCTGTATTGCATTTAGTGAATTCATTTGCTTTGCCAATTTCGCTGTTCAAAAGCTATAGTTGGTATGCAGGTGTACAAGACGCTTTAGTACAATGGTGGTATGGGCATAATGCGGTTGCGTTTTTCTTAACTACACCGTATTTAGGTTTGATGTATTACTTTATGCCTAAGGCGGCAAACCGTCCAGTGTTTTCGTATAGGTTATCAATCATACACTTTTGGGCTTTAATATTCTTGTACATATGGGCAGGACCGCACCATTTGTTATATACAGCTTTGCCAAACTGGGCACAAAGTATTGGTATCGTTTTTAGCTTTATGTTAATTTTTCCAAGCTGGGGTGGTATGATTAATGGTTTGTTAACCTTACGTGGCGCATGGGATAAAGTAAGAGAAGATGTGATTTTAAAATTCATGGTAGTTGCGGTAACTGCTTATGGTATGTCCACTTTTGAAGGGCCTATGTTGTCACTTAAAAGTTTTAATGCGGTTGCGCATTTCACAGACTGGATTGTGGCACACGTTCATATTGGAGGATTAGGATGGAATGGTATGTTAACCTTTGGTATTTTATATTGGTTAATTCCAAGAATATACAAAACCGAGTTATTCTCTAAAAAAATGGCTAACGCGCATTTTTGGTTAGCAACTTTAGGTATCTTATTTTATGCCATTCCTATGTATTGGGCTGCATTCCAACAAGCTTCTATGTGGAAACAATTCACGGAAAGTGGTCAGTTAAAATACCAATTCTTAGAAACGGTAACTTATATGGCACCTTTCTATGCAATGAGGGCTATAGGGGGCATTTTATATTTAACAGGTGCTATTGTGATGATGGTGAATTTGTTTAAAACTATTGGCAAAGGAACACTAGTTGCAAATGAGGAGGCTCAAGCACCAGCTTTAGAAAAAACGTATACTAAACATGCAGGGGAGCATTGGCATCGTTGGATTGAAAGAAAGCCAACACCATTATTAATAGTATCACTAATTGTTATTTTAATTGGAGGTATTGTTGAAATAGTACCAACATTCTTAGTGAAATCTAATATCCCCACTATTGCAAGTGTTAAACCATATACTCCTTTAGAGTTACAAGGAAGAGATATTTATGTAAGAGAAGGTTGTTATACTTGTCACTCACAAATGATTCGACCATTTAGAAGTGAGACTGAACGTTATGGCGAATATAGTAAAGCAGGTGAGTTTGTGTATGATCATCCGTTCCAATGGGGTAGCAAACGTACTGGTCCAGATTTGGCTAGAGAAGGTGCCGGAAACTTGAAAAAATCGAATTCATGGCATTTTAACCACATGGAAGAACCTAGTGCACTTTCTACAGGTTCAGTAATGCCTTCCTATGCATTTATGATAGACGACAATTTAGATACAGCTACTACACCTTTAAAAATTAATGCAATGCGCACATTAGGTGTCCCTTATGCTGTTGATTTTGCGGACAAAGCCAATGCCGATTTAATGACACAAGCAAAAGTCATTGCAGCAGATTTAAAGAAAGATGGTATTGAAGTTGCGCCTAACAAAGAAATAATTGCATTAATTGCCTATTTACAAAGACTAGGAACAGACATTAATAAAAAATAAATATATGTACAGCTTTATAAAAAAATATACCGAAACCATGCAAGATCAAAATATCTATCCAATATTTTCCTTGGTGGTATTCGTAGCTTTTTTCATTGGTGTTTTGTGGTATGTAATGACCATGAATAAAGAAGAAGTAAAGGAGATAGAAAATCTACCATTAGAAAAATAATATAAAACTTTAAAACAGACACTATGTTAAAAAATAAAAATACTATTTTGCTGTTAATGGCAGGCTGTTCCTCCCTAACTGCATTTGGACAAGCTGCAGCGCCATTGGCGAAGCCTACTAATTATTTAGAAATATTAATGTTAGTAATTGCAGTATTGTTAGTTCCTGTTATTTGGGTATTAACAAGTACATTAATCATGATCTCAAAAAAGGTGGTTGAACTTGCAAAATCAAATAAAACAGCAGTTTTGTTATTTATGGTATTGGGTACTTCCTTATTCTCCAATAACCTTATGGCCCAGGACAGCGTTGCTGCCGATGCGGCCGCAGTGGTTGCTGAACCTTCTTTTTATGGGGGATTATCCTCCACTACCTTTTGGATGCTCGCTTCGGTATTGGCTTTAGAGTTAGTGATTATTTTTATGTTGGTTCTTTTTGTTAAAAACATACTTAGCGTAATTCATCCAGCTGCTGTGACAACTGTAAATGGCAAACCAGTTACAAAGTCATGGATAGTGACTACTTGGAATAAACTTGACAAGCAATTTTTTACCAAGGCTGCACCTATTGAACAAGAAGCGGATATATTATTAGACCATGACTATGATGGTATCAAAGAATTGGACAATGCTTTACCACCATGGTGGAAATATGGTTTTTATATAACTATTTTTATTGCTGTGATTTATATTTTAAAATTCGAGGTATGGCATACAGGAATGAACCCGACCGAAGAATATAATGCGGAGATGACTGCGGGTAAAGCACAAGTAAATGCTTATTTGGCAGCCTCTAAAGAAAATGTGGATGAAAACTCCGTGGTAGCATTAACTGATGCACCTGCACTAGCGGCTGGAAAAGAAATATTTGGAAAAACATGTGTTGCTTGTCATTTAGCCGATGGCGGGGGTAGTGTTGGACCAAACTTGACCGATGAATACTGGATTCATAGTGGGGGTATTGCGGATATATTTAAAACACTAAAGTATGGTTGGCCTGACAAGGGTATGCAAGCTTGGGCTAGCACCTATTCTCCAGTTCAATTGCAACAATTAGCTAGTTATGTGATGTCTTTAAAAGGTACAAAGCCAGCAAATCCAAAAGCGCCACAAGGTGAATTATATAAAGCAGTAGCTGCGGCTATGGATAGTACTAATAATACTGGGATGAAAAAGGATAGTGTAGCAACAAAATAAATAACATGTCACAAGACCAAAACGATTCTGAAAATATAGCTGAATTTAAAAAAGATTTATTAGACCAAGGCTTTAGGGATTCAGTAGCTACTATCAGTAAAGAAGGTAAAAGAAATTATATCTCCCCACAAAAGCCTAAGGGTAGGCTGTATAATTTAAGGTCGTATTTTAGTTATTTTTATTTGGCATTGTTCTTCACGCTTCCCTTTGTTAAAATTGACGGTGAGCCCATGTTCTTATTTAATATATTAGAACGTAAGTTTATCATTTTTGGTAAAATATTTTGGCCCCAGGATTTTTTCATATTTGCTATTGGGTTGTTAACTTTTTTAGTTTTTATTATTCTATTTACAGTGGCCTTTGGTAGGATTTTTTGTGGTTGGGCTTGTCCCCAAACCGTATTCATGGAAATGGTATTTAGAAAAGTTGAATATTGGATTGAAGGTGATTCCAACCAACAAAAGAAGTTGAATGCAATGCCATGGAATGGAGAAAAATTAAGGAAGAGAGGTACTAAAATTGTAGCCTTTTTTGCAATATCTTACTTAATTGCTAATTTCTTTTTGGGCTATATCATTGGGATTGATGAAGTTGGAAAGTTAGTAGAAGGAGGGATATTTTTGAACTTTGGTACTTTTAGTTCCTTGGTTATTTTTACCCTTGTGTTTTTCTTTGTTTACTATTGGTTTAGGGAGCAGGTTTGTTTAATTGTGTGTCCTTACGGGAGGCTTCAAGGTGTTTTACTAGATAAGAATTCTATCCTAGTTGCCTATGACTATGTGCGTGGTGAACCAAGATGTAAACTTAGTGATATTAGTGAAGGAAAGGGAGATTGTGTCAATTGTAGTGCATGTGTAAGGGTTTGTCCAACTGGTATTGATATAAGGAATGGGACCCAATTAGAATGCGTGAATTGCACAGCTTGCATAGATGCTTGTGATGAAATCATGGATCGTATTAACAAGCCAAAAGGTTTAATTAGGTATGCCTCTGAAAATAATATTGAATCAAAAGCGAAAATCACTTTTAACTGGCGACTAAAATTGTATACTATTGTACTATCTGCATTACTAGTATTTCTTGCAATTTTATTAATCACTAGGGATGATGTTTCAGCCAGAATAATTAGGACTCCTGGACAGATGTACCAGAAATTGGAGGACGATAGAATTAGCAATTTATATAATATTAAACTTGCGAATAAGACACGAAAAAATATTCATTTGGAACTGAAACTTGAGAATATAGAAGGTGAAATAAAATTAATAAGTGAAGTGAATGTGCCAAAAGAGTCTTACTTCCAAACCAGCTTTTTTGTGATTCTGAAAAAGGAGCAGTTAAGAA
>CANHAE010000033.1 GCA_947458915.1 Bacteroidota bacterium
AAATTGGTTTATATTGAAAAGTTAAATTCTGACTTGGCACTTGGTAGTTTAATGAAAGTGTTGAGGTGTCGTTTGTAAATGAAGCGTTGCCAAAATTCATTTTAGCAACATTTTTCAATTGGGGTTTAAAAGCCGATATAATAGTAATTGTTTTTTCGGGTGCTTGTTCCGGATTAAGATTTAACATTGGAGTGGACACAACTTCAGCTAAATCTGTAAGTTTTATAGTATCATAAACACCTTTATTTTTTGCTGCATTTTTAGCAGTTTTTGATTTAGCTGATTTTTTAGTTACTTTGGATTTCTTCTTTTTAGACTGCTTAGACTTTTTCTTTTTTGCTCCAACTTTTTTTACTTGTTTGCTACTTGTAGTTGACTTATTGGACTTTTGTTTAGCAAAAACTTCATTGTTGAAGTAGCATAACAAGAAAAGTAAAAAGATATATTTATATAAGAACTTCATAATTAATGTTTTTTGCTATTTCACGTTATTTTGATCTAACAATTGTAATGCAGTAAGTTTATCTGTAGCTATTTTCTTAAGATCATCGAAATTGGCATTTTCAGCGACACTTTTATAAGTGGCAATGGCATTAAAATTATCTTTTTGTGCTAGGTAAATATCACCTAATAATATATATACCTTCGTGATCCAATATTCAAAAGAAGCTTGCTTCTTTAACATTTCGAATGAGGTTTTTTCGGCAATAGCGTATTGTGTTTGTTCGTATTGTATTTTTGCTAGATTATAGTGCGCCTCGGCTGTATAGGAAGATGGTGCCGACTTAATAACTTTTTTTAAGATAAATATGGCTTTAGTAGTATCCTTTGTAATTAATGCATTATTGTAAAGAATCATGTTTGCCATTAAAATATCGTCATCGGCACTTGATTTTTCATTCAATATGGATTCTGCAACCATGGCACTTTCTGTCCACTTTTGTAATTTATATTGACAACGTAGTAATCCCCTATTTGCTTCTAATCTGTTTTCTTGCTGTGTTGCACTTTGGCTTAATAAACTAAAATATAAAACGGCTTTGTCAAAAGCTTTAAAATTAAAATAATAAAGTCTAGCAGCTACTAAGGCAGCACGTTCGGCATATTTATTTGGCATTTGATCTGCGACTTTAGCAAAATAGGCAGCAGCGGAATCAAATTGTTCTTGTGCATAAGCAATTTCAGCAATTAAATAGTTCGCTTCTAATTGGTTGATTCCAGCTGGGAAGAGTTGATTGTATTTAATGAATCCAATTGCAGCATCCGCATATTTCTTTTGTTCATATTTCAACATGGCCGATCTAAACACTAAAGAATCCTGTTCATTTGTTGACAATGGCTTGTTATTTTCATTCATAAACTGAACGAATAATTCTGGTGTTTGATTTTCAATATATATATTTCTTACAAATTCAACTGAATTTTCACTCTCTGAGGCATTAGGATAAGCTTTAAATAAGTCGTTAAAAGTATTTAAGGCCATTTCATTTTTATCCAGATTAAAATAAACAATACCTAGTTTATAAAATGCTTGAGGGTAAAAGGCAGTAGCATTTTTATTCAATAATACTTGCGTCAAAGGAGCAATTGCTAGTTGGAAATTTTCTTGACTAACGTAAGTATCTGCTAGTTCAATTCTGGCGTCATTTATATAGTTTGAATTAGCATAGTCGTTAGTAAATTCAGTTAATAAATTTATCTTTTCTTTTGTTTTCCCAAGGCCACCCAATAGTATTGACTTTTGTAAAATTGCATAGTCAATATTATCCCATCCAAAATCAATTATCTTTTGATAGGCTAATAATGCAGGCTTAAAATTCTTTAGCATCATTTGACAATCAGCAGTTCTTGTAAAAGCGTCTTTTTGGTATTTTTCATAATTCATGGGAATGCTCCCTGTTAATACTTTATTAAAAATAGGGATTGCTTTTTGGTAGGCGCCCAACTTTAAATAGGCATACCCTAAGCTATAATTTGCATGCTGAATAGAAGCCTCCCCTTGTTCAATGGGGATTGCTAAATACTGTTCTAAATAAGTTATGGATTCTTCAACCCTACCTAATTTATAGGCCAATTCACCTAGCCAAAAGCTAGTTAATGCAACTACTTTCCCATTGTAAGGTGTTGTATATGCTTTTTTAAATAGTTCAAAAGCTTTATCAGTCTGGCCTTCATTCAAATACAAACAAGCGCGACCATATAAAATTGTAGGATAAACAAGCATTAAAGGGGCGCTTGGATTTTCTATACTCTGGTAAGCTTCTAAAGCTTGAACAAAATTATTATTTAAACTAAGTGAAGTCACCCACAATGCTCTAGCTTCTTCTAAATAAATAGAAGACGGGTAACTTTCCATGAATTTATCTAAAGTACTAATTGCAGCACTATATTCCTTTAATGCTGCACTTAATTTGCCATAATTAAAGGACGCAACTTCCTTTTGTGATAAATTTTGACTTTTAGTAGCACATAATAAAAATGCATTTCTTGCGCCAATTAAATTGTTTACTTTCAAATAACTAGTGGCTAGCAAATACATGCTATTTTGACCTAGCGAATCTTCTGCGTTGGCTAATTGTTTAAAACCATTTATCGCTTTTTCCCACTCCTGTGCTTCGAAATAACAAAAAGATAATTGGTATAAATCTTGAAAATCTACACTAGTTTTTGCCGAAACAAAATTTTCCAGGTATGGCAATGCACGTGCATATTCTTTCTTATCAAATAATAAATGACCAAGTAACTGTTCTAAATCAGATTTATAAAACTGATTACCTGTTGCTAAAGCATTATCGCAATTTAATATTGCAGCGTCAATATCACCCATTAAATAATGTAACTGACTAATATAAAATGGGGTTAACGTATTATAGGATGTGCTTTTCGAAGCTATTTTAAAACAATCCATGGCTAAAGAGAAATTCTTTTGTTGTAATGCTATAAACCCAGCGTAATAATTAGCATCATAATAATAAATTTGTCCTTTTATTTGCCTTATGTTATTTAATAGGTTAACTGCATTATTCCAATCACCATTTTTGAAATATAAATAAGCTTGTTCAAATTTCATTACTCCAATTTCTTCATTGCTTAAATCATCTATACTTACCTTATTGTACGCATTTATTGCTGGGTTCGATAATTGATGTCTAAAATAAAACTTACCTAAATAAAAGCGTAACCTTGAATTGTAAATTCTATTGTCACTTTCTGCCAGCCATTTATTTGTTAGGGTTTCTGCATAGGGTTTATCTAAAACTAAAGAAAGCATTAGATAGTAATAATTAGCGTCATCATTATGACCTGAAACAGCATAAATAGTCTGAAAATATTGATAGGCAGCAATGGTATCTCCATTCTTTAAGTAGCCAATGCCTTTTTGCAGCAAAGTAGCTTCCTCTACTTCCTTTGCATTAGTTTGGGTGAAAGCTGGGGTAAAGTAAAAAATCGTAAGAATTATTGCGAAAAGTCCCTTGCTATATGTTAGCATAATATACCTTATTTAATAATATTATAAATTTACACCCTGTTTATAGAACGCCTTGTTAAAGTATCTTATTGTGGAAAAACAGATTTCATTCGTAAATTTGTCAACAAGCGCAATAATTAACTTTTTTATAAAAAAATCAACTATGTACGAACACCTATCAAATGTCCGAGTAAGGTATGCAGAAGCCGATCCAATGAATGTAGTATATTATGGTAACTATGCACAATATTTTGAAGTGGCTAGAGTAGAAAGCTTAAGAGCATTAGGCATTAGCTATAAGGAAATTGAAGAAATGGGTATAATGCTTCCTGTAGTGGAGCTAAACATTAAATATTTACGCCCTGCTAAATACGACGACTTATTAACCATGAAAACCATGATTAAAACAATCCCTACAGACCATAAAATTCAATTTGACCAAGAAATTTATAACGAAGACGGCAAACTGCTTACAATTGGTGTAGTTAAGTTATATTTTATGGATAATAAGTTAGGTAATAAGGTGAACATGCCTGAATTCTTGAAGGAAAAACTAGCCCCCTATTTTAGTTAAAGCGCTCAATTTTGGCTTACTTTGCACCTCAACTATATTGAATGAACCGGACACAGGCTACCATAATTACCATAGGAGATGAATTATTAATCGGTCAAGTAATTGACACAAATAGTGCCTATATAGCGCAAGCATTAAATCTTATAGGTGTTAAAGTAACCAATAGAATAGCTGTTGGAGATGATAAAAAATCAATCAACGATGCCCTAAACACGGCTTCTTTAAATAATGATATTATTATTTTGACTGGTGGCTTAGGCCCTACTGCAGATGATATTACAAAACCACTATTAAATGAATATTTTAAGGGTAAAATGGTAATACATCAACCCACTTTGGAACATATCACTAATATATTTGTGAATATTCACAAGAGGCCTATGATTGAAAGGAATCGCAAACAAGCTGAAGTACCAGATGTATGCGAAGTTTTGTTTAATGAAACGGGAACTGCCCCAGGTATGCTTTTTAAGAAAGATAATACTTTTTATTTTTCTTTGCCTGGTGTGCCTCATGAAATGAGGTGGTTAATTGACAACCAAGTAATTCCAGTAATTAAACAAAATTTCCAATCTCACACTATAGGACATAGAACCTTATTAACTGCAGGTATTGGCGAGTCCTTCCTTGCTGAATTAATTAATGACTTTGAAATGGCACTTCCGGATGCTATTAAACTTGCTTATTTACCCAATTTCGGAGTGGTGAGGTTACGTTTAACAGGTACGAGTGCCGACGAAAAAGAAATCAACCAAGCTTTAGATACCCATTTTGAGAAATTAAAAAAGGTAGTAGCCGAATATTTAGTTATTGACGCCGACGACCCAATGGAGGTTGTAGTGGGAAATTTATTGAAAAGCAATAACCAAACAGTGGCAACCGCTGAAAGTTGCACAGGTGGTTATATTGGTCACTTATTATCTAAACATGCTGGATCTTCTCAATTTTACACAGGGGGTGTTATTAGCTATGATAATAGAATTAAGACTGAGTTTTTAGGCGTTTCAACAGAAATTCTACATACAGTAGGTGCTGTAAGCCAACAAGCTGTAGAACAAATGGCTATAGCTGTCCGGGAGAATATGAATACAGATTATGGTGTTTCGGTTAGTGGAATTATGGGTCCATCAGGCCAAACAAACGAAAAACCACTAGGAATGGTGTGGATTGGGGTCGCAAATAAGGAAAAAGTGTATTCTAAGGTATTTTACCTACGATTTGATAGAATCCGTAATATAGAAGTAACTGCAAATCAAGCGATAAATTTGCTTAGGTTATTAATAATCAACAAGATTTAGTCTTATTTTTGCTAAAATTTACCTCTATGTCTCTTGTAGATTTGGTGATGCCTAAATTAGGCGAAAGTATTATGGAAGCGACCATTTTAAAGTGGTATAAATCTGTGGGAGATACTATTCAGTTAGATGAAACTTTACTTGATATAGCAACTGATAAAGTGGACAGCGAAGTCCCTTCTACAACAGCTGGAGTAATTAAGGAAATTTTATTTGAAACAAATAGTGTTGTTCCTATTGGAACAGTTATTGCAAGAGTTCAAACTACAGGTACTGATGATGCAAGTCTGCAAAAGCAAATTCCAGTTACTCCAAATAAAGAAGTAATTGCCTCAGTTAAAGAAGCACCAATTGATATAGTAGCTACAGAAGTTCCTTATACACCAACAAATCATGATTTACCAAGCAGTTTAAATGATGGAGAAGCAAAATTCTTTTCTCCTTTGGTAATGAATATAGCGCAGAACGAAGGTATTAGCATGAATGAACTACAAACCATTCAGGGTACAGGTAATTTAGGTAGGGTTTCAAAAAAGGATATCTTAAACTACTTAGAGGCTAAAAAAAGTGGTGCTATTAAACATATACAACCACCCATTTCAGCCGAGCAAATTCAAACAGCACCTATTATCAATAGCCATGCTACATCACAAATAGCTTCCAAACCTTTACCTGCTGACATATTTAATCAAACAACCGAATTTCAAACAAGTAGTAGTGCTGCAAAATTTGCAAGCCCAGAAGAAGTAGTTATTACGGGGGATACAGAAATTGTTGAAATGGATAGGATGCGTAAGTTAATTGCGAAACATATGGTGGATAGTGTTCAAACTAGTCCGCATGTCACATCATTTGTTGAAGCAGATGTAACAAATATGGTTATATGGAGAGAAAAAGTAAAACAACTTTTTGAAAAAAGAGAAGGTGTCAAACTTACTTATACGCCAATGTTCCTAGAATGTATTGCAGCTACAATGGAAAAATATCCAATTATTAATAGCAGTTTACAAGGCGATAATATTGTTTACAAAAAAGACATTAATATTGGTATGGCTACTGCCCTACCAACAGGCAATTTAATTGTGCCCGTTATTAAGGGAGCCAACCAATTAAGTATAGTTGGACTTAGCAAAGCTGTCAATAATTTAGCCAATGCTGCTAGAAATAATCAACTATTGCCTTCAGATACACAAGGAGGTACTTTCACAGTTACCAATGTTGGTACATTCGGAAGCTTGATGGGCACCCCTATTATTAATCAACCGCAAGTGGCCGTGTTAGCCTTAGGTGCCATTAAAAAAAGAGCAGTAGTTGTTGAAACACCATTGGGTGATGCAATTGTTGTGAGACATATGATGTATTTGTCAATGAGTTATGACCATCGTATAGTGGACGGTTCAGCAGGGGCTGGTTTCTTGTCGGCATTAGCCAAAACCTTGGAAAGCTGGGATCCAAATAGACAATGGTTCCAGTATGTTTAAGTAGCAGAAATTTACCAATTACACCTTATATTATTCTAAAAAGGTAAGCCTTCCCGAATTACGAGAAAGCTTACCTTTTTTATTGTACTTTATGTATATGCATTTAGTTTAAACCTAAATCTCTTCCTTTCATAATTGCGGGAACGCCATTACTTAGCCAAGTGGGCATTGGAGCTCCTTTTAAGAAGCTGTCAAAAAATTGTTGTTCCCGAATTTGAATATCTTTTCTGTTTTTTCTTTCTACTAAATTATGTGCTTCGTTATTATAATTTAATAACCATACTTTTTTATGTAACCTCCTCATTGCAGTAAACATTTCAATTCCCTGATACCAAGGCACCGCATCGTCTGCATCATTACTCATTATAACTAATGGTGTTGTAACTTTAGGCAATTCAAACAAAGGAGAATTTTTTAAATATAAATCTGGTCTTTCCCATAAAGTGGCACCAATTCTACTTTGTGTTTTTTCATATTGAAATTGACGATTCATGCCAGTGCCCCATCTAATTCCACCATAAGCACTTGTCATATTAACTACAGGTGCTCCTGCCCAAGCTGCAGCATATAAATTTGTTTTAGTAATTAAGTGCGCTATTTGATAACCGCCCCAACTTTGGCCTTGTAAACCTAATTTAGTACTATCAATAAACCCTTTTTGTAGCATTGCCCTAGTTCCACTAACTATATAGTCATAAGCTCCTTGGCCAGGATAACCCTTCTTGTACCAAATATCAGGTACAAATACAATATACCCTCTACTGACAAAAAAAGGTATGTTTAGCCTAGATGGTGTTGGTGCAGGAGGTAAATAATTATGTAATGTTTGGTTATTTCTTTCATAGAAGTAAACAATCATTGGGTACTTTTTTGTTGCTTCAAAATTTTCAGGAAGGTATAATATGCCCTCTGCTGTTTTTCCTGTGTAAGCCTTCCAAGTTACCAATTGTGACTTTAACCAATTAAAATTTTCTTGTTGTTTATTAATATTAGTAAATGCATTGGGTTGTTGCTTTGTCGTATCTAAATTATAACTATACAAATTAGGAGAATGCTTTTCATCCTCTTGAAGCATCACAAAATCATTCGTATTTTTTGCTGCAATTATGGTAGTTAGGTGCATTGGAAATTGATTAATGGCAACTACTTTTTTCGTGCTTAATTGTAAACTAAAAATCCCTTCCGATTTATCAACTTCATTAAAAGATTTAAGTAAAATAGTTGCATCAGTTGGTAAAGTTTTACGTTCCATATCGGTTTCAACAAAACGGTAAACCGTTTTTGTTTTTCGGCCATTGGTTAATTTAAACGAAGGCAATTTTCCAGTAGCGTCAGCTAACCAAATATCGTATTTGTCATAAATTAGAAATTGACTATTATTAGAAAGCCATTTCGCAATACCATAAGCGTTAGGATCGTCGGGTACATCATTTTCTTCGTCATACAATGGATATGGAATGTCTTTAATTATTTCCTTCTTAGCATTGGCTAATGCATTATAAGCCCAAAATTTTTTTTGATCTTCAATATAATAAACAAACAAACTGCCATTGTAGGAAGTAGTGGAAGCACCAATTTTTACATTTTTTTGAATTAAAGTTTTCGCAGCGCTTGTATTATTTATTACATAAATATCTTTTTTAGAAAATCCTTGCCATTGGGATTCAATACTGTAATTAGAATCAATAGTAGCATATGTAAATAATCCATCTCCTTCATTAGTTTGAATTAAATTACGTTCATTTATCTTCCCTAAATACACAATTTTTTTATTAATAGGGCTAAACAAGATAGTTTCAGTACTTTTTAAACTGCCCTCTACATTTTTTAATTGCATTGGCTGTAAAACAGGATCAGCATAATGCCAAATGTCTACACTAACGCGCTCAAATTCGGGCAAACTAGTATCTTTAATAGGTAAAATTGGCTGAATGCCAAGTTCAATAATATTTCCGGACTTACTAAAACTAATTTTTTTATCCCCTCCAATAGTATAATTCAAAGGCAACATTGGATGCTGCCTACTAATGACATTTATTGCGCTATCTAATTCCGGATTATAGTAAGCTAAACTATAATTTTTTTGCAGTACTTTGTTGACACTATCTTGTTCAATTAAATAGGCTAATTGCTTTCCATGTTCATCCCATGTGAGGCTTGTAACTGCGTTAAATTTATTACTTATAATTTTTGTATTGGTGTCAGCAATAGTACAAAGTAAAACCTGTGCATCTGTCCCCTTTGTTTTAACCTTATACATTGCCATACCTAACCCATCTGGGTGGATGGCATATTGTGAAATATTATTAAATGCCCTTTCTTTATTATTTGTTAAATCCCTAAAATATAAGGTTGCCCCTTCTTTATTAATATCTACTTTAGGATCTTTTAAATATGCCACAACCCCGTTACCAAATTTTGGAATTTGAAAGCTTTTAACTGAATCAATTTTAATAATTACCCCAGTAGCAAGGGTGATAATTACTAAAGAATCTTTTGGCATTTCTTCTGCTTTCTTCTTATCTATTTTTGCCTTTCTTAATGCTGCAAATGAAGGACGAATTTTAGCTATAAAAAATTGGCCATCTTCTGTGAAAACACCCTGTGTGCCTCTTGGTATTGCAATTTCAGAACTGGTTAACTTGTTCCTAATGAATAAATTCCCGTCCCCTTCTTGCGGTGCAATTACATACACTACAAAAATGCCATTTGGATGTACACTAACTTCTTTTATAGCCTCCCAGTTATCGAAACTTGTGTGATCTAACACTTTTTTTTGAGCTAATGCTTGAAAAGAAAAAATTACCGCAACAAACATTAAAAGATATTTCATAAAATTGAATTGAATTTCTAAGTTACGTCAACATTTTGGCATATAAATTGTTATAGATTATATATGTTTGTAATATCATGAAAAGAATAATTTTTATACTTATTTTATTGATTATCAATAATTTAATAATAGCCCAATCTTTAGGAAACTTGTCTGGTTGGATCGTAGATAAGAATACCCAAAAACCTGTTCAAGGAGCAGTTGTCAAATTATTGAATACTAAGTTTGTAACAACTACTGACAGTTTAGGGAAATACCAATTTAAATCAATCCCGACTGGGCAATTTCAACTTGCTATCACGTCGTTAGGATATATAACATATAACCTTTTTAACGTAGTAGTTACTTCGGGTAATGAAACTAGTAATACCATAGAACTAACTAATGCTGATATCGTTTTAAAAGATGTTGTTGTGGGTAGTACTAAAAAAACAGTCAGAACCGCTACATTGGAAACACCTTTAAGTGTTCAAAAGCTAACAGCAGAAGAAATTAAATCAAATCCAGGTGGGAACTTTGATATTTCCAAAGTGGTACAAGCATTGCCTGGTGTAACAGGATCAGCTAGTACTGGTGCAGGATTTAGAAATGATATCATTGTAAGAGGTGGTGCACCAAATGAAAATGTATTTTATTTAGACGGTATTGAAATTCCAGTAATAAACCATTTCAGCACCCAAGGAAGTGCAGGTGGGCCTCAAGGCATATTAAATGTATCTTTTATAGACGAGGTTAAATTATCCTCCTCTGCTTTTGATGCAAAATTCGATAATGCATTATCATCTGTATTTGAATTTAAACAAAAAAGGGGAAATCCTGACAAACTACAAGGGAATATCCGCCTTGGCGCTACTGAATTTGCAACAACATTAGATGGGCCATTAAGCAAAAATGGTAAAACAACTTTTTTGGCATCGGTTAGAAGGAGTTACTTACAGTTTTTGTTCAAAGCAATTGATTTGCCAATCCGTCCCAATTTCTGGGATTTCCAGTTTAAGGTCACACATGTAATTGATCCTAAAACAACCGTTACATTTTTGGGTGTAGGAGCAATTGACCAATTTGACTTTGCTGCACCAAAAAAAGCTACACCTGAAAAATTGTATGCATTAAATGCAAACCCCTCCCTTGACCAATGGAGTTATACAGTAGGCGTGTCGTTAAAGAAATTAGTAAATAAAGGTTTTTGGAATTTAGCAATAAGTCGCAACCATTTAAACAATATAAATGAAAAGTATGAAGACAATTTGAACCCTATAAAGGGGGAGAAAACTTTTGACTATGCTTCAAATGAAATTGAAAATAAAGTGAGATGGGATATCACAAAAAGTTTGTTGGGATTAAAGTGGACTGCTGGTGTGAATGTTCAAAATGTAGGTTACGACAATAGTACAAACCAATTAGTCGGCTTTAATGATAATATAGGCACTAACTCAACTACTCCAATTATTGTTAATTATACAAGTGATTTTTCTTACAATAAATATGGTGCATTTTTCCAAATAGGTAAAAAAGCATTTGAAAACCGACTAGGAATAAGTGCTGGTATAAGAACCGATGGAAATAATTTTACGGTAGAAGGAAATCAGTTACAAAAACAATTATCACCTCGTTTAGGATTAAGTTGGGTATTGTCCGATAAGTTAACTTGGAACGCCTCTCTTGGAAAATATTTTAAGATAGCGCCAAATACCTCCTTAGGTTTCAAGGATGATTCAAATAACTTTATTAACCGAGATGTAGACTATATCTCAAGCAATCATTTTGTAACAGGATTTGAATACATCCCAAGCGAAGCTACTAGGTTCACTGCCGAAGTATTCTATAAAAAATACAACAACGTCCCTGTCAGCGTTAGTAAAGGAATAAGCCTATCCAATATGGGTGCTGATTTTAAAATATTAGGCAACGAAGATATTACTACAAAAGGATTAGGTAAAAGCTATGGATTCGAATTATTTGCACAACAAAGGTTAACCAATCGTTTTTTTGGGGTTATGAGCTATAGCTTTTTTAGAAGTTCCTATACTAATATTGCAGGCAAGTATATTGCGAGTGCATGGGAGAACATACACTTGGTCAGTTTAATTGGAGGGTATAAATTTAATAAAAACTGGGAATTAGGTATTAAGTATAGATACCAAGGTGGTACTCCTTATACCCCATTTGATTTGAATTCAAGTAGGACAAACTTTGCTACTTTAGGTGCCGGAGTATTAGATTACACCAAATTGAATACTTTAAGAAATAAAGCTTTTCATTCAAGTGATTTTAGATTAGATAAAAAATATAATTATAAAAAAACTACACTTGACTTTTTTATAGATATCACAAATTGGTATGCAGCAAAATCGGTAGCTCCTCCTTTTTACGTTTTTGCAATGAATGAAGATGCAAGCTTTAAAACAACGGACGGGCTAACCCTAAAAAAAGATGGTTCTAATGCTGTGGTAAATGAATCCTTTGACACAAATTCCGTATTTGTAACCCCAACTATTGGATTTATATGGGAGTTTTAAAAACATTAAAAATATAAAGTCTTAAAATTTAGAAAGCCTTACATTGATTGATGTAAGGCTTTCTATTTATGCTCAAATTCAATAATTATAAATTGAATAATACTTTTTTTATTTTTTGTTTAAATTGGCCGGTAAAGGATTCCCATTGCATACTTAATACACCAAATATGGCTTCCTTAATTATGCCTTTTGACATTTTACTTGCTCCAATAGTTCTATCAATAAACAAAATTGGCACTTCTTTAATTTTGAATCCCAATTTCCATGCGGCGAATTTCATTTCAATTTGAAATGCATATCCGATGAACTTAATATTGTCAAAATTAATTGCAGCTAATACTTTACTCTTATAACAAACAAATCCAGCTGTTGGATCCATCACAGGCATTCCTGTAATTATTCTAGTATAAGCCGATCCTCCTTTTGAATATATTCTTCTGTCTAAAGGCCAATTGTCGGTTGCACCACCTTCAACGTAACGACTGCCTATTGCAACATCTGCACCAGCATCACAAGCAGCACCCAAGCGATCAAGATCTATTGGATTATGTGAAAAATCGGCATCCATTTCAATAATATAATCATAGCCCTTTGCTAGCGCCCATTTAAAACCATGGATATAAGCAGTACCCAAGCCTAATTTACCACTTCTGCATTCTAGGAAAAGCCTTTCAGGATATTCAAGCATTAACGAACGTACGATATTTGCAGTGCCATCGGGAGAGCCATCATCAATCACTAATATATGATAGCCTGTTTCGTAAGATAAAACAGCTTTAAGGATAGCAGAAATATTTTCCTTCTCGTTATAGGTTGGTATTAAAACAATTTTTTTCACTTATTTAGGGGGGTATAGTGATAACACATATTGTTACTTTATACTACGAATATAAATTATTTTTTTAATATAGTTCTATTAAGAATTTCAGTTAATTTCTGTTTTGTGTGTAAGGCAAAGTCTCCTTTCATCATCCAGTCATAATATTGAGGCTCTTCCTTAAGTACCTGAGTTACAGGCTTTCCCTTATGTTTACCAAAATTAAACACTTCTACCCCATTTTCAATTACAAAACGTCGAGCAAAATCTACGATTTGGTCTTCCCCTGTAAATTTAACAATAGCATCAACTGTGTTACCAAGCTGAGGGTATTTTTGTAATTGAGCCTCTAATACTTCCCACGTTGCCATAGCATCCGCCTCTGCACTATGAGCATCGTCTAAATTCTTTTGACAATAAAATTTATAGGCAGCGCTAAGTGTTCTTTGTTCCATCATGTGAAACACCTTTTGAACATCCAATAATTTCCTAGATTCCACATCCACCGAAACCCCTGCTCTAAGGAATTCTTCATTCAACATAGGGATATCAAATCTATTGCTATTATACCCAGCTAAATCTGATCCTTCAATAAATTGTTTAATCTCGTTTGCAACAACTTTAAAAGTAGGTGCATCCTTAACCATTTCATCGGAAATGCCATGAATATCAGAGGCCGTCTTTGGGATTAACATTTCAGGATTAATTAATTTTCTTTTAATAACCTGTGTGCCATCTGGCGAAATTTTTACAATCGCAATTTCCACTATTTTATCGGTGCTCACATTAATGCCAGTAGTTTCTAAATCAAGAAAACAAATTGGTCTAGATAATTGTAAATTCATGCTATTATTTATTTACCGAAGTTAGGTATAATTGACCTTTAAATACTTTGTTTATAGGTAAATATAAATAGAATATATTGTTTAAATTTGTATATAAAATAGACAATATGCAGTGGATTCCTATCATTTCTGTTGAACAATTAGAGACCATTAAAGAAGCCTCTTTTATTAAACCTCAGGTAATATTTAAACATAGCACCACGTGCAGTATAAGCAAAATGGCATTGTCTCGATTTGAACGGGAAGAAGCCCCTGAGACTATTGATTTTTATTATCTTGACCTGTTAAATTTTAGGAGTATTTCTAGTGAAATAGCTGAAAAATTTCAAGTCCACCATGAGTCCCCACAAGTTGTATTAATAAAAAACGGCGAATGTATTTATGATGAAAGCCATTACGGAATAATGATGGATGAAATTATTGAACAAGCTGGCGTATAATAAAACTATAACTTTTCAATAACTATTGCACTTGCACCTCCTCCTCCATTACAAATAGCAGCGGCCCCGTATTTTCCTGATTGTTGTTGTAAGACATGAATAAGTGTAACAACAATTCTTGCACCACTACAACCCAATGGATGTCCTAAGGAAACAGCACCTCCATTTATATTTACTTTATTAGGGGCTAGTTTAAGTAATTGTGTGTTTACAATACCAACTACAGAAAACGCCTCATTGAATTCAAAAAAATCAATGTCAGCAGTATTTAAATTTGCTTTTGCTAAAGCTTTAGGAATAGCTAAAGAAGGGGTTGTCGTAAACCATTTTGGATCCTGTGCAGCATCTGCAAAACTTATAATTTTCGCAATTGGCTTTAATCCAAGTTCTTTTACTTTCTCCCCACTCATTAAAATTAAAGCAGCAGCGCCATCGTTCATGGTACTTGCATTTGCAGCAGTTACAGAACCGTCCTTGCTAAAAGCAGGGTTTAATTGAGCAATCTTATCAAATTTAACATTAAAAGGTTCTTCATCTTTTGATACTATAATAGGGTCGCCTTTTCTTTGTGGAATTGAAACAGCAATAATTTCAGCTTCAAATAATCCATTTTCAATGGCAGCTTGAGATTTTTTATAACTACCAGTTGCAAACGCATCTTGTTCATTTCTGGTAATTGAATGTTCTTTTGCACATAAATCGGCAAAATTACCCATTGCTACTTTATCATACACATCCACTAAACCGTCTTTCGCTAAACCGTCCAACATTAAAGTATCCCCATATTTATTACCCCAACGTTGGTTGGTATTATAAAAAGGTACATTACTCATGCTTTCCATACCACCCGCTATCACAATATCTGCATCTCCCAATAATATATTTTGCGCACCTATTGTAATTGATTTCATACCACTTGCACAAACTTTATTAATAGTTGTACAAATAACTTTATCCGGAAGTCCTGCTAACTTAGCAGCTTGCCTTGCAGGAGCTTGGCCCATACCAGCTTGAATGACAGCTCCCATAAACACTTCGTCAATTAGCGCTGGGTTAAGATTAATTTTTTCAACGGCCCCTTTTATTGCGGCAGCACCTAATTCAGTAGCTGATAACCCACTTAAACATCCACCGAATGAACCAATTGGAGTTCTAACGGCTGCTACTATAAATACTTCTTTTGACATAAACTTAAGTTTAGAAATAGCTAATAAATTACCTTAATCATTTACCTCGTCGTCTTCTGCCGAGCTAGAAGATGGTTTAGCCTTTGGCTTAGAAGGACTATAAACTTTTTTGGGTATTTTCACTTCCGCTTCAACGGTTGTAATATCTTCAATGGGTTGTTCTGGTAATAATCGAATTCCTTCGTCTTCAATTGCAATTAACTTAGACTTATATAAAATACCAACACTCATTTTGAATGCTTTTTTACTCATTCCAAAAAATGCATAAATATCATCAGGGGACGACTTGTCATGGTAGGGTAAGAAATTACCATGCGATTTTAAAAGCTTTACTATTTTGGATTGATCATCTCCCAATTTTTCAACACCTTGTTTACCTATACCAATATCTAATTTATTCGCCTCTCTAATTTTTTTAACATATGCTTCTTCTATAAATTGACCAATATGTATATGTGTAAATACTTCATTTTTATAAATTAACCCCTGATGCACTTGGTTAACAATAACTACATACCCTAATTCCGATTCGCGGTATACCTGTACTTTAACCTTATCGCCTTCCTTTACGGTTAAATATTCATTGCTAATTTGTTTGTCAATTTTTTCGGTAGCAGCTACCCTTCCAGTTTGAGCATCCAAATAAACTTTTACCAAATATTTCCCACCCAAACGCATTGTTGATAATTGTTGCGAAACTGGAACAAACAAATCCTTCATTAGCCCCCAATCCAAGAATGCACCTTGGCTAGTTACCGTTACCACTTTTAAAGCAGCAATATCACCAACCTCGGCAAAAGGTTCCTGTGTTGTAGCAATTAATCGGTTATCAGAATCGTGGTATACAAAAACACTAATAGTATCACCAACTTGTAAACCCGAAGGAACAAAACGCTTTGGAAGTAATATACCTTCTCCACCATCATCCATATAAAAACCAAAGTCCACCTTTCGGTCTACGCGCATTAGATTAAATTTTCCTACATTAATGGTTGACATGATCGAATTGGTTTATTTGGTTATTCCGTTATATTGCTGTTCTAAGTGTAAAATTAGAACAATTCTGGTTGTTCGTCGTTAGGATCTTTAATTACTACTTTGTGTTCCCAGGTCATCTCGGTGGTTTTACTAAAATCAACCAACTTCGTACCAATGGCCTTCCAACCCATTACATCCACCATTTTACTAACTTTAAACTTGGCTTTCCTGATTTGGGTTCCTTTACCCGATTGTACTACTAAAATGGGTTCAACGGCTGTTGAAACAGCAGCTAGGTAATTACCAGTGCCTTCCTTAATAAAACTAAACGGTGACTTTAAAGTGGATGTTTCAATTTTGAAACGTTTTATATTAAATTGTAATTTTTCTTTATCTAAATAAACAGCAGTTACAATTTTATCAGCATTGAATTTTTCTATATACAGTATTTTTTCAGGATCAAAGCGTTGTGTAGGCTCTGTATCAGTAACTTCATAATAACCATCTTTGGTAATAACTAATAATTTTTCGTCTTCAAAAGTACCTAAATAGATGCCCTTTTCATCTGTATTTAAGCGTCCGAACTTATCGTCAAACCACAATTTCCTTCCAAGTAATGTACTCTTCCCTGCTTCTTTTAACTTAACTGTTTTAATTGGGTATTTAGTAACCTGATTACCCACACTACTTCTGCCCTTAACCTCTAATGTTTCGAAATAGAAATCAAATTCTTTAATACGTGCTGAACAATTCGGGCTTAAAATAATTTTTACCGATTCAGCTTCTCCATTTGGATTAATAGAAAAATAATGCACTTTTGACTTTTCAGTACTTTTTGCTAAAGGATATTCTTTATCCCGAGTAACCCCAGTTACATTAAAACGTTTAGCATAACTAATTCCACTAGCGCCGTCGGAGTATACCATATTATAAGTGGTACGTTCATCATTCTTTTGGAAAACTGCAGCATGAATAATATCCTTACCAATAAACACTTTATCAGAAACTTTTACCACTTTCATACTACCCGATTTGGTAAAAGCAATAATGTCATCATAGTCAGTACAATCACATAAGAATTCATCTTTCTTTAAACTAGTTCCAATAAAACCTTCTGTACGGTTTATGTAAAGTTTCGTATTTGCAATAGCAACTTGCTTTACTTGTATTGTATCAAATTCTTTTAACTCGGTTTTGCGTTCTTTGCCTTTACCATACTTCTTTAACAAATTCTCATAATAGCTTACTGCATAATCAACTAAATTATCTAGGTGATTTTTTACTTCCTTAATTTCTTCTTCAATAGATTTTATTTGTGCAATTAAATCTTCAATATCCAATTTGTAAATACGGCGAACCGGCTTGTCGGTTAATTTTAACAAGTCAGTACGTTCTATTGGCTTTTTAAACTTCTTTTTAAATGGAGCAAATGCTGCATCAATTGCATCAATTACCTTTTCCCAGTTTAAATGTTTTTTCTCAAGTTCTTGGTAAATTTTTTCTTCAAAAAATATTTTCTCTAAACTTGTGAAATGCCATTTGTCTTCTAATTCCTTTAATAAAATCTGCAATTCTGCTTGAAGTAAACCCTTTGTATGTTCAACAGAATGACGTAATAAATCACTTGCGCCCAAAAACTGTGGACTTTGTCCAACAATTACACAAGCATTAGGTGAAATACTAATTTCACAGTCAGTAAAAGCATATAAAGCGTCAATGGTGATATCCGGGGAAATGCCTGTAGCTAAATCAATTTGTATTTCCACTTCAGCAGCGGTCACATCCGTAACTTTTTTTATTTTTATTTTTCCTTGGTCATTAGCTTTAGTGATACTTTCCATTAATTGACTAGTAGTCACGTTGTAAGGAACATCTTTAATGACCAATGTCTTTTTGTCAAATTCTTCAATATGTGCCCTAACCCTTATTTTGCCACCACGTCT
>CANHAE010000034.1 GCA_947458915.1 Bacteroidota bacterium
AAAACTTATCAGGTGGGTATCATTTATGGGAAGCTGCTAACAATGAAAGTGCTTTACAATTGTAGCTTTTTGCAAATAAACCATTTTACAAATAGAGTATAAATTGGATACAAAAAAAGGGAAAGTATTAAAAATACTTTCCCTTTTTTTAAAACATAATTTTTATTAAGGCTGCTTGTGATCGTGTTTATGATGTGCGTGTTTTTCTTTATTTTCACTTTTAACACCACAAGTATTAATCCCAATTAATGTATACAATGGGCAGAAACTTATAATACTAGTTAATAAAAATACTGCTCCTAATACTAATAACACAATTGCAAATGTACCTTCTACCATTTTAGTAATGTATAATATTGCAAATACAATTGCTAATATAATACGAACTGCTTTGTCAAGTGAACCCATGTTGTTCTTCATAATTATCAATTTTAATGTTTTTGAATTTTTTGCTCCTTCTTGAAGATACTAAATAATAAGTACCCCATCAATGATCCATATAAGGTACTATTTAGAGGCTTGGAGGTAATCATGCAAGTGCCACTATTACAACCAATAAACCTCCAATAAGCAAAGCCAGCAATAGCTCCAATGACAATTCCAATGATACCTAAAATGTTTTTTTGAATCCAGTTCGAAGTCATTGTTAGCTTATTTTAAATTGTAAACTAGCCCAATTGCCGCCATTATATACTTCAATACCTGCACCCTTGAGTGCCGACTTAGCCATCCCGCTTCTAGCCCCACTTTGGCAAACTGTAATAATAGGTTTACCCCATTTTTTTATGGTTCCAATTTCCCTTTTAATAAGATTAACTGGGATATTTTTCGAGCCCTTAATATTACCTCTGTCAAATTCTTGAGGGGAACGCACATCAATAATAATTGCTCCGTTTTCTTTTAATGCCTTGAAATCAGTTCCAGGTCCAAATAGTTTTTTGAAAAAGCTTAACATATTAGTTGTTGTTTAAGATATTTAATAAGTTGTGAATACCTCCGCCATTGTATACTTCTTGCAAGCCACTTTGCTTAATAAGGCCGCTAGCAATACCGCTTCTGCCACCACTTAAGCAATACACAACTATAGGTTTTGGCATTTCAGCAATTTTACTCAAACTTGCTTCGATAGTTTCTAAGGGAATATTAATAGCACCTGGAATATGTTCTGTTTCAAATTCCATTTCACTTCTTACGTCAAGTAATGTGCCTTTTTTTTCTTTGATGGATTGAATTACGTTTTGCATATAATTATTTTATAAGTGCAAAAATCAATAAAAGCTTGGATTAACTTTGTGATAATTATCACATGACCCCATTAAAGGTTATTTTTTCACCCATTCGAACGAATTTCGGTTCATTTTTATCCAACCATTGTGTTCCATTTTCTTTAATAAGCGACTAACCACTTCTCTTGAAGTATTCAAATCATTGGCTATTTCTTGGTGTGTTAAGTTTACGCTAGGCCCAAACTGGCTCACTTGCCTTTTAATATAAAATTCTAGGCGTTCATCCATATTCTTAAAGGCAATTTCGTGAATTGTTTTGAGCAATTCTTCATACCTGCTCCTATAAGTTCTTATTACAAAATAGTGCCAACTTTTAAATTCATTTAACCACTTATCCATAAATTCAACCGGGATCGATAAATAGCTAATATCGCTTACAGCCTTTGCTAATACCTGGCTTTTTTCGTGGTGGTAATTACATACCAGTGTTACTGCGCAAGCTTCACCAGGATTTAAATGATACATGAAATATTCTCCTCCATCTTCGTCTTCTTGGTATAACTTAACGGAGCCTTCCACTACCAACATCGCAGATTTTATATTTTGGCCTGGTTTTAACAATACCGTTCCTGCTGTAGCTTCTTTTAATTCGGCATGCTCGATGATGGCATTGTATAAACCTTCTTCCCAATCGGGGAATATGGTTTTTAGTTGTTCTTTTGCTAACATTGTATGTTTAAATTCTAATGTGAATATAGTTAATTTACAGCCAATGTAATATATGTCACATTTTAAAATTTAGTGGTTTCTTACCTTCGTTAAAATATGTATTATGCGAAATTTATTGGCAAAAATAGACTGGATTTTAGTGCCTCGTTTATTGATGGGAGGGGCTATGTGTGTTGTAGGGTATCAAACTAGTGATATAGTTGCAGGAGGCTTTGGTTTACTATTTGTTGTTTATTCAATAATAGGGTCGAGGTATAAAATAGGCTGTGGATATAATGCTTGTGGGTATAGTCCAAAAAGAAATAAGGTATCCGATAAAGAAACTACAGTATTCACGGAAATTAAATAATTATTTATGTCAAATGTAGAAACCTTTGGTGCAATCATAAAAGGAGAAACACCTGTATTGGTTGATTTTTTTGCAACATGGTGTGGCCCTTGTAAAATGATGCAACCAATTTTACAACAAGTACATACTCAATTAGGGGATAAAGTAAGAGTTATTAAAATTGATGTTGATAAAAATCAGCAACTTGCTTCTGAGCTAAATGTGTCAAGCGTGCCCACTTTGGTCATTTTTCATAAAGGCGAAATAAAGTGGAGACAGCCAGGTGTGCAGCAAGCTGGTGTATTGGTTGACCTATTAAAAAAACATATCAGCTAGTTTTTGGTAGCTAGTCAGCTTTTTCACTTTGGGGTTCAGCTTGGTGTCCGGCCATTCTTATGTATAAGTCTTCCACCTTTTTTCTTGCCCAAGGCATTTTGCGCAAAAACTTTAAACTTGATTTTACTGTCGGGTTGCTTTTAAAGCAATTTATTGGAATGTGGTAACCTAAATCTTCCCACCCGAAATACTTCACTAGTTCTTTTACAATAAATTCTAGCGTTTTTCCGTGAAGTGGGTCTTTGGAAGCTTGTTGCATATGCAATATTAAGTAATTTGCCGTATGAATGAGCATCGTTACTTTATGGTCAATAAACCGGTAAATATGGTTTCCCAATTTGTAAGTAGCCATTCGGTAAACTTATTAAGTAGATTACCCTTTAATTTCCCCGAAGGCACTCATGCAATAGGTAGGTTAGACCAAAATTCGGAGGGCTTGCTATTGCTTACTACCAATAAAAAAGTCACCCGTTTATTGTTTCAGGGAGCAGTTCCTCATAAACGAATTTATTTAGTGCAAGTAAAAAACAAGGTAACAGCTACAACTGTTCAAAAATTAGCCCAAGGAATTGAGATTAGTGCCACCTATGGTAATAGCTTTACGACCACTCCATGTGTAGTTGAGTTGGTCGAAAAACCACTTAATTTATTTGAAGCAGTTAAACCTTTGCATGAAAATGTAATTAGTTCCTGGCTACTTATTAGTTTAACGGAAGGCAAGTTTCATCAGGTACGAAAAATGGTAGCAGCAGTAAATCACAAGTGCCTTAGACTAATTCGTGTATCTATTGAAGATTTACTATTAGGAACAATGCAGCCAGGTGAAGTAGTAGAAGTGAATGAGCAATACTTTTTTGAAAAGCTTAAGTTATAGGCTTGTATTAATAGTATAGTAATTAACAAGTATTGTAACTAACAAATTCTTGGAAGTTGTTCTCCCGTCAAATAATTAACCACTCTTTTTCCTCCAATATTACTTTTCATAATTACTTTACCAGGGTGCGTTTTAGTGACTTCGCCAATAATTGCAGCGTTTACTCCGTTTTCGTCTCCTTTTAATTTCGCAAGAAAACTAGTGGCGATTTCTTTTTTTACAATAGCTAAAAATAAGCCCTCGTTTGCTACATATAAAGGGTCCAGTCCCAACATCTCACATGCCCCTTCAACAGATTCATTTAAAGGAATAAGTTTTTGTTCTAAGTAAAAGCTTAATTGAGTTAATTCAGCTACTTCGTTTAAAACAGATGCAACGCCACCTCTTGTAGGGTCTCTTAAAAATTTAATGTCATTACCGAATGTTTCAATTAAGGCAAGAATTGTATGCTTTAAATTTGCTGTATCACTTTCTATAGTCGTTTCGAATTCAATACCTTGCCTTAGGCTCATAATCGCAATGCCATGATTGGCAATATTTCCACTCACAATAACTACATCCCCTTCTTCAATATTATTATGGTGTATGTTTGCTTTTGGATGAATTAGTCCAATGCCTGATGTGTTAATGAATATTTTATCCCCTTTCCCCTTTTCTACCACTTTTGTATCACCAGTCACTATTTTAACATTTGCTTTATCAGCTGCATTTTTTATACTAACTAGTATTTCCCAAAATTCATTCATGGTGAAGCCCTCTTCAATGATAAAACCTAGTGACATATATTTTGCTTCTCCACCACACATAGCAATATCATTCACGGTTCCGTTTATTGCCAGGTCGCCAATATTTCCTCCAGGGAAGAAGACAGGAGATATGACATAGCTATCGGTGCTAAATGCTGTTTTGCCATGTAATTCAAAAATGGCTCCGTCATGTTGCTGGTCAAGTAAATCGTTTTTTAAAATATCGAATACCCCGCTTTGTAAAAATTTATGTGTTAACAAACCACCACTTCCGTGGCCCATAGTAATTACGTCAAAATCAAATTTTGGCATTGGGCATTGTAAGTTCATTTTTATTTTAGTATCGGTTGACATAGTAGCAGTTTAAATTTTTTAACAAGTAAATAAAATGTAGAAGATTTTTATTTAAACCCCTGAATAATGGTAATAAGCAGCGCAAGCCCCCTCACTACTAACCATTGGCGCACCAAGTGGATGTTCTGGCTTACACTTGGTGCCAAAATTAGGACACTGCTTAGGTTTTTTTAATCCCTTCATAATTTCTCCGCTGATACATTCTTTGTTTTCTTCGGCGAATGGGATATCAATATTAAATTTCACACGCGCATTGTATTGTTTGTACCGTTCGTTGACCTCATAACCACTTTGTGGAATATTTCCAATGCCTCTCCAAACCCTATCACTTACCTCAAATACTTTATGAATAGTATCTTGTGCCATTTTATTTCCTTCGCGTTGTACACTTCTAGCATATTGATTTTCTACCTTATATTCACCATTTTCCAATTGTTGCACTGCCATTAAAATTCCTTGTAATAAATCAACGGGCTCAAAACCGGTTACTACCATTGGGCATTTGTATTTTTCAGCAATTGGGTAGTACTCGTCAATACCCATAATTGTGCAAACATGTCCTGCAGCCAAAAAGGCATCAATTTTATTTTCGTCATCCCCCAATATAGCTTCCATAGCAGGAGGTACCAAAACATGAGAGGCCAAAATGCTATAATTATTTATACCCATTTGGTGTGCATGTACCACACTCAATGCATTAGCAGGGGCGGTGGTTTCAAATCCTACAGCAAAAAAAACCACCTCCTTTTCGGGATTTAATTTTGCCAATTGAACGGCTTCTAATGGGGAGTATAAAATACGAATATCGGCTCCCTCGGCCTTTGCTTCTAACAAACTTTTTTTACTTCCTGGAACGCGTAACATGTCGCCAAAAGAACAAAGAATTACATGAGGCTGCATGGCTAAATAAATGGCTTGATCAATTACGCTTACGCTAGTAACACAAACAGGGCAGCCTGGCCCATGAACCATGGTTATTTTGGCGGGTAACATTTCCAAAATACCATTCTTAACCAAACTATGTGTTTGTCCGCCACAAATCTCCATTAAGGTCCAAGGCTTAGTTGTTATCCGATGAATTTGTTCAATGTAAGAAGTAACTAATTCCGGGTCTCTGTATTCTGATAAAAATTTCATACACTTAAATTTAGTAGTCGCTTAATTAAATATTGGGTATTTCTAATTCTTCCACTTCTCCCATGTCTTTTAAATATTTAAAGGTGAGTTTTGCTTCTTCCTCATCTACAACACCAATAGCAACACCTACATGTACTAATACATAGTCGTCCACTTTTGCTTCTGGCACCATAAATAAATTTACTTCCTTTTGAATGCCTCCAAAGGAAACTTTTCCTGTTCTAAATGTTTCATCTAACTGTGCCGTAATGGCTAATAATTTACCGGGTATTGCTAAACACATATAATAGTATTTTAAAAATTTATTAATTCTTTTTCTGTAAATAATGAACTCGATTTTCTGTCAATATCAATCTTGTCATTATTAACATTTCTTTCATTTAAATAATAAGCAAATTGACCTAATGCAATTCCTTCGTCATTGGGACTTACTTGCTTTTGAAAATTTAGTTTTTTGCTACGCCCTAGTCTTTCGATTAGTAGGTCTACTAATAATGCATTTTGAAAAACACCACCACTAAAAGCCAATTGGTTGATGCCAAATTCATCACTGAGTATAGCAATTAATTCAACTAAACTGTTTATTACTTTTCTAGCAATAAAAGCTTGTTCCTTAAGCAGGCTAATATCTATTAGTAATTCCTTTATAAAATCAGTCCATTGTATTTTTTCATCTTCTATTTTAAAAGAATAGTAGGCCTTATGAGCATAGCTATTTCGCGCTAGTGATTCTAGTTTCATTAAGACTTCTCCCTCAAAACTAGTTTTGCCGTCTAGTCCTATCATGCATGCAATAGCATCTAAAAAACGCCCCATACTACTTGTTGAAGTAACGCTGGGGTTTTCTAATACCTTTAAATAGTATTGCCATTCGGCATCGCTAAATTGTTTTTTTATAAGCCCTTCTTCGTTTAGCTTTTTCAGTATACTAAGTGCGGATAAGCGAGGTTCTTTACTCATTTTATCCCCTAGTAACACAGGGAAATATTCCAAGTGCGCCATCCTACTAAAACTACCTTCTTTATAACTAAACAATTCGGAACCCCATACCTGGCCGTCTTCCCCAAAACCGGTCCCATCCCAAATAAAACCCAACACGGATTCCCTTTTGTTTAATAAATTATTTTCGGCTAAAACGGAAGCAAAATGTGCTTTATGATGCTGAATTTTTATTACGGGCACGTTTAATTTTTCTCCAATTTCCTTTCCAGCAGCCGACACAAAATAGTTGGGGTGTAGGTCAATTAGCAATTTAGTTGGGGGCACTTTAAATATCTTTTGAAAATGTTTAAATGTGTGGGCGTATGCTTCTTGAGATTCTAAATAACTTTGATCTCCTAAAAATTGACTTATATACAAATAGTTGTTTACCGAATACGCAAAAGCACTTTTTAATTCTCCGCCTGTTGCTAGTATGGTTTCCCTATTATTTTCGAACGGGTTTGGGAAATAATTTGGAGCTAACCCACGGCTTCTTCTCAATATTATTTTTTGTCCCTGTTCCGTATATTGAATAACGCTATCGTCCTGAGGTGCTACTATTGGCCTGTCATAGGTAAGTACTAAATCGGCTACTTCAAATAAATTTTCTAAAGCTGCAACGTCTTCATAAATAATTGGTGCTCCACTAATATTGCCACTTGTAGCAACTAGTGGCTTGTTTATTTCGGTAGCGATTAAATACAGCAGGGGCGAGCTTGGCAATAAAACACCAAGTTTATCTAAACCTGGAGCAATAATTTCATATTGAATGCCAGATGCTGGATTATCTTTTAAACTACATAAAACTATAGGGGCAACAATTGAATTAAGTTCCTTGCTTTCCATAGCTCGAACAATAGCGTCCATTGAAGCCATTTGTTCATTTGGGTATAATATCGCTAATGGTTTAGTGGGTCTTCTTTTTTTATTTCTTAAATTTTCAATCGCAGCATGGTTTGTAGCGTCGCAAAGTAAAATATAACCACCGGTATTTTTCACTGCAACAGTCTTCCCCGCCTTAATGGCTAATACAACTTCAGGAATAATACTTTCACTGGTATGATGAATGCAAGAATTAGGCGTAGTGAACAAATGCATTGGTATAGGGCAATGAGGGCACGAGTTCGTTTGGCTATAATGTCTCCTGTCTTCTATATTATGGTATTCCTGCTCACAGTTAACACACATGTCCATTTTTTTCATAGTGGTATATTCCCTGTCGTACGGTAAATTTTCAATAATTGAGTAACGAGGTCCGCATTCTAAACAAGTAGTAAATGCGTAATGATATCTTTTATTGCCAGCTGTTTGAATTTCTTTTTTACAATTTGAACAAATTGAAAAATCGGGTGGCATGATTAATTCGGGTAAGCTTATCTGTTCACTCGCCTGAATCGTAAATGAAACAAACTCCTTAGTATTAGTTTGTTTCAACTCAGCATGCGTAATAATAGCATTTGTAGGTGCGTCAATAATTAATGCTTTTAAGAATGTTTCTGCCACTTTTGAAGTTGCATTTACTTCAATATGTACACCGTTGTTTCCGTTACTTACCCATCCTGTTAAATTCATATTTTCAGCTATCCTATATACATGTGGACGAAAGCCCACGCCTTGTACAAGGCCTTTAATATGAATATAAAAAGTATGCATTTATACTGTTTCTGGCGCTAATACTTTTGACTTTAACCAGTCATACCATTCTTGTAAACCGGCTCCAGTAGTGCAGCTAACCTCAATAATATGTATGTTTCTATTAATTTTCCTTGCATTCTCTTTTACCTTTTCAACACTAAACGGTACGTAAGGGAGCAGGTCGATTTTATTTATAATACATAGGGTGGATGTAAAAAATATATCAGGGTATTTTAACGGCTTATCATCCCCTTCTGTAACACTAATTATTACCACTCTTTCTTTTTCCCCTAAATCAAACATTGCTGGGCAAACCAAGTTTCCTACATTTTCAATAAACAAGACAGAATCGTTTTTGGGTTTCATGCCTTGTATTGCATGTAATACCATGTGCGCATCTAGGTGGCATCCTTTTCCTGTATTGATTTGTGTAACTTTCGTGCCAGTTGCATGAATACGGTCCGCATCATTTGTTGTTTGTTGGTCGCCTTCGATAACTGCAAATGTTAGTTGCCCTTTTAGGTCGGCTAATGTTTTCTCTAATAAAGTGGTCTTACCCGAACCAGGTGAACTTACTAAATTTAAGGCAAGTATATTTTTTGCATCAAAATAACCTTTGTTTCGTTCAGCTAATAAATTATTTTGTTGCAATATATCCTGTTCTACATCCACAATTTTTTTTCCATGACTATGTGAATGGTCGTGACCGTGATTATGATCGTGATTGTTTTCTTGCCCTGGAACATGCATTGTTACACTTCCATCGGCGCTACATCCGCAAGTTGCACACATAAAATTTAATTTATTTTTTCCGCTTAATTTACAACGAGGCTTTTAACTTTAAGTTCTTTGCCTTTTTTAATATTTAAAAAATGCCCACCACATACCGGACAGGCGTCATATAATTGCGTTATTGAAAAATCTATCATACAATCCAAGCAAGTTGCTAGTCCTTCAATATGATTTATTTTTCGCACAGCATTTTGCAATGGCGTGTTTCTGACAGCTTGTTTCCAAGCAAATTCAAATGAATTTTCTTCAACACCACTTAATGCTCCAATCTCTAATTCAATTTCTTCAATTTCACTAGCATCAGCGCCTTCCATTTGTGTAGTGGCAATTTCAATTATGCTCATAACAACAGAAAGTTCGTGCATCGTGCTTATTTAGTTTGCTGTTTCCTTTTAGTGTAAAGTACAAAAGCAACAACGGTTGCAATGCTTAGTAAGCTAACAATGATATGAGAAGGTTGTGTAAAATAGTGAGTGATAGTATATCCTGAATCACCATGATCCCCTTCGTGTCCTGGGTGCGCCATTAATAGTTCAGGTAAAAAAGTGACAAAAATCATCATTGTAACGGCAATAAACTTTTTCATAAAATTTGATTTAATAGTTATAGGTATCAATATTAGAAACATTGGCAAAATAGTTTTATGACTACTATCATATCCAACTATGACATTTATCAGCCATACAGTTATTATAGGTATTTACATTAGTGCTCGAATTAACAAATGTTCACCTTTAAATTTTTCAGCATGGATAACGATATGCTCGAAGTCAAAAAACAACCTACTTATTACGAAGAGGTTATACGTAAAGGATACGATCGCCGCGATTTCATGAAGTTTGCAAGTATGATGGCAGCCTTTATTGGGTTAGAAAAGTCAGCCATTGGCCAAGTTGCAAAAGCAATGGAAACTAAGTCTCGCATTCCAATTATTTGGTTGCACTTCCAAGAATGTACTTGTTGTAGCGAAAGTTTTATTCGCTCCTCCCACCCAATGGTAGCGGATATCTTATTAGACATGGTATCGCTTGACTATACTGAAACGCTTATGGCCGCTTCTGGTGCGCAAGCCGAAAAGTCACTTAAGGATACTATGAAAAAATACAAAGGTGAATATATACTTTGTGTGGAAGGAAGTGTTCCTGTAGCTGCTGATGGCGTTTATTGTATGATTGGTGGTAAAACTTCCATGCATATTTTAGAAGAGGCAGCAGCAGATGCAAAAGCAATAATAGCTTGGGGAAGCTGTGCTAGCAATGGTTGTGTACAAAGTGCTAAACCAAATCCTACTCAAGCAACACCCATTCATAAATTAATAACGGGTAAGCCCATTATTAAAGTACCAGGCTGTCCTCCAATAGGTGAGGTGATGGCTGGGGTCATTGTTCATTTATTAACTTTCGGCACTATCCCTGAATTAGATAGAGTGGGTCGTCCAAAAGCTTTCTATAGCAAGCGAGTGCACGATAGTTGTTACCGCCGTCCTTATTTTGATGCCGGTTTGTTCGTTGAAACTTTCGACGACGAAAATGCTAAGAAAGGTTATTGCTTATATAAGGTTGGTTGTAAAGGACCAAGTACTTACAATGCATGTGGTGTTATGAAATGGAATGGAGGTGTAAGTTACCCAATACAATCAGGTCATGGATGTATTGGTTGTAGTGAAGAAAATTTCTGGGACAATGGTCGGTTATATGAACGCGCATCTGCTTTTGCTGGTTTTGGTATTGAATCGGATGCGGATACCATTGGTAAGGTTGCATTAGGGGCCACTTTGGTAGCAGTTGCGGGCCATGCAGTTGCAACTAACATTGGCAAGCAAAAAAGTATTCACGATTTAGAAACCGAAGGTAAAGCAAGCGAACACGAATTGCCTTCTTAATTAATTTCACCTCCTTAATTAATTTTATGAGTAAAAGAATAGTAGTTGATCCCGTAACCCGAATTGAAGGGCACTTACGAGTTGAAGCAGATATTGAAAATGGCAAAATTGTAGACGCTTATAGCAGTGGGACCATGGTACGATTGCTAGAAGAAATATTACGCGGACGAGATCCTCGTGACGCATGGGCCTTTGTAGGGCGTGTTTGTGGTGTTTGTACTTCGACGCATTCTTTAACATCAGTTAGATGTGTAGAAGATGCCTTGGGTATTGAAGTTCCTCCTAATGCAGAACTTGTAAGAAACTTAATGCACTGTGTTTTGTATATGCATGACCACGTTGTACATTTTTATCATTTGCATGCGATGGACTGGGTCGATGTAGTTGCGGCTTTAAAAGCAGATCCAAAAAAGACCTCTGAATTAGCGCAATCTATTTCAAAATGGCCAAAGAGTTCTCCTGGTTATTTTGCAGACATTCAAACAAGAATTCAAAAATTTGTTGAAAGTGGTCAACTAGGTATTTTTGCGAATGGTTATTGGGGACACCCTGCTTATAAATTACCTGCCGAGGTGAACCTTATTGGTTTAGCGCACTATTTAGAAGCATTAGATTGGCAAAAAGAAATCGTAAAAGTACAAGCTATTTTTGGCGGTAAAAATCCTCACCCTAATTACTTAGTGGGTGGAATGGCTTGTTCTATAAACCTCGACGATGTAAGCGGTATAAATGCTGAACGTTTAGCATTTATACATCAGTTATTAAAAGAGGGTAAAGAATTTATTAATCAAGTGTACATACCGGATTTAATGGCAATCGCTTCTTTTTACAAGGACTGGGGTGCAATTGGCGGTGGATTGGGCAACTATTTAGTATATGGCGATTTGCCAACAAAAGGTTATCGAGACACAGCTTCTTATAAATTCCCGTCTGGTGCTATCTTAAACAAAGACATCAGCAAAGTGTATGAAGTGGATTTAAGAAAAGAGGATGAAGTGCAAGAATTTATTACTAATTCTTGGTATGATTATGAAGGAGAAGGTGGAAAAGCAAAAGGCTTACACCCTTGGAAAGGAGAAAGTAAAATTAATTACACAGGTCCTAAGCCTCCATTTGAACACTTAGACACTTCTAAAGAGTATAGTTATTTAAAAACACCAAGGTGGAAAGGTAATGCAATGGAAGTAGGTCCTTTAGCGAGAGTTTTGGTGGGCTATGCAAAAGGGGTAGAAGAATACAAAGCTATTGTGGACAAAACTTTAAAAGATTTAGACGTTCCAGTTACAGCATTATTTTCAACCCTAGGTCGAACAGCTGCAAGAGGTTTAGAAGCAGTATTGGCAGCCGATTGGGCGTTAGAATTTTATGACAGTTTAATTGCAAACATTAAAGCGGGAGATACAAGAATGGCAGAAATGAGCAAGTTTGATCCTGCTACTTGGCCAAAAGAAGCATTGGGAGTTGGACATGCCGAAGCACCGCGTGGCGCATTAGCGCACTGGATTAATATTAAAGATGAAAAAATTGCTAATTACCAATTAGTAGTTCCAACAACATGGAATGCTTCGCCAAGAGATGGTAAAGGTCAAATGAGTGCTTATGAAGCAGCTTTGATTGACACACCGGTACATGATGAAACACAACCGTTGGAAATTATTCGTACTATTCACAGCTTTGATCCTTGTATGGCTTGTAGCGTGCATTTGTATGATGAAGACGGAAAAACAATTAGTCGTGTTAGTGTAGTTGGTGATTAATCATTTTTAAAACCGAAATCATAATTTATGGATAATAAATATTTACGCCTACCAAGGCTGCGCAGAGTATATGTTTGGGAATTGCCTGTTCGATTTTATCATTGGTTAAATGCCGTTGTTATTCTTGCATTAATTGCTACAGGATTTTATATCAATAATCCATTGGCACTAATGAGTCAAAAAGAAGCCACGCAGGTGTATACCATGGGATGGGTGCGTTACGTTCATTTTGCAGCTGCTTATTTATTCTTTTTTAATTTCTTATTTCGTATTTATTGGGGTTTTGTTGGAAATAAATATGCAAATTGGAAACAATTCATTCCAACTTCTAAACGGTTTTTTACAGAAATGTGGAATGTATTTAAAATTGATATTTTGATGTTGAAAAAAGATGGCAAAGAACAACATCATATAAGCATTGGTCACAATGCCATGGCAGGATTCATTTACTTTTTAACTTTTATAGCATTTGCGGTACAATGTTTAACTGGATTTGGATTATATGCCGACATGGGCGGTTGGTGGTTCCCTCGTATGTTTGCATGGGTACCTTCTATGTTTGGAGGCGACATGTTGACAAGAACTATTCATCATTGGACTATGTGGTTTTTTATCCTTTTTGCTGTAGTGCATGTTTACTTGGTATTTTATCATGACTATGTGGAAGGCCGAGGAGAAATAAGTAGCATGGGCGGCGGATGGAAATTTATTGAAGAAGAAGTTTTTGAAGAAAAAAAATACCATACACCTAACCCACGTAAAAAGCATTAATTAGTGAAAGATCCAAAAAACAAGATCCTAATTCTAGGAATTGGTAATTATTTAATGGGCGATGAAGGCATAGGTGTTCACCTTGCTGAAAGGCTTGCATTGGAAGTTTTGCCTGAAGGTGTTGATGTAGTAGACGGTGGTACAGGAGGGTTTCATTTATTAGAATATTTTGAAAGTTACCCTAACGTAATATTAATTGATGCAACATTAGATACGAACCCAGTTGGAACCATTCGAAAAATAAAGCCTAAGTTTTCGATGGATTTCCCACAAGCCATGAGCACGCATGACATTGGTATGAAGGACTTAGTGAATGCTTTACAAATATTAGGTACTATGCCTGTTATTGATTTATTTGTAGTAAGTATCGAAAGTATTCAACAGCAAGGCATTATACTAACTCCTGAAATTGAAGCTATTATTCCTTTGTTAAAAGACAAGGTTAAAGAATTAATGCATGAATTGTTGGTAACGGAAAAAGTGTTAAATTAGGATAAGCCTATTTTTAAATCCTCAAAATCAACGCCATGCCAACAGTAAAAGATTTAATCAGTTCCAAGAATAGAAAATTAATAACCGTTTCTAACATAACGCCCATTATAGACGCTTTGAAAATTATGGCGGCAGCTAATATAGGCTGTTTAATAGTAATGAAAGACGAACAATATGTGGGCATTTTTACCGAACGGGATTATGCACGAAAAGTGGTACTTGAGGGAAGGGCTTCAAATAATACTTCGGTAGAAGAAGTGATGGCTACGGATTTACCACACTTAAGAACAACCGATGCTGTCGAGCATTGCAGCTTACTAATGACAGAGAAAAACTTAAGGTACTTGCCTATATTTGAAAATAGCAACTTATATAATATTATTAGCCAAAGTGATATTATAAAACATACTATTGAATCTCAGAAAAAATTGATTGAACACCTACAAGACTATATGAGTCTAAAATAGTCGACTAAAAAGCAATTATTTTATCCTATCGGTCTATTGCTAGTTGAATTTAACAAAATATGAGTTAGTTGCCTCTAAATTAGTACAATAGATTTTTTTTCTTATCTTAACGGTATGCAGGATAATAAAAAATTAGGCTTATGGACAAGTACTTCGTTAGTTGTGGGCAATATGATTGGCGCAGGCGTTTTTTTAATGCCCTCTACACTTGCCAGTTTTGGAGGAATTAGTTTAATAGGTTGGGTTTGTTCTGCTATTGGAGCTTTTTTATTAGCTAAAGTTTTCGCTCATTTAAGTAAATTACTCCCTGCAGCCGACGGTGGCCCTTATGCTTATTCTCAAAAAGGATTAGGCGATTTTGCTGGTTTTTTAGTTGCTTGGGGTTATTTGGTTTCCGTATGGTGTACTAATGCAGCTATCACTGTTTCTTTTATTAGTGCCTTAAGTACCTTTATCCCTGCACTCGCAACCAATACATTATTAGCAGTAGCAACCGGGCTTGGTACTATTTGGTTTTTAACTTGGATAAACTCATTAGGCATTTTAACTTCTGGTAAATTGCAACTTGTAACCACCATCTTAAAAATAGTTCCATTAGTACTTATTGGTGTTGTAGGATTATTCTATATTAAATTACAAAACTTTCTTCCCTTCAATACAAGTGGCAGTTCCACTTTTGAGGCAATTACTGCAACTACCACTTTAACATTTTTTGCATTCCTTGGTATAGAATGTGCGACCATTCCTTCAGGAAGTGTAAGCAATCCCGAAAAAACAATTGCGCGTGCAACAATATTGGGAACACTCGTTGCAACTTTTGTGTATATTCTTAGTACCATTAGTGTAATGGGTATGATTCCTGCGCATCAGTTACAACAGTCTGTTACACCGTTTGCAGACGCTGCAATTTTAATATTTGGGAACGGCGCACAGTATTGGGTAAGTGCAGGTGTTGCTATTGCTGCATTTGGTGCTTTAAATGGGTTTATTCTAATTCAAGGTCAAGTACCTTATGCAATTGCAAAGGATAAACTATTTCCTGCCATTTTTGCCAAAAAAAATAGCAAAGGAGTGCCAGTAATTGGCATTGCTATTTCTAGTGTATTTGTTTCTGTATTTATGTGTATGAATTATTCCAAAGGCTTAGTTGCACAGTTTAAATTTTTAATATTACTTTCTACCTTAACGGTGTTAATTCCTTATTTGTTTTGCACAGCTGCCTATATGGTACTTCGCTTGCAGCATGCCTTTAAAACTAAAATGTCATTTGTTTGGGCAATACTACTAGCTAGCACTGCGTTTTTATTTTCAATGTGGATGATAATTGGGTCGGGACAAGAAACAGTTTATTGGGGCTTTTTATTATCCATGTCCTCGGTGCCTATTTATGTATGGGCCATTTGGAAGCGAGACCACGACAAGCAATTACCTAAATAAATTATTACTATTCTAAATAAAATATAATTAAATGTCTGCACATTCTGAATATGGAAAACTGAAATCTATTTTTATAAAAACGGCTACAGCTGCTTTTATAAATCAACCGCACATCGAAAAACATTGGGAACCATTAAATTATTTAGGCGAACCAATTATGCAAACTGCTGTTGAAGAATACACGGCTTTTGAAACAATCTTGAAAGAACAGGGTGCAACTATTTTACATTTTCCCGAAGATGCTTCGGTAAATATGGATTCTATTTATTGCCGAGATGCGGCAATTGCCACGAATAAGGGTATGATTATTTGCAATATGGGTAAGGCGGGTCGCGTAAACGAACCTGCTGCGGAAGCCCGTGCTTTTGAGCAAGCGGGTATTCCAATACTAGGTACCATAATGCCACCTGGCACTTTGGAAGGTGGGGATGTTGCTTGGATAGACGAAAACACTTTAGCAGTTGGACATACTTATAGAACGAATGAAGAAGGCATTAGGCAGCTTACAAAATTAATTACACCATTAGGGGTAACAGTTATAACAGTTCCCATGCCTCATTACAGAGGCCCTTCTGATGTGTTTCATTTAATGTCTGTACTAAGTCCGGTTGACTACAATTTAGCAGTCGTATATTCTCCCTTAATTCCCATTGTATTTAGAAACGATTTAATTGCACGTGGTTTTGCACTTGTTGAAGTACCTGAAGCAGAATTTGATAGTATGGGTTGTAATGTTTTGGCATTAGCGCCACGCGTTTGTTTAATGGTAAAAGGAAATCCAAAGACGAAAGCAGCATTAGAGCAAGCGGGTTGCAAAGTAATTGAATATGAAGGTGCAGAAATAAGTGTAAAGGGCGGCGGAGGCCCTACTTGTTTGACCAGGCCTATCAGCAGGGCTTAAGCCAAAAATTGCAACTAATTAATTTACCGCTTGGTGAAGTTATGTATATAGTTATAAAAGCTAAACTTGGCGCCTTCTTTTTGTTGGGAACTATAAATACCCTTCACTCCAGATGTGAAATAAGCAATGATGCTAGCAATTCCAATATACAGTCCTGCTTCTATTCCAAAAATTTCAATACCTAATACTATTGATGCAATTACACAATGTGTTGCTCCTGCAAATACTGCAACAAAACCCATACCCGCTAATAAAGCCATTGGCAAAGGAATAAACCAAATTAAAATATTTCCAAGTGTAGCACCTATAAAAAATAAAGGTGTTACTTCTCCTCCCTTAAAACCAACACTTAAAGTAAATGTGGTGAATAGCAGCTTAATAATAAAGTCAAAATTTCCCGCCGGGTGCACAAATGCATCTACGATGCTTGGAATACTTAGCCCAATAAATTTAGTAGTACCAATATAATGTATGGCCAGCGCTAATACCATACCACCTAATACAGGAACAAGTAGTTTATTTTTTATTTTACTAAATAGTTTTGTCCAAAATATTCCAGTATAAGAAAACAAAAGTGCTGTAAGTCCAAAAATAATACCTGCTAAAATAGTCCATAAGAGGGCTTTAATAGTTATTGCAGGGATGACATTCACAAAGTAGGATGTATGCTCAATTCCCCATGAAAGGCAAGTATAGTGTGCAATATAAGCTGCTGCAAAGCTTGGTAGGATAGCGGCTAATTTTATATTCTTAAATAACATTATTTCTAATGCGAAAATTGCACCTGCTAAGGGTGTGCCAAAAACTGCAGCAAAGCCAGCGCTAATACCAATAATTAAAACTGTTTTTCGTTCAGTTGTATTTAGTTTAAATACTGGAGTCACTTGATCTGCAATGGCGCCTCCTATTTGTACAGCGGTCCCTTCTCTTCCAGCAGAGCCTCCAGTGATATGAGTTAAAATTGTACTTACAAAAACTAAGGGAGCCATACTAAGTGGAATACTTTTATTATCTAATTGGTGCGCTTCTAAAAGTAAATTATTCCCTTTATTAGCCTCGCCTCCATAGTAATTATAAATCAAGGCAATGAGTAAGCCAGCAATTGGTAAAAAATAAATAATCCATAAATGGGTTTCACGCCATGCTGTTGCGTAGTCTAAAGTGGCTAGGAAAAGGGCAACCACGGTTCCAATTGGTAATCCCACCGTTAAGCAGATAATCACCCATTTTATAATACACCTTATTGTTGCTTTTGCATTCATGAATTAATCGAATTATTTTATGTTA
>CANHAE010000035.1 GCA_947458915.1 Bacteroidota bacterium
AAAAGACTTGACAACTTACTATTATGCACAAGGTGCTTACGGCGGTTACCCAAATGATCCTAAACTTGATACAGGTGACTGGCGATACTTAAATGCTATTAACGTATCATTTAATCCAAAATTTATTCCGGGATTGTTTTTAGGTTTTACTAGAGTGGGGTATGTTTATCATAAATATACAGGTGATCGAGAAAATTTTATTTATAATTATTTGCCAGTTTTTGCAGGATTTTTTAGAGGCAACAGTAATTATTATACTTTAACGGGTGAGAGTACAAGAATAAAGCAACTAATTTCCGTTTCAGGGCGTTACGTTTTCAAAGATGCGCATGCCGAAATTTATGGAGAATATGGCACAAATGACAACACTTATAATATCAGAGATTTTATTATGAGCACAAATCATGGTTCAATTTTTACAGCAGGATTTAGGAAATTAATTCCAATAGTGAATAATAAGTGGATTGATATACAAAGCGAATTCACGCAACTTTCAGGACCAGTTGATTATATTATTCGCGGAACAGGTAACACTTATTTATATCAAGGAAGTTACACCAACCAAAGTAGAATTATTGGGGCTGGTTACGGCAATGGTAGTAATATGCAAAGTTTAAATGTTTTCTTAAAAAAAGGTTTTAATAAACAGGGGATAAGTTTTCAAAGAATTGTTCATGATGCACTAAGAGAGCCTAATTTATCTACTTATAAAAGATGGATAGATTTTGCAGTGAGCTATCAATACCAAAAGCGCTTCAATAAATTACTGGTTCATGGAAATGCTCAATTTGTAAATTCTAATAACTACGGCTGGATGCCTAACGAGTCACGTTTTAACTTTGTAGCCTATGGAGGAGTTACGTATTTTATTGGAAAGAAGTAGTTGTGCAATTTTGTTTACTAAGTGTTGCCTATTCATAACTACTTAGTATTTGGTTGTAAAAAATGCTTAGAATTATAACCATTTATGAACGTATTAAATTAAATTTGCCTACTTGCATTTACATATATCATTTTAAAAGTAGCATTTATCAGTACATCCGCTAATCATATTTCAATCGTTAACATCGCTGGTATTGATATTTATAGTGGTAACGTTAGGTTATTTACAGATGAATTAATAGACTCTATACTCACGTCAAGTTCAAAAAATAGACTTGTTAGTGCTAGAGACGCACATGGAATTGTTTACGCAAATAAAAATGCATCCTTTAAACAGCTACTTAATAAGTTTTATTGTAACCTACCCGATGGCATGCCTTTAGTTTGGGTAGGTCATTTAAAGGGATTCAAACAAATGGAACGTTGTACCGGATTGGATACTTTTGAAAATGTTCTTTCGTGTACAGCTAACCTGCCTATTAAACATTTCTTTTGTGGTGGTAAACCAGGAGTTGCAATACAACTACAGCAAGCATGTGCTCAAAAACTTGGGAACTCAAACATAGTTGGTACCTATAGTCCTCCTTTTACAACAATGTCCGATGAAGAATTTGCTATTTTAGGTGCAATGATTAATGCATCTGGCGCCAATGTGGTATGGATTGGATTAAGTACTCCCAAACAAGAAATTTTTGCAGCCAATTTAGCAAAGCATGTTAATGTAAATTACATGTTTACTGTAGGAGCTGTATTTGATTTTTTCACTGGCAACATAAAGCGCGCACCAGGTTGGATTCAAAAATTTGGCTTAGAATGGTTATACCGTTTATTAAAAGAACCTCGTCGCCTTTTTTCACGTTATGCCGAAGTAGTTCCAACGTTTATTTGGTTGAATGCAAAGGAATATTTTATGTACTTGTTTGGTACAAGAAAATAGTCACTATGTTTTGAACCTACCTCGTTAACCTATACATTGTTAATGCAGCCCTTTTTATTAATAAGGGTAATTCCTTTAAATTAATAGTCTCTCCTGGTGCATGTGCGCCCTTGCCCGATGCACCTAAGCCGTCCACGCAACTCACATAAGCTGCGATATATGAAATGTCCCCCGCACCTCGGCCTGCTGGGTCGCCTGCTACTGTTGCACCTAAACCCATATCCTTTGTGACGCCATCAATTACAGCGAGTATATTATTATTGCCTTCGGTTGGGGCCATACTTGGAATGCCGTCGCTAAATGTAATTGTTGCTTTGGTGCCTGCTAAATTTTGTGCAACTATTTTTTGCATTTTAATTCTTGCATTCACTTTTTGTGCTTCCGTTAAAAAACGTAAATCACCTGTTACGGTTGCAGCTGGTGATATGATATTTGTTTTTCCTATTGCAGTTCCCGTAACTGTTGCTTCTTCATATTGCATTTCAGAACCTCCTATAAATACACCTGGGTTAAAGGTTAAATATTTTTCTGTACTTAACTGTTCCCTAAATTCATTTACAATACGGGCTGCTTCATATATGGCACCATAGCCTGCACTTTTTGTAAACACGCCTAAGCTATGTCCTGTTTTTGCTTTTACTTCCAAGCGCCAACCACTCGATCCTCTTCTTGCAGTAGCAATGGTATTTAAACCATTCGCTCCTTCAAAACCTAATGCAATGTCGGTTTGTTTTGCGCGTTCTATAAAATCCTTTCGGCTTACACTTACTGGCCTACCCGATTTTTCCTCGTCGCCTGTAAAGTAGGCTGTGATTGCCGCTTCGTTTAACAAGCCCTGCGCATGTAAAGCTTGTAATGCGATTACTGCTACTATATTACCGCCCTTTGTGTCGTTCACTCCTTGGCCTGTTGCAGTACTGTCGTTTAACATTGTAAATGGGTTCGCTGGCATATCGGGTTCAAACACAGTGTCCAAATGACCTATTAAAAATAATTTTTTTCCTTTTGTTTTTGCTGCACTTGTTGTTGCTGCGTTAGTAGTTGCCACTAAATGTCCCGCGCGTTTTAAAGAATCGGGTAAACCTACCCATTGTGTATTTAATCCTGCATTAGCCAACTCCCTTGCAAATATTGCTCCTACTTTTTTTACGCCTTCTACATTTAATGTCCCGCTATTTATATTTACCGTTTCTTTTAATAACGCTATTGCCCTTGGCATGTTAGCATCTATATAGGCGATGATTTTTTGTTCCTCCTTATTTAAACCCAATGGCCCTTTTGTTTGTGCGTTTACAGTTGTTACGCCTATCACGGCCAATGCTATTATTATTAGTTGCTTCATGATTAATTTAATTTCAATTTTGATAGATAAATGTACAAAGAATTAAGGCATTAAAAAGGGGATAGTACTCGATAATTGAGCTATCCCCTTTTTTAATTAACTAGCACCAATACTAGTCAAACTGTAGCGGCACATTTAGTTTTACACTAAAATTGCGGCCCATATTATAAACCCCACTGCGGCCTGTTAATACATTTACGTCGGTGTATTTTAACCTGCTTAAATGATTTTGATAAGCAACGTCCCCTAGGTTTTGCGCCATAACCGATAAGCTAAATAATTGCTTACCCTTGCGCATAAACTGAGTACCTATGCCCATATTCATTAGGGAATAACCTGCTGTTTTTGTTTCAGTATTAAAACCTGTGAATGGATTGTTTTGTGCAGCCACATTGTCCAACTGTAATGTTACATATGAATTATTGAAGGTTTTTGATTTTCCCTCAAACTCATACCTTAGTTCGGCCAACCAACGCATGGAAGGAATCATTGGTAAATGCTTACTGCCATCCAAAGCTTTATCAAACGCCCCTTTTACATAAGAAACTGTGTTTTCAATATGCAAACCATCCAAAGGATGCGGGTGTATGTCTAAATTAAATTCTCCTCCGTATAATGTTGCATTTTGCTGTTGGTAGGCAAATGCATTAAGCTCACTTGCTTCTTCATCAATTATAATTGAATCCCCACCCGCAACACCTAGTAGCTTTTGGTAAAATATGAAATCAGTTACGTGGTTATAAAATATATTTCCTGCGAATGAAACGTGTTCGTTACTCCATTCTGTTCCTAAATCAAATTGCAAACTTTTTTCTGACTTAAGGTTTACGTTACCATATTCATAACGGTTAGTTCCTTCGTGTGCACCATTGCTTCCTAATTCGGCTAAATTGGGTGCTCGGTACCCTTTTGCAATATTTAATTTAAGCACCCAGTCATTGCCCGCTTCGTACGTCATACCAATGCTTCCAGCCATTGCGCCGTAATCCTTTTTTATATTTTCACCTGCTTGGTCATTAAATTCAATTCCCTTTTTGTCAATCCTAAGTCCTCCACTAATATGTAAGCGGTTTATATTTTTTTGTGTGTAGAAGAATAAACCATAGTCAACCGATTTGTATTCAGGTATTAATGTTTCAACGCCCTTATTTTTATTTTCTTGTTGCATTCCGTTTACACCAATGGTATGTTTCCAATTATTATTTTCAGGTAATAAATATTGGAAAGAATAATTCACGGTACCTAAATCGAAATACAAACTTTTTTCGCTTGGGTCGGCCACGTTTCCAAATTCTTGGCGTTCATTTCTTTGGTATGCAATATTTGCTTTTAACCTTCCTGTTCCCCATTTAATATTATTGTCCCAAGTATATTTAGTGTGCTGTATGTTTTGATAAGGTACGCTTGGAGTAGTTGATTTAAAATCGGCATCGGTTACTTCTACTTCCTCCTCGTTACCGTCAATAATTACTGGCTTTAAAAAAATGCCTAAGTCATTTCTTACCCCTTCTATCATGCCTAATTTTTGTGTGTACTTGCTTACAAAGAAATGGCTATAGCCCCAATCCTTTTCTATACCCACATAAGCGCTTCCGTTTAATTCTTTAAATTTTGAATTGTACACATAACCATCGTATTTGTTTTGATAGTCACCTGCTTGTTTGGATGTTCCATTTAATCCCCACACAAAACCTTTGTTATTACCTGCTATGTCGAAATGGTACCCCTGTAAATTATTATTACTTTGGTAGTTAGTGAATAAATTTCCCCTTATAGCACCTTGCGCTACAGGCACATTTGACACCACATTTATTACACCCGATAAAGCCTCACTACCATATATAATAGAAGCAGGCACTTTTAATACTTCAATCCTTGACACATTGTATTCGTCTATTTCAATACCATGTTCGTCACCCCATTGTTGCCCTTCCTGCCTTACACCGTCGTTTAAAACCACCACTCGGTTATATCCCAAACCGCGAATAATTGGTTTTGAAATTGCTGGCCCTGTACTTAGTTGTGTTACGCCTGGTGTTTTAGAAAGTGCGTCAATAAAATTAGTTGCTGCACCACGGAATAATGCTTCCTTTTTTATAATACTAATTGGCGTTGGTGTGCGCTTTGTTGAAGTTGCGCGTAAAAAACTTGTTACTGTTACGTTGGAAGTTTCAACAGCAGTGTGACTTAATGCAAAATTTTGCTCGGTTGCTGCAGTTACAGCTATGTTTTTTGAAGTGATTGCGTATCCTATAAAACTCACTTCCACCATATGGTTGCCGGTTGTTAATGTTAGTTGGTATTCCCCTTTTTCGTTAGTAAGTGCACCTTTTTTGGTGTCGGGAAAATAGATGGTTGCGCCTTGTAAAGCCTGCCCTGTTGTGGCATCGGTCACTTTACCTTTTAAAATAGCTGCTGTTTGCTTATTGTTTTGTTGCTGCGGCTTTTGTTGTGCGCTTACTGCTTTTGGCATTTGTGTTATGGCCAAAGAAAATAATAGAATGTAAAAATACTTGTACATGAAAATCAATTTAATCAAAATGAAAATTAAATACCAATGCGCGCTGGTTTAAATACAATTTAAAATGCGGCGCGTTTTTCTATTTCAACTATGCGGTTGGGGGCCCTCTTGATTCAAATGTAAAATGAGTAGTAGAATAATAATTAGCCGTAAAGAAGGTGTTAGTCACCTTAGCCATTGTTGGCGCTGCTATAATTATTTCAAAATTGTACTGTAAAAAGGGGGCGGTAGCTACTAAGTTGTCGTAACTACAATGTATGCTCGATTTTTCAACTTGGTCTATAGGAAAGTCCTGGTGCACGTCACAAGTTGTTGGGTCCACGTGGTGGGCCACTATGTCGTGTATTGTTTTTTGCGGCGTAATGCTAAACGCAAAAACAAATAGCATGACTAGTGCTATGAACTTTCTTATGATTTGTTTATATAACAATTTGAATTGTTTGTATGATAAAGTTACGGTAAATGTTTGTTACAGTTTTGTCAATAAATTGGATTGCCTATAGGATGATTGGCGGTAAATTCGACACCCAACAGTTTAGCCATTGTTGCTGCTAATTGCTTCTGATAAATGGTATTTGTCGGCGCATTTGTGACTAATGGCTTACCAAACAACTCCTTTGCGTTTGAATTTAAGGCAGGTGGCCCAATAATAGCAAACCAGGTTGCATTTGCCCCATTTACATCCGCTCCATGATCGGTCCATGAGCTTCCAAAGCCACGGCCATGGTCGGTAGTAAGTAATATATAAGTATTGTCCTTATAGCCTGGCATTGCTTGCACCCAATTCCAAATATCACCTATCCATTTGTCCACCATATTTGCAGCATCTAAATAATTGCTATAGTTCCCATGGTGTGCCCATTCGTCGGTTTCGCCATAACTAATAAACATAGCTTTAGGCTGTTTTGTTTTTAAATAATGCATAGCCTGATAATGCGTAAATACGTCCAAACATTCTACTTCTTTAAATGGCTTATAACTATCGGTTAATAAATTGCCTAAAATTTTTGAGGTAGGATCACTTAACACTTGTGTGATAGATTCAAATGCGTTAATTACAGGAAAGCCTGAAACTTTTTCATTCAATATTCTATCAAATGCATCCCATGCGCCAAAGGCAGCTACCTTACCTTGATAAGCATTTTGTTTGTTTAAAAAAGCAAATAAGTTACTATGGGGGTTTGGCTTGTAGTCGTTGCTATTGATTGCTGGGTCGGCGTATCCGGTTAATAGTTCATTGTAACCTGGGTAGGAAAACCAATGAGGATTTTCTACAGCTGCTTTATTATTTTTATTTCTATCTCCAAAAACGATAATAGATTTTTCATTTCCATTGTATAGGTCACCGCTATTTGAATTGTTTTGTAAACCAGTATTTGAAAACAAGAACGGCAATAGTTTTTTCTTTCTTTCTTCGGCATTTGTTCCACCATATTTTTTTGCAATATATGCGCTATCGCCATGATTGAATTTATTTTGGTTTGCTATACTTGTATCTACACCTCCAAAAACTTCTTGCCATCTTAGGCCATCGGTTGTTATAATAATTAAGTTAGGGACAATTTTTTGTAGCGCTTGTTGTTCACTAGTTTTATTTTGCGCATTTACTTGTGTTGTAAAAAAGCAAGCAAAAATAAAAATACTGTGTAGTATAAAGTGCACCCCACTAGTTTTGCTTTTTTTTATTGTATCAATTTTCACATGAACGTTCCCCTTGTTAGTTTTCATAGTTTGCTTTTAGATAGCTTAAAATTAAGGAAGAAGAAGCAAGAACAAATATGTTGTTTTTTTAATATACTTGCAATATTCACGTCTTCCCTATGCTTATAATGTATTAATAATAAATACTTTATAGGTATTGTTTGGGTAAACAGCCAAATTAGTATAACTTTGTTGTTTAAACATTGAAATTATGAAACTAATAGATGCATTAAACTGGCGCTACGCGACCAAGAAAATGAATGGCCAGCAAATTCCTGCTGAAAAATTGAACACTATATTGGAAGCAATTAAATTAGCTCCAAGTTCATTAGGCTTAACTCCTTATAAAGTAATTGTAATAGAAGACGCTGAAACAAGAAAACAATTGCAACCACATTTTTATAACCAATCACAAATTGTAGATGGTTCGGCTGTAGTAATTTTTGCTAATTGGACAAATATTACAGAAAAAGAAGTGGCTGCATATATGCAAGACATTGCTGAACAAAGAAATGTGCCAGTTGAATCATTAACTGAGTTTTCAAATATGATTAATGGTTCATTAAAAAACAAAACACCAGAACAAGCACAAATTTGGGCTGCGAAGCAAACTTATATTGCTTTAGGTTTTGGTTTAGTGGCTGCTGCTGCGGAACAAATTGACGCTACTCCTATGGAAGGCTTTAACCCTGCAGGTGTAGATGAAGTATTAGGTTTAAAAGAATTAGGATTAAATAGTACTGTTGCAATTACATTAGGTTACCGCGACGAAGCTGGTGATTATTTAGTGAACGCTAAAAAAGTAAGATACAACGACGAGAAGTTGTTTATTAAAAAATAGTTTTGGTGTTTTTTATGATTAGTATTAAAAGTATTATTGCAGCAAGCAATTGTATTTACCTAAGCGGTCCGAAGTCGGGCCGCTTTTTATTTTAACTAGTCCAGCAATTAAATGTATATGTACTTTACTGCATCATCCACGCCTTAAAGGCTGTATAGCTTGGGGCTAATGGGATTGCCACTTTTTGTTTATCTAATAAAAATTGAACGGAAGCTGGTATTGGCAGTTGTTCGCCTATGGCTTCTTCCACCACTTCGGGAAACTTTACAGGATGCGCCGTTTCTAAAATGATAGCGCGGGCATCGGGCCTTGTTGCTAAATATTTTTCGGCTGCTACAAATGCAACTGCGCCGTGTGGATCCAATAAATAATTAAATGTTTTGTATACCCTTGCTATAGTGGCTTTAGTATCCGTATCAGTTACCTGATAACTTGTTAATGCATTAGTGAGTGCGCTGAAGTTACTTTGCATTATTTCCATAATACGGACAAAATTACTTGGATTGCCTACATCCATAGCATTTGATACAGTGGCTACCGATTGTCGTACTTCGTATTTTTTGGTTGCTAAATACCTTGTTACTACATCGTTGGCATTACATGCTGCTATAAAATGTCCCAATGGTAAACCACTTGCTTTTGCCATCATGCCTGCACATATATTTCCAAAGTTGCCACTTGGAACTACTATATTCATTGGAACGTCATCACCATAATTCGCTACCCAGTGTTGCCATGCGAAAAAATAATACAACTGTTGTGGTAACCACCTTGCTACATTTATGGAGTTGGCTGAAGTAAGTGTATACTTTTTATTTAAGTCGACGTCCATGAATGCTTCTTTTACAATTGCTTGACAATCGTCAAATGTACCTTCTACTTCCAAAGCGGTGATATTCTGTCCGCAGGTGGTTAATTGTAATTCTTGTATGGGACTTACTTTACCCTTTGGATATAATATTATTACATTCACCCCTTCAACTCCTAAAAATCCGTTGGCTACTGCACCGCCTGTATCTCCCGATGTTGCTACTAATACCGTTGAAGTTTGATTTGTTCCTTTTGAAAAATAGCCTAAACACCTACTCATGAATCTTGCACCTACATCCTTAAAAGCAAGAGTAGGTCCGTGAAATAATTCAAGGGACATTATATTTTCGGTGATTGGAACTAGTGGAAAATTAAAATTAATTGTCTCGGTACATATTTGCAATAAAGTTGCGTCGTCAATAGAGTCTCCTACATATGGGCGCATTACTTCAAATGCCAATTCCCCTTTTGACAATGTTTTAAACCTTTGTATAGTTGCAGCAGTTAACTGTGGGATTTCGGAAGGAAAATACAATCCCTTATCAGGCGCCTGTCCAGTAATTGCGGCTGTTTTAAAATCCACATTCGGCGATTGTTTCTGTAAACTATAATACTGCATTGACTTTGTTAATTTATTACTTCTACCCCTTTTTCATTAATTGTAGTTACATAAGTATGATGCGCTAAGCCCAAGCCTGTATATAATTTTATCATTTCCGCTTCTACTGCCAAGGCTGTTTCTTTTTCCTTACTTAACATAAATATACTTGGGCCAGAACCTGATATACCGCCTCCCAATGCCCCCGCTTTTTTGCACGCTATTTTTAATGCATCAAAACCTGGTATTAATATAGAACGTACTGGTTCTATAATTACGTCTTCCAAGGACCTTCCTATTAAATCATAATCCTTTTTCATTAAGCCAGCTACTAAGCCTGCTATATTTCCCCACTGTTTTATTGCGTCCTTTAATAATACCTGATGTTTTAAGATACTGCGCGCGTCGGATGTTTTTACTTCTATTTGCGGATGCACTATGGTTACATGTAATTCAGGAGAAGGCAATGCAATTATTTCTAACGGGAAGATAGAACGCACTAATGTGACGCCGCCAAATATACATGGTGCAATATTGTCGGCGTGCTTTACGCCTGATGCTACTTTTTCACCATTCATTGCAAAACGCACTAAGTCGTCGTTGGTGAATGGTTTCCCTAATAAATAATTAGCCCCTACAACAGCGCCCGCCGAACTTGCCGCACTTGAACCTACTCCACTACCTGGCTTAATTAATTTATTTATTTTTACTTCAAAAGCAATTGTTGTATTTGAAAATTGTTCTTCGTATTCTAATAGTAGCGCATTAAGTGCTGCACCTGCTACATTCTTTTCGGGGTCGGTTGGTAAATTATATTGGTCAATATTTATAATTATTATTTTTGGACCATTTTCAACATATGGAACCATACGCATTTCCATTTCGTCGTAAGGACTATTTACAGCAAAGCCCAATATATCAAATCCGCACACCATATTAGCTACAGTGGCTGGGGCTTTTATTTTTATCCATTGATTCATTGGTGCCATACTATTCAATTATAATTCCATTTAAGTTAAATTTATACTCTTGCTGCTCTTATAATGTCAGCAAATACGCCCGACGCTGTTACATCGGCGCCCGCACCCGCTCCCTTTATTACCAATGGCAATTCAGGATAACGCATGGTATAAAATAATACTAAATTGTCCTTACCATATAAATGATAGAAGTCCGACGAAGGTTGTATATGCTGTAAGCCAACTTTAGCAACTCCTTTTCCATTTACATCGTTTTCAAACTTTGCCACAAATTTTAATTTGCAATTTTCGGCCGCTGCCGCTTCGTATAATTTTTTGAAATGTGGTTCTTGCTTTTCCATCTCGGCATAAAAATCGTCCACGCTTCCGTTAAAACAGGATTGTGGTAAAAAAGCTTCATTGGTTATGTCCTTCATTTCTAGTTTTGTACCTGCTTCACGTGCTAATATCATTATTTTGCGCATTACATCGGTGCCTCCTAAATCCAACCTTGGGTCGGGTTCGGTGAATCCTAAGTCCTGCGCTTGCTTTACAACTTTTGAAAAAGATATAGTACCGTCGTAATTATTAAATACAAAATTTAAAGTACCCGACAATACTGCTTCAATTTTGTTTATAATATCGCCGCTTCTTATTAAATCGTTTAAGGTGCCAATTATTGGTAAACTTGCTCCCACATTGGTTTCAAACAAAAAGGCTGCATGGTATTCCCTTGCCAGCGATTTTAATTTTGCATAATGTTCGTAGGGTGATGAACATGCAATTTTATTACATGCTACTACCGATATTGTTTTACTTAACAACTGCGCATATACATTGGCAACAGTCTCATGGGCTGTTACGTCTACAAAAATGGTATTACGTAAATTGTTTTCCAAAATCGCATTAACATAGTCAGTAGTTGTTCCCGTAGGTGCTTGGGCTAACTGTTCGCGCCATGTTGTTAAGTCAATGCCTTCTGGGTTTATTAATTGCTTTTTACTATTTGCTATACCTACTATATTTATTTGTAAGCGTAACTGCTGTTGTAAATAAGGTATTTGTTTTTTAATTTGTTCTATTAACTTCCCTCCTACATTTCCCGCACCTGCTACATAAACGTTTACTTGCTTGTACGATGTTTCAAAGAATTCCTCATGTAAAACGTTTATTGCTTTTCTTACATCCTGCGTTGCAATAACTGCCGATATATTTTTTTCCGACGAGCCCTGAGCAATGGCCCTTACATTAATTCCGTTTCTTCCTAACACACCAAACATTTTTCCACTTACACCCGGGTGACTTTTCATTTGCTCACCCACTAATGCTAAAATAGCTACATCCTTTTCAATAATTAATGGGTCAACTTTTTCGGTATTTATTTCTTGCTCAAATTCACTGTCCACCGCCAACTTTGCCTGGTGCGCATCCTGTGCATTTACACCAACACATATGGAATGCTCAGAGGAACTTTGTGTTATTAAAATAATATTGATGTGTTTTTTTGCTAATGCCTCAAATAACCTTTTAGAAAAACCAGGTATTCCCACCATGCCACTTCCCTCCAAACTTAATAAGCATATATTTTTTATGCTTGATATGCCCCGAATAAAATTGCCATTATCCGGCGATTCATTCATTATAATTGTGCCTGGATGTTCGGGTTGGAATGTATTTTTTATCCATACTGGTATGTTTTGTTGCATTACCGGTTGTATGGTTGGCGGATATATTACTTTGGCCCCAAAATGCGATAACTCCATCGCTTCCTGATAAGAGATAATTGGTATTTCCTTCGCATTTTGTACCATGCGCGGGTCGGCAGTCATCATTCCACTTACATCGGTCCAAATTTCTAACGCAGTTGCCTTTAAGGCAGCCGCATATATTGCACCTGTGTAATCCGAACCTCCTCTGCCTAAGGTAGTTGTATTTCCTTCCGCATCGGAAGCTATAAAGCCTGGCGCCATGTAAACATCATATGAATTATTTTCGGGCGCACTAAAATAAGTTTGTATTGCTTTTGTAGTTGCTTCCTTATCTACAACAGCATTCTGGTAATTTGAATTGGTTTTTATTACTAACCTTGAATCTACCCATTGTTGCTTTATTCCCTTTACTTCAAATGCAGCTGCAATTATTTTTGATGATAAAATTTCTCCGTAACTCACTATTTTATCCTGCATACGCAAACTCAATTCACGTAGCATAAATAAACCTTCGCAATTTGCTTCTAGTTCATTTAGCATTTGTTTTACTAAACTTAAGGTAGCGCTTTGTTGCTGTATAGGTAATAATGCACGTACCGCATCTAAATGTTTTTGTTCAATATTTTGAATAATAGTTTTATATGCCTCATTCCCTAGCGAAGCCGATTGCGCCAATAATAATAACTGGTCCGTCACGCCGCTCATTGCTGACACAACAACTATTGTTGGCTCCTTCTTTATACTTTCTGTTACAATTGCAATTACTTTTTCTATCGCGTCTGCACTACCAACCGAACTTCCTCCAAATTTTAAAACCTGCATAACCAATTCTTTTTTCTAATTATTATATTAAGTACCCGTATATATTATCGTCCTTATTTATTTCGTTGTAATTGATTTGGTAGTGCTTCATATTTTCAATTAACACTGCATAATCTTCTTTTGACTTTAATTCTAACCCTACTAGCGCTGGTCCGCCTTCCTTATTATGTTTTTGTATATATTCAAACCTAGTGATATCGTCAGTAGGCCCTAATACTTTATTTACAAATTCTTTTAAAGAACCTGGCCTTTGTGCAAACTGTATTAAAAAATAATGTTTCAAACCTTCATATATTAAGGAACGTTCTTTTATTTCTTGCATACGTGCAATGTCGTTATTGCCGCCACTCACTATACATACTATTGTCTTGCCTTTTATTTTTTCAGCATAGTCGTCCAAAGCAGCTATTGACATAGCCCCCGCAGGTTCTACCACCATTGCTTCTTCGTTATACATTTGTAAAATGGTTGTGCAAATTTTCCCTTCAGGTACTAAATGCATTTCATTTATAGCATTCTTACAAATTGAAAAATTATGATCTCCCACACGCTTCACCGAAGCCCCGTCCACAAACTTGTCTATGTTTTGTAATTCAATTGGGTGGCCTTCATTAATAGCGGCTAACATACTTGGAGCCCCTTCGGGTTCCAAGCCAATAATTTTTGTGTTGGGTGTTTTTTCATGGAAATAATAACCAATCCCCGCGCATAATCCGCCACCACCAATGGGCACAAATATGTAATCAATAGGGTCGGTGGTAAATTCCTTTAGGTCATTTAAAATTTCGACCGCAACCGTTGCTTGCCCTTCAATTATGGAAGGATGGTCGAATGGTGGAATAAAAGTCATGCCGTGTTCCTGTGTATACGCTTTTGCTGCATAAGCAGTATCGTCGAATGTGTCGCCCACTAATTTCACTTCCACAAAATCTTCACCAAACATTTTTGTTTGATTCACTTTTTGCTGGGGCGAAGGAATTGGCATAAATACCACTCCCTTTACATTTAACTTTTTACAGCTATAAGCAAAGCCTTGGGCATGATTTCCTGCACTTGCACATACTACGCCTTTTGCCAATTGCTCGGGTGTCAATTGGCTCATCATATTATAAGCACCTCTTAGTTTATAAGAACGTACTATTTGTAAGTCCTCTCTTTTCAAATATATCCTGCACTGATACTTTCGGGATAAGTTCGCATTAAACTGAAGCGGGGTATGGGTAACCACCGGCTTCAGCCTTGCAACTGCGCCTTCAATATCTAGTGCAGGTTTATCGAATAGTTTTACATCACTCATATTCTTTCACTTATACTTTCTCAATTGGTCATGCCTTTAAGCTTATTTAGCGTCAAGCCCAACTTATTTTACTGGTTGGTTTTCGGGACGTAAACTTCTTACAGTTTTTCCTGTTTGCCACATTTCACTATTGTGTAATTCAGCTAATTCAACTTCTAATTTTTCACGGTAGTCGGCTTTGCTATTCAAATCTATTGAACGTGCCGATTCTTTTCCTGTTGCTACACTATTATACAAGTCGGCAAATACTGGCAATGTTGCATCACGGAATTTTTTCCACCAATCCAATGCTCCACGTTGTGCAGTTGTTGAACAGTTTGCATACATCCAATCCATTCCGTTTTCTGCTACTAATGGCATTAACGATTGCGTTAATTCTTCCACAGTTTCATTGAATGATTCAGAAGGGCTATGTCCATTTTTGCGTAACACTTCGTACTGCGCTGCAAATATACCTTGAATTGCGCCCATTAGGGTTCCTCTTTCGCCTGTTAAATCGCTATAAACTTCTTTTTTGAAATTTGTTTCGAATAAATACCCACTTCCAACTGCAATACCTAGTGCAATTACACGGTCATGTGCTTTACCTGTAGCGTCTTGGAAAATAGCAAAGCTACTATTTAAACCACGTCCTTGTAAAAACATACGACGTAGTGAAGTTCCTGAACCTTTTGGTGCCACTAATATTACATCCACGTCGGCTGGAGGTATAATACCTGTTTGTTCGTTGAAGGTAATACCAAAGCCATGAGAAAAATATAATGCCTTACCTGGTGTTAAATGTTTTTTTACAGTTGGCCACATTGCAATTTGCGCAGCGTCACTTAATAAATAACAAATAATGGTTCCTTTTTCTAAAGCTTCCTCTATTTCAAATAAAGTAGTGCCTGGAACAAATCCGTCCGCTACTGCCTTATCCCAACTTTTTGAATTTTTTCTTTGACCCACAATTACATTCACACCATTTTCTTTTTGATTAAGTGCCTGTCCTGGGCCTTGCACGCCATAGCCAATTACCGCTACAACTTCATTCTTTAATACTTCTTGTGCTTTTGCTAATGGGAACTCTTCGCGGGTTACCACATTTTCTTCGGTGCCTCCGAAATTTAATTTTGCCATTTGAATTGAGATTTAATTTGTGTTTGTTTAATTATTTATTATTTGTTTTACTTTCTTTTTTTATTTAGAAAATTCTTACATGGTAAATACCGCTTGTCTTTTCCCCAAGTATTCGTTTTCCACTACTTCTTCCCCTGGCTCGCGTTTTTCAAAATTTTTTAACTTTTCGTGGAACCCACTACTTTGTTTTATAATTGCGACGCGCGCACTTCGTACAAATTCAACCAGCCCATAGGGCTCCAAAGCCTTCATTAATTTATTTGTTTCCTCGCGGTGTCCTGTTGTTTCAAATACAATAAAATCCTTGCGTATAGCCACTGCGCGCGCACCATACTCCCTTAATAGCCTTTCTACTTTTACCTTTTCAGTTATTTCCTCACTTAGCACTTTATATAATGCCAATTCCTGCCACACTATTTCGTCATTGGTATTATAGTAGGCCTTTAATACTTCTACTTGTTTTTCAATTTGGCGTACTACTTTAATAACCGTGTCTAATGTTTCTTGAACCACAATAGTAAAACGGTGTATTCCCGCAATTTCAGAAGGGGAAGTGTTTAAACTTTCTACATTTATTTTTCGACGTGAAAAAATAATTGCAATTCGGTTTAACAACCCAACTTGGTTTTCGGTATACACTGTAATTGTGTATTCTTGTTTATCTGGACTTGTATACATATAAATCGCTTTACTTCTTTAAAAATTAAAAACCTTCTACTTTTACCTATTTTAACTTCGTTAAAACTATTTAACCTCACTTTCGTTCGGTTGAATCAGACTCCAGAGCTTCGCTACTTGAGTCTGATTTCACTTACTGAACAACCTTGTGGTACCATTGGAAATACATTGTTTTCTTTTCCTACCATTACTTCCAACAAATACGAACCGTCGTGCGCTAACATTGTTTTAATTGCTGCTTCTAAATTTTCCCTGTCCTTTACACTTGCTCCCGCTATGCCATACGCTTGTGCTAGTGTTACATAATTAGGACTTTCAATATCAACAAAGGAATAACGCTTATCCATAAATAATTGCTGCCACTGACGCACCATTCCTAAAAACTGATTATTTAAAATCATAATTTTTACATTAATGCCCGTTTGCATTATGGTACCTAATTCTTGCAAAGTCATTTGAATACCGCCATCACCAATTACCGCCACCACTGTCCTTTCGGGTGCACCAAATTTTGCACCTATTGCAGCAGGTAATCCAAAACCCATTGTTCCTAAACCACCCGAGGTTACATTACTTCTTGACTGATTAAATTTTGCATACCTGCAAGTAACCATTTGATGTTGTCCTACATCGGTTACCATTACTGCATTGCCTTGGGTATTTTCGTTTACTATGCGAATCACTTCACCCATTGTTAATTGTGCCGTCTTTGGATAAAGTTCGTCTTGTATACACTGCTCGTATTCCTCTTTTGTATAACCCGCAAATACATTTAACCATTCTGTTCTGTCCTTTTGTTCTAATGCCATAGTGAGTAGTGGTAAGGTTTCCTTACAATCACCCCATATGCCTATATCGGCTTTTACATTCTTGTCTATTTCAGAAGGGTCAATGTCTAAATGTATTACTTTGGCTTGTTTGGCATACTTGTCCAACCTGCCTGTTACCCTGTCGTCGAATCGCATACCCACTGCTATTAGTACATCGCATTCATTTGTTAAAACATTGGGACCATAGTTACCATGCATTCCCAACATGCCTACATTTTGTGGATGGTCGTTTGCTAATGCGCTTAAACCAAGTATTGTCCATGCCGCTGGCATACCCGACTTTTCAATAAAGTTTTTAAATTCTTTTTCGGCTTTGCCTAATATCACCCCTTGCCCAAATATCACTAATGGTTTTTTTGCGCTATTAATTAATGCAACCGCTTCGTCAATATATTGTTTCCTTATCACCGGCTTTGGGCGGTACGACCTTATATGATTACATTTTGTATAACCAGGGTAATTAAATAATTGAAACTGTGCATTTTTTGAAATATCAATTAACACTGGTCCTGGCCTTCCGCTTCTTGCTAAATAAAATGCTTTTGCTAATACTGTTGGTATTTCTTCTGCATCGGTTATTTGGTAATTCCATTTTGTAACCGGCATGGTAATATTAATAATGTCGGTTTCCTGAAATGCATCGGTGCCCAACAAATGCGCAAACACTTGTCCTGTTATACACACTAGTGGTGTACTGTCTATCATGGCATCGGCTAACCCTGTTACTAAATTTGTTGCACCTGGGCCACTTGTCGCAAATACTACACCCACTTTTCCTGAGGTTCTCGCATACCCTTGTCCAGCGTGTATTCCACCCTGTTCGTGGCGTACTAATATATGTTGTAACTTTTCTTTATAGTCATATAGTGCATCATATATTGGCATGATAGCGCCACCCGGATA
>CANHAE010000036.1 GCA_947458915.1 Bacteroidota bacterium
CTTTTGCTACTGATACACCATCCTTTGTTACAGAAGGTGATCCAAATTTTTTCTCAATTACTACGTTACGACCTTTTGGTCCTAAAGTAACTTTCACGGCGTTGGCTAAAGTGTCAACTCCTTTTTTCATTTTATTTCTCGCTTCTAGGTCGAAAAAAATCATTTTTGACATATAATGTTATTTTTTAAATATTCTTAAATAAGGGGTAGTTGCTTATAACTAAACAATTGCAAGTACATCACTTTCGCGCATAATTAATAAATCCTGACCCTCAATTTGGATTTCTGTACCTGCGTATTTTCCGTATAAAACAGTGTCTCCAACTTTAACAGTTACAGGCTCATCTTTTTTACCAGGACCTGCGGCTACAATTGTTCCACGCTGTGGTTTCTCTTTTGCAGTATCAGGGATAATGATTCCTCCAGCTGTTTTTTCTTCAGCAGCGGCAGGCATAATAATTACTCTGTCGTGAAGTGGAGTAATATTTAGTTTTTTAGCCGAACTCTTAGCCATACTTTATCGTTTTTAATTATTAATAATGTTAATATACCTTAAGTATCGATAACCATGCCAATGACCTATTATTCATATATATAGGTCAAAATTTCAGTTTATCATTACTTTTTCAGTCAGGGAGGCAAATCTATGCCTAAAATTGCAAGCTTTAGTGATGTATTGCGTAAATAATGTCAGTTTTTACCAATTATTTGAATAGATTTGCACCCCGAATAAGCTCTTACAAATATGATGAACAGAAGAAACATCCGAATTAAAGTAATGCAGGTTTTATACATGCTCGAAACCCAAAAACAGGGTAATTCAACAGTATTACTTCAAAAAGAATTTGACAAAACACGCAACTTGTTTGTTTTTCTGGTTCATTTACTACATCAAGTGGCATTATATGCCGAAGTAGAGTCCCAACAGCGTTCCGCTAAAAACTTACCTAATGAAGGCGATTTAACCTTCAATATTAAAATTGCAGGCAATAGTATTGTTTGGCAAACTATTGAATCTGAGGGGTTTAAAAAGGTTTTTGAAATTGTTAAACCACATCAATGGGTTGACAAGGATTTGGTTAAAAATTTGTTCCGTCAGCTAACTGAATCAGCTGTTTACAATACCTATATTTTGGAAGAAAACAGGGATAAAGCAAAAGACAAAGAGATACTTAAATTCATTTTTGGTACCATCATACTAGGCTCAGAAAATGCAGTCGATTATATCGACGAACATTTTTCTAACTGGGAAGATGAGGGTGACCTTATGATTGGCTTTATGTTAAACTATATTCAGAAACCAACAAGTGTTGATTACTTTGACTTAGTAGGCGCAGAAAAATTGAAATTTGCGACTGATTTATTACAAACTGCAATTGATAAAAAATCCGTGACAGAAGAAATTATCAAACCAAAGTTAAAGAACTGGGATCCCGAACGTATTGCAATGATAGATATGATATTGTTACGTTTGGGTGTTTGCGAGCTATTGTATTTTGACACTATCCCTACAAAAGTTACCATTAACGAATATATCGACCTTGCCAAAGAATATAGCACGGAACAAAGCGGCCATTTCGTTAATGGAATATTGGATAATATCCATAAAGAATTGGTAGGCAATGGTAAAATTCAGAAAATAAATCATAAAGCTAAATAGTACTTAAGCACTATATTTGCAATTCGATTATTATATTAAATTTTAATTTTTTAAATAAAACAAAATGACACAAATTTTATTACAAGCTCCTCAAGGCGGCGGTACTTTTCAATTAATTATGTTGGGTGGTATTATTGTTGTATTCTGGTTTTTCATGATACGTCCACAAGCTAAAAAAGCAAAGGAACAAAAGAAATTTATTGACAATGTTCAAAAAGGAGATAAAGTAGTTACGATTGCTGGTATTCATGGAACTGTGAATAAGGTGAACGAGGACAATACTTTGCAATTAGAAGTAAGTCCTGGTAGCTATATTAAGATTGAAAAGTCTTCAATTAGCTTAGAATGGTCTGCTGTTGTTAACAAATAAAACATTTGTTTAAATAGAAATTGAATCCGAAATTGAGGGAACTTAATTTCGGATTTTTTATGGCTAAGATAATTGGTTTAACCGGAGGGATAGGTTGCGGTAAAACAACCGTTGCTAAAGTGTTTGCCACTTTAGGTATTCCTGTTTTTAATGCGGATTTAGTTGCTAAAGAATTAATGCAAAACGATCCAATAATAAAGCATCAATTAATTGAAGCATTTGGTGAGCATGTTTTTGCGAATGGGCAACTTGACCGTAACTACCTAGCTAAAATTGTTTTTGCAGATATATACCAACTTGAACGCCTTAATGCATTAGTTCATCCTGTTACTATTCAAGCAGCAAAAGAATGGGCAGCAAAGCAAAATACACCCTATGTAATTAAAGAGGCTGCACTTGTATTTGAATCAGGTTCGGGGGACGGGTTGGCTGGGGTAATTGGAGTGACAGCACCTATGTCCTTAAGAATGCATCGAGTAATGCAAAGGGATAATTGTACAAAGCAAGAAGTAGAAAAGCGTATGCAAAATCAAATAAGCGATACCATTAAAATGAAATTATGCGACTGGGTAATTATAAACGACGACCAAGTTTTAGTAGTGCCGCAAGTAGTTGCTTTGCATGAAATATTGATGCAACAATTTTCATAATATATTTAGTATACTTACTTATACTTTTTATACTTCAAATGTAGTTTAAGCTTCCTTGATTATTTTAAAACACCAACGCTTTAATTTTCCTTCAAAATCGAATGGGGTAGTAGCCCTAGTAATGTCTCTTATACTTTTACTATGTATGCTTTCCTTGTCTAAATTAAATTGTGTAAAGTTGGTGCTAAAATACAATATACCTCCAACCTTCATGCCTAATAACATGTCGTTTATTAATTCTACATGGTCTCTTTGAATATCTAAAACGTCCTTCATTCTTTTACTATTGCTAAATGTTGGTGGATCCATTACCACTAAATCATAAAAATTACGGGGTATGGTTTTTAAGTATTGTTTTACATCGGCATGAATGAATTGGTAAGCACTAGATGGTTTTATTCCATTTAGTTTAAAATTTTCTTCGCTCCACGCCAAATATGTTTTAGATAAGTCAACGGAGGTAACCGACTTTGCCCCCGCCAATGCTGCATATACCGAAAATGAACTTGTATAACTAAACAAGTTTAAAAAATTCGTTTCCTTACTTTCTGCTTGCACCATTTGCCTTGTTAAACGGTGGTCAAGAAATAAACCAGTATCTAAATAATCGGTTAAGTTTACTAAAAATTTCAAACCATTTTCTTGCACCGTAATAATTTTTGACTCAGCTACTTCGGCTTCTTTTTCATATTGCTCTTCCTTATGAGACATCCTTTTTCTAAGTCTTAAGAACATATTTTCTTCTGGTACGCCAGTCATCTCGGCAACAACCCGCTTGCAAGCTGCAAACCATGCGTCATGTTCCTCGTCGGTTAGGTTATGCCTTCTATTATACTCGGCTATATAAATGTAGTGCTCGTATATTTCAATACAGATAGGGAATTCTGGTAAATCACGGTCAAACAATCTCCAACAAGTGACATTTAATCGCTTGGCTTGTTTTATCCTATGCTTATAGTTTTTAACCAGTCGGTTATGGAACATTTCAAATTTATCGTTACTCATATATCAGTATCTAAAAAAAGAAGCGTTAATAGTTTAACGCTTCTAAAATTAATTATTTTAAAGGAACAGGCCTTATAATTAAGGGGCTATATTTTAAAAATAGAATTGACTATTTAAGTTTTGCCAATGCTTCTCTAATTCTTGCCCACGCTTTTTCAATATTTGCCATGTTATTTGCAAATGAAAAACGAACACAATTTGGTTCGCCGAACGCGTCACCCATTACTGAAGAAACATGAGCAGTGTTTAACAAGTACATGCTAAAATCGGCTGCGTTTGCAATGGTTTGTGTACCATCTGATTTACCATAGTAACTACTAACATCAGGAAATACATAAAATGCACCTTCTGGAGCAAAGCATTTAAAGCCTGGCATAGCATTCACTAATTCCAATGTTTTAGTGCGACGACGTGTAAATTCTTCAGTCATTGCAATGGATGGTTTTAAATCGCCTACTAAAGCAGCTACTGCAGCTTTTTGTGTAATTGAACAAGTTCCAGAAGTAAACTGACCTTGTAATTTTTCCATTGCCTTTGCAATATCAACATTTGAAGCCGTATAGCCTAAGCGCCAGCCTGTCATTGCGAAACCTTTACTCAAGCCATTAATCACTACTACTTGATCTTTAATATCGGTGAATTGGGCAATACTTTCGTGCTTGCCTTCAAAATTGATATACTCATAAATCTCATCTGATAAAATAGTAATGCCAGGATATTTTTTAAACAAATTCGCTAATGCTTCTAATTCATCTTTACTGTAAACTGCTCCTGAAGGATTACAAGGAGAAGAGAACATAAATACTTTTGTTCTTGGCGTAATAGCAGCCTCTACTTGTGCAGGAGTTACTTTAAATTTATCCTCAACAGTACTTCTTATTTCTACTACTTTACCTCGGGCAATTTTTACTAGTTCAGAATAAGTTACCCAGTAAGGAGTTGGAATAATTACCTCATCGTCCTCGTCTACCAATGCTAAAATTGCATTTGCTAAACTTTGTTTCGCACCTGTTGAAGTAATTATATTTTCAGGTTTATAGTCTAAGTTATTGTCGCGTTTTAATTTTGTACAAACTGCTTCTCTTAAATCGGCGAATCCTGCTACAGGTGTGTAGTGACTCCAGTTATCGTTAATAGCTTTTATTGCAGCATCTTTAATATGTTGTGGGGTATCGAAGTCGGGTTCACCCAAACTAAGGTCAATTACATCCACTCCGCTTGCCCTTAGCTCACGTCCTAATTTTGCCATTTTTAAGGTTTCTGGCTCGCTGAATCTGTTTAGTAAAGAAGATAGTATCATTTGCTTTATAATTTGATACTGTAAATTTCGCTAATTATTGGCAAACAGCTGTAAGTTTTAGGATTTACTATGTATAAAATTATGCAGTATTTGTTAATATCCTCGGTAAGTACTGACCTCATTATATTTGACAAAACTGCTTATTCAGTAAGTAGGTCGTCAAAGTTGGGTAAAACGGCCTTTTTTCGTTTTAGTTCAAAGTTGTATAATAGCTCCCCAAGGTTTTTCATAAAAGGAAGGCCCACTGTTTCATAGTCGTATTTGTTGTCATTTAATATCCCATCTTCATTACAATAAATAACAGCACTCACTAAAAATTCAATCTTATTCTTTTTGTCTATGATATAGGCATTATCTAACAAAAAACCATAAGCGTCACCGGCTTTGTTAAATATTTTTATTTCCGGTTGCAAAGGTGTTCGGTCAGCACCCGCTAATAAGAATTTGGTAATATTAGCATAGTAATAACTTGTGTCATAAGTAGGATAAGTGGATGCAGTCGGAGAGGTACTCATCCATTTTAGTAAAAATTTACGGTCATCATTTGTTAAATTAAAACGATGCTTTGCTGGAGTTTGGTCAGGAAATATAACAGAACGTAAAATTTGATGTAAATCATTTAAGTAAATCCTGTTTTTTTCTGAAAAATTCAAGGGTTCATTTATTAAAGAGTCGTTTTTGTCTAAATAACCATTGCCTATCAAAACATTGTAATTCGGTAACGGTTGTTTGTTGTATAAAGGTGGTTGCTGATAAATAAGCTTACCCGCGTCATCATAAAAATTAATCGCTTGTGTTTGTCTGTTTTCATCTCCCTTTCGGCTTATTTCAAGTCGGTTCCTAATAAAAGCGTTTGTGTATCCTTTTGCTGCCAAACCTGAGTGTATTTGTTCTTGACCTATAAATTCAAATAACCTGTTGGCTGCATTATTGTCACTTACTAAAAATATTTCCTTAATTGCTTGGGCGATTGTTTGTTTACCATCTATTGAATATGGGTTATTAAGTATTGTTTCTTGCCTACCTGAAACACTATCATAAGTCATCATGGTATACTTTGTTAAACCATTTACTTTTAAATTATTAATTTTTTCTAGTGCTAGAATTGCAAGTGGCATTTTTACAGTACTAGCTGGATAAAAGTATTCAATGGGGTTTAAGCGGTAGTTGTGTTCTTTAAAATGGGGGATGTTTTTATTATCCCGGATTATTTGTGTGTACATTATTTGTACACGATACTTACTTGGTTGACTAGTAATACTCCCAAATTGTTCGGGTTGTTGCAACATTAAATTATACAGCAAGTTGTCAGCATTCTGCCCATTTGTATGAATTATTATAAAACAAAATAGGAGGGAAATAGTAAATTTCATATTCAAATGTATCAAAAACTAGCTTACGTTTGAATTTGAATGCAGAAAAATTTAGTTCAGTTTTTGAAATGGTTTAAGACGCTTCGTTTTCTGCAAATTCGTAATTCGAATAGTCTTGAATAACATTATATAAAGTGCCTCTTTCAATGGGTTGCCTGCGTGCTTGTTTTATTAAACGTACTAAGTCTTCAGTTGACATTGCAGGGTTTTGTTCTTCACTCCCTGCCATAGAATATATTTTAGTAGTATCGTCAATTGTACCATCAATGTCGTTTACACCATAGCTTAATGTTAATTGGGCAGTATCACGTCCAAGCATCGGCCAATAGGCTTTAACGTGAGGGAAGTTGTCCATGTAAATTCTTGAAATTGCATACATTTTCAAATCGTTCGCTAAAGTGGATTCTTCCACATAGCTCATTTCGTTTCCATCATTTCTAAATTTCAAAGGAATGAATGTATTAAATCCTTTTGTTTCGTCTTGCAATTGACGTAAACGTTCCATATGGTCAATTCGGTGCTTATATGCTTCAATATGTCCATATAATAAAGTAGCGTTACTATGCATGCCTAATTCGTGTGCTGTTTTATGAATTAATAACCACTCATCAGCAGTAGCTTTATCTGCACAAATTTTTGTTCTAATTTCTGGGTGAAATATTTCAGCGCCGCCACCAGGCAAAGAATCTAAACCAGCTTCGTGCGCTAATCGCATTCCTTCAGCTACGCTTACTTTTGCTTTTCTAAACATATAATCCAATTCAACAGGCGTAAAAGCTTTTATATGTAATTCGGGACGATGGGCTTTTATAGCACGCATTAATTCCAAGAAAAATTCTAAAGTTAATTTAGGATGTACACCTCCAACTATATGTACTTCCGTCACTGGCTTGCCGTCGTATGATTTTACGATATCTAACATTTGGTCAATAGTTAATTCCCAACCTTCTTCTTTATGGGCATATAATTTTGAATAAGAACAGAATTTACAAGAGAAGACACAAACATTGGTAGGTTCAATATGGAAATTTTTATTGAAATAGGTTTTGTCCCCATGTAATGATTCGCGCTTCCAATTGGCAAGAGCGCCAACATATGGGAGGGAAGCTTTTTCAAATAAATAAACACCTTCGTCAAATGAAATACGTTCGTTATGAATAACTTTAGTGCCTATTTTTCTTAGTTGATTATCTTGTTCTGCATCTATAATAACTTGTATATTCTTTGTACTCATTTCTTTGCTGTTTGTGGAATAGTGCAAAGCTACGAAATATACAAATAGGGCATAGGTATAAACACCTAATACTCGTCATAAAATCGACAATTAGCCTACTAAAATACCCGCTATACTTGCTGACAAATAAGAAGCTAAAGTGCCACATAGTAATGCTTTAAGGCCAAGTTCTGCCAAGTCCTTGCGACGACTAGGAACTAATTCTCCAATACCTCCAATTAACATCCCTACACTGCTAAAATTGGCAAATCCACATATAGCTATACTTACAATGAACAAGCCTTTTTCAGTTAAAATTGGAACAGTATTACTAGTTAAGCTTTTGAATGCTACAAACTCATTAATGGTTAACTTTTGTCCTAAAAGGGTAGCTGCATTTTGTATGTCAACATTCGGAATACCCATTGCCCATGCCATAGGATAAAATAGTTTACCAAAAATATAGTTTAAACTCAAGTTTAAATCGGCACTAAACAAATGTCCAATTTTAAATAAACTCCAGTCGATTAATGCTATTAAGGCAATAAATCCAATTAACATGGCAATTACATTCATGGCAATTTTAAAACCTTCTCCCGCGCCATGTGTGATTGCATCAATGGTGTTGCTATATTGGCTTTTTACTTCTAAAGTAACTTTTCCCATAGTTTGTGATACTTCTGTTTCAGGGAAAATTATTTTAGCTATCACCAATGCACCAGGTGCAGCCATCAAACTAGCTGTAATTAGTTTAGGTGCCAAGTCCATTCCTGCTTGTGCTCCCATGTTTGCATACACTATTAAAATACCGCCAGCGATACATGCTAAGCTACCACTCATACTTGCTAATAATTCACTTTTAGTCATGGTAGGTAAATATGGACGAATCATTACTTGCGCTTCAACCTGTCCTACAAAGGCACTTGCTACATTACTTAGTGCTTCTGCACCACTAACACGCATTATAAAGTTCATCGCTTTGGCAATAAAAGCAACTATTCTTTGCATTATACCAAAATGATAAAAAAGTGCTACCAATACACAAACAAGAATAATAGTTGCAGTTACATTAAAGGCAAAAATAAAACCACCATTTGTAAAGTCAGTAACACCAGCTGGTGTAGTTGCAGCAATTCCGCCATAAACGAATGCAGCACCTTGACGTGCAAATTCTTCAATTTTACCCATTCCTCTTCCTAAAAATTGGAAAAAACTGGTAACTACAGGGATCTTTAATATTAAAATACCAATAGTTGTTTGCATTATTAATCCACTAACGACTAATCGGTAATTGATTCTTTTTTTGTTATTGGAGAATATATAGGCAATCATTAATATTATTAAAATACCTATTATGCCTTGAAATCGTGCCATGGGGTTAGAATTAGGGTAGAAAGATATAAAAATTTCGATTGAATTAAGCCATTTGAGGGCATAAAAAAATCCCGCAAAGCTGCGGGACTCTTTAGAATCTTGTTTCTAGTAAATCAGTTTGGCTGATTAATTATAAATGAGACTGGATTTTCTTGTCTAATACGGCTTTAGGAACAGCACCAATTTGTTTGTCAACCACTTCGCCACCTTTAACAAAAAGGATAGCAGGAATGGAAGTAATACCAAAGTTCATACTCAATGCTGGGTTCACATCCACATTCACTTTCCCAATGTTCACTTTCCCTTCGTATTGAACGGCTAATTCTTCAATAACTGGCCCAATTGCACGACATGGCCCGCACCATTCAGCCCAAAAATCAATCACAGTAAGCTTGTCGCTTTCCATTACGTCTTTCTGAAAATTCGCATCTGTAAATTCTAATGCCATAATTGTTTATATTTTATAGGTAATTGTATATTATATACTATTTCAAAAATAGTTCCATTCTTCTATAACTGCCCATTTGACTTTTCCACCTTATTGTCTCGTCATTGGGGACAATTTATCTGACAACTAGACATCCTTAGTTTACAAGGTTCACTTGGACGTTTAATTCTGGGTTTTTGTCTAAGAACTCAACTAAATCATCATTCATTGAAAAGCCCCTTTCAAAAGTAAGTAGGCTGGCTACTAGTTGCTCCCTTGGTTCAACAAAAGTAAGTTTCATGGAAGATTTTCCTGGGTATTGCTTAAGGTTCTTTTCAAAGAAACTAATCATATCCTCATTTAAGTGAGAAGGGTGTAGGCTAATTTCAATAGACCTAGTTTGGTTTTGTTTAACTGTTTCTAACAAAGACATAGTTTGAATTTTAAATTCAAAATTATTAGGTTGGTTGAATCGGTTCCTAAAGGATCCATTGATACAAACTTTTTGTCCAACTTCTAAATAATTTTGAAACTTCACATAATCCTCGCTCCACAAAATAAAATCGGTTTTACTTGTTAAATCTTCAATTACAAATGAACCAAAGTTTTTACCGGTTTTTGTAATTCTATGTTGCACATCGGTCACTAATCCTGCCAACTTAAAATTGCGTCCTAATTGATTAGGTTGAACAACCAAATTATCTTTTACCTCATTAAATTCAATAATTCTTGTAAAAAGGTAGTGCCTCATTTCAAAATTAAAATGGTCAAGTGGGTGTCCACTAATAAACATACCTGTAATATCTTTTTCGTGTTCTAGTTGTTCTGTTAATGTCCATAGTTCACAAATACCTAATTTAGGCAAGGGTACTTGCATTGCAGAAGGTAAATCACCAAATAGGGTATTGGTTGACCCTGTGGTTGTACTTTGAATTGCCTGTGCATAGGAAATTAGTTTTTCTAATCCATTACCACGGTCTCCGTCTGCTACATTAAAATATTGGGCTCGATGGTATTCGGGGAAACAATCAAAAGTGCCTGAATAAGCCAAACTTTCTAATGATTTTTTATTTACGGCACGAGACAAAACACGTTTAATATAATCAACCATATCAGTAAATATGCCATTCTTATTACGTTCTACAATGATGGCTTCAATAGCTGCTTCACCAACACCTTTTAGTCCTCCTAAGCCAAAACGAATCTCTCCTTTTTTATTAACCGAAAATCCTTTTAAGGATTCATTAATATCTGGGCCTAATACGGTAATACCCATGCGTTTACATTCTTCCATGAAGAAAGTAATTTTATCAATGCTTCCAGCGTGATTTAACACCGCTGACATATATTCACCAGGGAAATGTGCTTTTAAGTAAGCGGTTTGGTAAGCTACATACGCATAACAAGTAGAGTGAGACTTATTAAAGGCATATTGAGCAAAGGCTTCCCAGTCAGTCCAAATTTTTTCTAATGCTTTTTCGGGGTGTCCATTTTTTACTGCGCCAGTTACAAACTGCGCTTTCATTTTATCCAATACCGACTTTTGTTTCTTACCCATTGCTTTTCTCAAAACATCGGCGTCGCCTTTAGTAAAGCCACCAATTTTTTGACTCAGTAACATTACCTGTTCTTGGTACACTGTAATTCCATAAGTGTCCGCGAGAATTTCTTCCATTATAGGTAAATCATATTGGATAATCTCCCTTCCATGTTTACGTTCAATAAAGTTGGGAATATAAGCAATAGGACCTGGGCGATATAGTGCGTTCATTGCAATTAAGTCAGCAAACTTATCAGGCTTTAAATCACGTAAGTATTTTTGCATACCCACACTTTCAAATTGGAAAGTTGCATTCGTCTCTCCTTTTTGGTATAATTGAAAAGTCTTTTCATCATCTAGTGGTATGGTGTCTAAATCAATGGTGATACCATGATTTTGCAATATTAATTCCAATGCAGTCTTTAAAATAGATAGGGTTTTTAAACCCAAAAAGTCCATCTTAATTACACCAGCATCTTCAATCACACTTCCTTCAATTTGTGTAACCCATAAAGTAGAATCCTTTGCTGTTGCAACTGGCATGATTTCAGTTAAATCACTTGGCGCAATTATTATTCCTGCAGCGTGAATACCTGTATTCCGAATTGAACCTTCTAAGCGCTCTGCTTCATGTAAAACAGCTGCTCTTAAATCATTGCCTTTATATATTTCTCTTAGTTTTTTAATATTATCAATATCTTCTGATTGATAACCTTCTTTTTCCGCTAACGATTTTTCACCTTCTTTAGCTGTTATAGGAGCGTGTAAGCATCTATTTAATTCAGTGCCTGGCTTGTCAGGGACTAATTTTGCTAATAAATTACTTTCTGATAAAGGCAAATCCATTACACGGGCTACATCTTTAATACTACTTTTTGCAGCCATAGTGCCATAAGTAATAATTTGTGCTACCTGTGATTTACCATATTTGTCAACTACATAATCAATTACTTTCTGACGTCCTTCATCGTCGAAGTCCGTATCAATATCGGGCATGGACTTTCTGTCCGGGTTTAAGAAACGTTCAAACAGTAATTGATATTTAATGGGGTCAATATTTGTTATGCCAATACAAAATGCAACCACACTTCCAGCAGCTGAACCACGACCTGGGCCAATAAACACACCCATTTCACGTCCTGCCTTAATAAAATCACTTACAATTAAAAAGTAACCAGCAAATCCCATTGTACGAATAGTAAATAATTCAAAATCGATACGTTCTTGAATTTCAGTCGTGATTTCCGGATAACGTTTATTTGCGCCTTCCCAACAAATATGCTTTAGGAATTCCCATTGGTTCATATTGGCGTCCTTATGTAGCTGGAATTCGGCTGGTATAGGAAAAGCGGGTAGTAGAATATCTTTTTTTAAATTCAATACCTCTACCTTATCTACAATTTCATTGGTATTATCAATAGAAGCAGGAATGTCTTGAAACAATTCAATCATTTGATCCTGTGTCTTAAAATAAAATTCGTTATTGGGAAATTTGAAACGACGATTTTTTATTTGTAATTCATCATTCACAAAATCATCAAAACCTGGGGTGGACTGCTTTTCGCCAGTATTAATACATAGTAAAATATCATGAGCATTTGCATCATCTTCGTTAATGTAGTGGCTATCGTTAGTTGCAATAACCTTTACATTATGCTTCTTGGCAAATTTTAATAATTGGTTATTAATAATTTCTTGCTCCGGAATTTGATGTCTTTGTAGTTCGATATAATAATCTTCTCCAAAAATATCCAACCACCATTTAAATTCTTTTTCGGCAGTTGCTTCGTCATGTCTTAAAATATATTGAGGAACGTGTGCACCAATACAACAAGTTGTTGCAATAATGCCTTCATGGTATTTTTCAATTAATTCTTTATCAATTCTTGGGTACTTACTATACATACCTTCAATATAACCTAGGGATGTAAGTTTAATTAAATTTTGATATCCTTGTGCATTTTTTGCAAGTAATACCTGGTGAAAACGGTCGTCCTTATTTTCCTTTGTAAATGTTTTTTGGTGGCGGTCTTTTACCATGTAAAATTCACAACCAACTATGGGTTTAACAACTGGTTCAAGAATGTCCTTGCCGTTTGCGTCTTTCCCTATAACTTTTGTTTTTTTCCAAGCCTGACTTACAAAATTGAAAGCGCCAAACATATTACCATGATCGGTAATAGCAAGTGCGCGCATATTGTCGGACATTGCTTTTTCATACAATCCAGGAATGGAGGCGGCTCCGTCTAATAGTGAATATTGAGTATGAACGTGTAAATGGGAAAAAGTTGGCATTATTTATAGGGCTAAGATTACAAATATCGTAAAAAATGACCGGTTAAGGAGGGCTAATTTTCCACAAAAAATTGTTATATATAATATAAAAACTTACATTTTCAAGCTACTTGACTTATCTTTCAGGCGATGACAGTTACCCGACATTCAAGCTATTTTGCCAGCCTAATATTACTACTCGTATTGTCGAGTTGTAGCACTGTAAAAAATTTTACTAGCAGTTTAAAAGCACCACGTGCTTCACAAAATAATTTCAATACACAAGCTGCTGAAAATGAGTCCATTGAGTTTTTGGGAAACATTTCGGTAACTCCAGGTAAAATTTACATGAAAAAGTCCTCAGGGTCGGTTGCTTTTGAAAGCATTACTGTTAAAAAAACGCCCTATGACATTATGCCTAATAATTTATCAGACATAGAAAAAGCAAATTGGTTGCAATTAAAGTACTCAATTAAAATGGACGTTGCGGTGGAAGAAATTACTAATATTTCATTATTACAAAAAATTGATGATTGGTGGGGGACCCCTTATTGTTTAGGTGGTAGTTCAAAAAATTGTGTCGACTGTTCCTTTTTCACATTGGATGTAATGAAGCAGATTTATAACGTTGATTTAAAAAGAACTGCCGCGCAGCAGTACGAACAAAGTTCAAAAATAGAATGGACTGATTTAAAAGAAGGGGACTTGATTTTTTTCAAAACAGAAGGAAGGCGTAATATTAGTCATGTTGGCATTTACTTGACAAATAACAAATTCGCACACGCTTCCACTAGCCAAGGTGTTACAATTAGTGATTTAGCGGATCCTTATTGGCAAAGAAGGTTGTATAGTTTAGGTAGGGTTGCTCCATTACTAAACAATTAATTACTTTCCTCCACTGCTTTTACATAATACATTAGTTCAAGTTCCTTAATGAATAGGTCAATATCAAAAGATTCATTCTTAAAGGAAATTTTTTGAGGTACAAATTCAATTGGCCTCAATGAAATTTGTTTTCCAAAATAGTTGAATTTTAAAGGGAGGTCAAATCCTGGAACACAGTTTTTCCATTGGTAAGTGAGTAGTTTTTCAGTGCTATCTATTGTATAACTAAACACAGGTATTTGTGTGGTTCTTAAATATTGGTCAAATACTTTACTAAAATTGAATTTGCCATTTTTTGAGATATAGTCCTCTATTTCTTTAGTTGTAACAGTTTTATGGTAAAAGGTTTCATTTAAGCCAATTAGGATACTTCTAAACCGTTTATCATTGTTAATAGAGTGTCGTATGGTGTGCAATAAATTACCTCCTTTACTATACATATCGCTACTACCTTCACTATTAACTCCATATGGCCCAATAATTGGTGTACGATTTGAAATCCCTTTTCTAGACCCATAATTATATTCATTACCGGCTTTTGCACCATAATAATATTCTGTAAACAAGGTTTCTGTGTAATTTGTAAATCCTTCATGTACCCAATTATCAGCAATATCTTTTGTAGAAATATTATTGGCAAACCACTCATGTCCACTTTCATGCACTATAATAAAGTCCCATTTTTTACCCCATCCTGATCCCGATAAATCCCTTCCTAAATAGCCGTTTTCAAATTTGTTGCCATAAGCCACAGCTGACTGGTGTTCCATACCTAAATGTGGTGCTTGAATTAATTTATAACCATCCTCATAAAAAGGGTAAGGCCCCATCCAATATTCAAATGCTTTTAACATTTTTGGAACTTGTGTAAATTGTTGGCGTGCTTTTAGGGAATCTTCTCTTAAAGCATAATAGCTTACCTCTAATTCCCCTTTTAAACCAGGGTAGGTTTCGTTCCAGTTAATGTAGTCGCCAATATATGGAATGATATTATAGTTATTGATTGGGTTTTTAACTTCCCATTTAAAATTAATTAAGTGGTTATTTGTTACACCATTAATTACGGAACGCATTATTTTTTCTTCCTTCACTATTCTTCCGTTTGCAATGGCAACAATGCCTAAACTGTCGGGAATATAAATATTTAAACTTGCACCTTCCTCTGGTTCATCCGATTGATGATCCTTACATGGGTACCAAACCGATGCGCCTAAACCTTGGCATGCAACTGATGCCCAGGGTTTACCGTTGCTGTCTTTTTTCCATATCCATCCGCCATCCCATGGTGGCTTAACCGCCTCTCGAGGTTTTCCATGATAGGTAATCCATAGCATGAATTCGTCTCCAATATTTAGTTTCTCTGTCACTTCGACTATTGCAATATTGTTGTCCCGCTTAAATGGGGCTGCATGTAATTTAAATGCTTCTTGTGGTGCCGGATTAATGCGGACTAGCACAATACTGTCAATTATAAGAGGCTGTTGTAAATCTACCTGTATTTTTTCACCTTGCTTATTTACTTTAGCTTTCCATGCAACAGTACCTTGTATAGTTTTTTTATCAAAATTGGGGGTTACGGTAATATCATATTTAAGGATATCAAACCAATCCCGATTTTCGTTCAAACTTCCTCGTAATGTGTCGCTTTTTTCAAAAATGGGTTGAGCGCTTATCACTGAAGTGAAGAATATGGAAATAAGTAACAAGCTATATCTAGTCATTTTACAGGCGATTTTTGTTGATTGAAAGTAAACATTAATCCTTCTGTTTCTTTAATTTGTCAGCAAAAACTTTCTCAAATTTTTCCACTTTTGGGCCAACCACGTAGCGGCAATACCCTTGATTAGGGTTGTCATTGTAATAATTTTGGTGGTAACTTTCTGCTGAATAAAATTTGCTAAAGGCCGTTACTTCCGTAATTATTGGATTAGGCCAAGCTTTTGATTCGTTTAAAGCCTTTATATAGGCTTCGGCAAGCTCTTTTTGATGCTCGTTATGGTAAAACACGGCACTCCTATATTGAGGCCCAACATCATTTCCTTGTTGGTTTGGGGTTGTAGGGTCATGTGTTTTCCAAAATACAGCTAAAATGTCGTCTAGGCTAATTTTGGTGGTATCGTATACTATTTGGCAAACTTCGGCATGTCCTGTGTTTTTATCACATACTTGCTCGTAGGTAGGATTGTCTACGTGACCTCCACTATAGCCACTAGTCACTTTAACTACACCTTCTAAACGTTGATAAATGGCTTCGGTGCACCAAAAGCAACCTGAACCAAGTGTGATGGTTTCTGTATTCATTAGATTTATTTTTTCAGTTTTATCTGATTTATTAGATTTTTTGGGTGCCTGTGCACATGCAGTAAGGCATGAACTAGCAAACAAAAAGCATATCAGGTGGGTAACAATTTTCATAATTTTTATTATCTGTACAATATAAAACAATATAAAGGCTGTTTTGTTCTAATACTGTTAATGTTTATTAAGTAAATTTGCGACTTATTTATAATTATGCGTGTTTATCCAGATAATGCCCTCAATCAACTTGAATTTGATAAAATAACCGATATTTTATTAAATCATTGTCAAACGACAATAGGGAAAGAAGTGGTACAAGAAATGCGCATTCATACGCACTTAAAATATATATTAAGTTCACTTAGGCAAACGGAAGAATACAAATACATAAAATTAGCGAATCAGTATTTTCCTTCAGATTTTGTTTTAGATATAAGAAAGGATGTAAAATTGTTAGGTATTCCAGGTGCTCAATTAACCGGGGAACAATGGTTATTGGTAAGGAAATTAACGGACCATTTGGGGCAAATATTTAGATGGTTTGATGGGGAAAGGAAAATAGCTTTTGCCAATTTATTTGAAGTAGTAAGTGACACCTACTATGAGCCAGTTATTATTCAAACCATTGACGAAATTATTGACGATTTAGGTAATGTGAAGGACAAGGCCTCTGACGACTTAGCTAAGATAAGGATGCAGCTTTTTAAGAAGCGTGCCGAGCTACGAAGAATATTTGAAAAAGTAATACAACGTTTAGCAAAAGCCGGTTACACCGCCGATATAGACGAAAGTTTTAGTAATGGTCGTCGTGTTGTAGCTGTTTTTTCGGAATACAAGCGCCAGGTAAAAGGGTTTTTACATGGTGAAAGTGACAGCCGTAAAACTGCATTTATTGAACCCGAAGAAACGATAGAATTAAACAATGAATTATATAGTTTAGAACAAGAAGAATTAAAGGAAGTGCAAAGGGTATTGCGACAACTCACTGCACAGCTTGCTCCTTATGCTAGCTTGCTGCTTTTGTATAATCAAGTGATAGGAATATTTGACTTTATTCGAGCAAAGGCAATATTGGCAGTTGATATGAATGCTAATTTACCCATTGTGCACAATACTGCCACATCACACTTAGTGGAAGCTTATCACCCTTTACTTTATTTATACAATAAGCATTC
>CANHAE010000037.1 GCA_947458915.1 Bacteroidota bacterium
ACTGTTAAGTCACTCTTCCATTCACTTTCCTTTTTTACATCTTTATAAAAAGCGTTAGCATAAGGGTCTAACAGTATTGAATGTACTTGTCTATTAATTACACCTTCAACAAGCAAAGCTAGTGGCTCATCGGTTTTAGCGAATGGAAGGTATGGAGTAATTTGAGCCGTACTGTCCCTTAACCACATGGCGTCAATATCGCCAGTAATTACATAGGTGTCGGGTTTGTTATTAATTATTTCAAAATCAACAGTAGTGTCTAATGTATTAGGATAACAGTTTTCAAAAAGCCACGCTAACTCTTGGTCCTTAATTTGAGGCTTAAGCGTATCTATAAATTTATTTACAGCTACACTTGTAAAATGCCTGTTTGCCAAAGGTGGCCTTTTACTAGTAAATTCATTCATATAAAATGCTTTACTAGTAAACCCATTAGCCATGAATCCAGTTGTAAGTACCGCTGCAGATTGTATAAATTTTCGGCGACTATTATTTTGCATATGTTATAATTTAGAATATTCTTTTGTTTAAATAAAGATAGCAAATATTATAGGCTTTTAATTCATTGAGGCCTATTGCTTGTAGGCAAAAAAAAGGGGCAACAATAATTGTTGCCCCTTTTTTTGGAAAAAGATAAAATCCTAGAAGTTAATTTCAATTCTAGCATAAATATAACGTCCGTTCATGCCCAATTGAGTAACTCTTCTTGAATAGTTAAATTGGTTATTTGAAGCGACTCCATTATTATTTACTATACCTCTTTGATCTGCTCTTTGTGATTCAATAAACTTATCATAAGTCGCACTTGTTGGATCAACGTCAAGTCTTTTGTAAGAGCCTCTAGACGCCATTAACAGGTCAGAATAAACATCAAATAAGTTATTAGCACCCAAAGACAATTTAGTTGATTTTGATACTTTGTACCCTAAGCTCATGTCGGTAACAATTTTAGCACCCAATACTTGCTCATAGAACCAGTTGGTTGTACCGCCACCTTCGATATGCTTTACTTTACCAAAATAAGTATTTCTTAAGAACGCATTAAATTTGCCATTTTTGTAAGAAGCAGATATATAACCTTTCACAGCTGGGTTACCATCCATTAATGAGGCTTTGTTAATTGGACTCATATAGTTAGCTTCTCTTCCTTTTAATTTTTCAGATACTTTTGTTTTTCCAAGAATTTCTCTTTTTGACAAAGTAGTAGCTAATTCAAACTTAATACTTTGCTTATTAACTAATTTAAGGTTGTATGCAGCAATCATATCAATACCTGATACTCTTAAGTCAATTGCATTTGTCATGAACACACCTCTTGAAGCATTATTGTTCAATAAAATATTATAGATTTCTTGTTCCTGTGCAGTTCCGCCAGCAGTTGCGCTTTTACCAGAGAAGGCATCTGTAAGAATGATACGATCAGTGATTTTAGTAGTATATCCGTCAATAGTAAGGCTTAGCTTATTTAATTTAAAAGTTGCACCAACGCTAGCACTTTGAGAAATTTCCGGTTTTAAATTAGGAATCCCTAATAATTGTGCCGCCTTACTATCATTTGGTAAAGTTGCATCATCGAATGCTACGCCACCTACGAAAACAGTTGAAGTTTTAGTAAGATATTTTTGTTGTAAAGAAGGTGCTCTAAAACCTGTACTCACAGAAGCTCTAAAAGAAATATTGTCTGTGTACTTATAACGACCAGCGATCTTACCACTTAAATTGCCACCAAAATCAGAATAATTCTCGTAACGAGCAGCGAAATCCATTAATAATTTACTTACTGGCTCTAATTCAAAATCAGTATATATAGCACCAGAAGTTCTATTTTTATTCATAGAATTGTCTGGTCTGAAACCAGGAAATACTTGAGAACCACCGGCAGGAATTCCTGTGCTGTTGTTAGCTAATTTAACAGATGTTGGAGCGCCATTTAAAATGTCTACTCCCGCTGCGTCACGACGCATGTAGTTAGCCCAAGAAGCTTCTTCTCCAGCAATTTGCTGATAATTTTCATAACGAACTTCCGCACCAAATGCCATATTTAATTTAACTGCATTATCTAATTTCTTAGAGAAATCTAAATTGGTTGTATTCTGACGGAATAATAATTTACCCGCATCGAACTCGTCTTTTCTGATTCCGTTAAAATAAAAAGCAGATACATTTATTGTGTTTTCGATATTAAACCCAAAACTGTTTTGTCCAAATGTATTACTCAAATCGTAATTCCAAGTACCCATTTTACCTTTAAGTCCAGTACCAACGGAAATGTCATTAATGTTTGAAGTGATTTCAGGTAAAAATCCATTAGGGTATACAGAAGGAACGTTAGTAGATTGATAAGGTAATCGGTAAAATCCAGTTGAATTACCCACTCTATTGCTAAAAATACCAAAGAAGTAAAACTCCGAATTATTTTTTAACATCAAACCTCCATTAATCACTGATTGTAAATTCCTAGCGCGTGACTGTCCAACTCTCATTTGAAAATCTTTACGCGTTTTGCCTAGCGTTTTTAGCAATGCATCACTTGCAGCATTTCCAGAAGTTCTATCGTCAATGTCACCAGTTCTTTCACCAGAACGAATTGTAGGTTCTCTATGTTCGAAATTCAATGTAACATTAATGAAGCTTCCTTTTGTTTTACCTAACTGCCAGCCATAATTAACAGATGCATTTGTTTTCTGTCCATCTACTACAGAATTGTTATAATAAACTGGATCTAGCGCTTGGTTAACACCAAAATTGTAAGCACCTGGTGACGTATTTTTGTACGATTGATAGGTTGTGAAGTTCGCACCTGTGCTCACAACTGCTTTACCTGCACCAATATTTCTATTCAATTGAATATTTAATACACCTGCAATAGCGTCAGAACCATATTGTGCTGCAGCACCATCACGTAATAATTCAATTTTATCAATAGAAGCAGAAGCAATAGCGTTTAAGTCAGTACCAACAGAACCTCTTCCCATTGTTCCGTTTACATTCACTAATGCTGAAGTATATCTTCTTTTTCCGTTTACCAAAACTAGTGTTTGGTCAGGGCCTAAACCTCTCACCGTTGCAGGATCAATATGATCCGTACCGTCTGACACTGTTTGTGTAGTAGAGTTGAATGAAGGTGCGATATGATTTAAGATATCGGTTAGATTAGTTTGTGGCACTTCTGCAGATAGCGACTTTAGGTCAAATACATCTACAGGAGCAATTGATTCTAATTTTGTCCTTCCAGTACTTCTACTACCCAAAACAACAACTTCATTTAAGTCACTGCTGCTCGCAGAAAGTGTTATTTCAATTGACTTTACAGCTTTTAAAGTGTAAGTCTGATTTGAAAAACCAGTATAGCCAACCACAAGTACATTACCTGCATTTGCCTTAATTGTAAACACACCATCATTGTTAGTTTGTGTTTTTGTACTAGTTCCTCTTACGGAAATAGTTGCGCCTGCAAGTGCCTTGCCTGCTTCGTCTTTTACTTTACCATTGTACACGTCTTGTGCACTTGTAGTTAAAAATGCTATTGATAGCATTAATAAGAGTAAGGTTTGTTTCATAGAATGTTCTTTGTTAATTAATTGTGAAATCTATAATTGAATACCTGAATATAGCATTTTAAGCTTATTTCAGGCCATTATATTAAATAAAATTACTAGATTTTATTTAAGAAAAGACTTAATAATTGTGTAATGTAGGTAGCTTTTTAAAACAATCATATAACTAAATGATTATCAATATTTAATATATAATAAAAAACTGATTTAACGACGCAATTATCGCCGAATAACCTTTTACCAAATTTCTGTACGTTATTAGTGTATGTCTTTAAAAGCTATGGCAATGAATATTGTCATAGCTAGGGTAATTTGTGGTTAAGGGATTCATTGTTAATAAACAAAAAAGCCACTTGCAATATTTGTAAGTGGCTTTTTTGTTTTAAAGTAAAAATTTTACACCGATTTTCTTACAAATTTTGTCAATATCACAATGGTTTGGTCATTCACTTTTCCTTCAATTTGATCGGTATTATCCGGAACTAACCTAATTTTTCGAACAATAGTCCCTTTAGGTGCCATAAAGTTAGCTCCCTTTACATTTAATTGTTGCGTTAATACAATGGTATCCCCACTTTCTAATGGAGTACCATTACTGTCAACATGCACATCGGCTTTCTTATAAGCACTCACTGCCCAGTCGGTAGTGGCTTCATCTAATTCAACAGAAGTTAAAATATCATTAGCCCACTCGTTTTCTTTTAAACCAAATAGGATTCTATAACTTAAAGCTTGTACACTTGGTTCAGCATTCCAAATGCTGCCTCCTAAACATTGCCAATGATCTGCAGATTCAGCACCTTCAATAATAGATAAACATTTATTACACAAGGCCACTTCATTTTCAATTACATCATTATTTTTTGGACTCACAGCATACGCAGTAATCGCATCATCGGTTGCGCATAACTCACATAAACCTTCACACCTTTCTTTTAATTTGCCTGAAATTGTTGTACTCATGATTTTCTGTTTTTAATAATTATCTACCTCTTTTAAAATTTCCTTGTTTCTTTTGCCTTGGCGCATAATTTGGAGTTGGTCCAAATTCTTCAGGGACATTGCCTTTTAAAACTGGCGCACCAAGTAATTCTTCGATATCCGAAAATTTACCTTGTTCTTTTTCACTTATAAGCGTAAAAGCTGTGCCAGAAGTGGCTGCACGGGCGGTTCTTCCAATACGGTGTATATAATCTTCTCCATCATTAGGCACATCGTAATTAATTACCAAGTCAATGTCGTCAATGTCAATACCACGGCTTAATATATCAGTGGCTACTAAAATAGTGACTTTGTTATTTCTAAAATCTTGTAAATATTGTTCTCTACTTTTTTGATCAAGGTCGGAATGTATTTCCTCCGCAGCCAATTTTGATCTTTTTAATTCGGCAGTAAGTTGTTTAACACTTTGTTTTTTGGAACAAAAAACAATTACTTTAGAATAATTTTTTGAGCGCAACATATCTTTAATGATTGCAACTTTTTGTGCTTCAAAAACCACAAATGCTTTTTGTATTATTTGTTCAGGCGCTTTTGATATAGCAATATTTATTTCTACCGGCTCGTGTAATATTTTTTTGGCTAATATGCGCATTTTAGCAGGCATGGTTGCAGAAAATAATAAATTTTGTCGTTCTTTAGGAAGGAATGTAATTATTTTGGTAATGTCTTCATTAAAGCCCATATCTAACATCCTGTCGGCTTCATCCAATACTAAATATTTTAATCCTTTCAGTTTTACATAGCCCATATTTAAATGTGCTATCATTCTTCCAGGTGTACAAACTACAATATCAACACCCGTAGACAACGCTTTCTTTTCTGTAATAAAAGAATCCCCGTCGCCACCACCATAAACAGCAATGGAACTCACATCAGTAAAGTAAGAAAGTCCTTCAATGCTTTCGGCAATTTGAATAGCTAACTCCCTTGTGGGCACAATGACCATTGCGTTAATGTCACCAGCGGTATGTGGAGCCGTAATTAAACGATGTAAAAGTGGCAAAAGAAAAGCAGCGGTTTTACCTGTGCCTGTTTGCGCTGCGGCAATAATATCCTTACCTTCTAAAACCGGGACCATAACTTGTTCCTGAACCGGTGTAGCATTTTCGTAACCCATTGAGTCAATCCCTTCCAATATTCGTGGATCCAATCCTAAATCTATAAACTTCAAAATAATTTTTTTATTAAGTAGCTACAAAGATACGACAAATAGCGGACTACCGGATTACCTCTTAAATTTGAGTTTTGTGAAAACTTGTAAGTGCGGGAGTGCTAATACTGCTAGGCTAATAAAAAGCAAAGTAAAAATTCCGGAAGTATCCTTACTGTTATAGGATGCAAATATGATATATAAGATGCCAATCCAGGCCATTATAGAAAATGGTGCAGCTTTAAATAAAAGTTGTTTCCATCCTTGGAATGAATTAGCAATAGCAAAGTTTAACCTTATTTTATCAAAAGAAAGTAGGGAATGCCAAATGCCAAAATAAAAAGAAAAGCAAATCCAAAGTGGCAGAAAAATGTTTAGCAAGCAAAGGATCGCTAATTGAATTAATGAAAAATAGTAGTCCTTACTTGACTCGAAAAAATAATTTTTAAAGAAGAAAAGTATAAAATTAACTACTATAAGTAAAGCGATTGAAATAGGATAAAGCGTTTTAGCTAATTTGAAATAAATAGCTGGATCAGCTTTTGACTTTCCCATGTTCAAAAAAACCTCAATTGCAAATTCCATATTACTGCTCAATAAAAACAATATCCAAGAAAGTCCTAGGACAGAATAAACAAGCTTATGTAGTATTGTTTCGGACTTACCTAACCAATCAATTTCACCAAAATGGTAAGCTGTTATTATAATAAAAATTATTAGCGCAACAGTAGGTATGAAATACCATACCAACGCATAGCTCAATATGTTAATCAAATATTTAAATAGAAACCATTTACTATTTTCGGCCTTATTCACTTTTTGGTCAATATATAAATCTAAGGCCCCGTGCGGGATGCCAAATAAAATTAATACACCTACTAAAAAAGATATTTGTGTGTCAACCTTTAATGGAAGTATATAATTCCCAATTAATAGCAATAAGCCAAATAATAATAGATACTTTCGAATTTGCAATTGCATATTGTATAATTAAAAAAGGGGCAAGTTTTCACTCGCCCCTCTATTTTATGCCTTAAAATAATTTAGGCAGCTTTTCTGCTTAGGCTATAAATAACCAAGCCAAATCCAATTTTGTTTACAGCATCACCTATGTTATAAATGATGTCCATATTAAGTCCTATGTTCTTAAAGCTTTCGTACCATTGTCCATCAGCTGTTCCAATTAAATATCCTAAAGGATAAATTGCCCAACCAACTAACACGAACCAGCCTAATGCAGCGTTTGCAGAAGCAACAGCCGATCCAGCACTTGTAGCTAATTTCTTAACATCACCCATCCATACTTCATATACAATGTAGAAGTAAGCAAGCGCACTTATTGTTCCCCACAATGTAGCACTTGCAGGATAAACTGCTTCTCCGAAATAGCCAGTAACTAGCATTACTACTGAAGCAGCAATTAGCTTCCATAATAACGTTGTAGTTCCGCCAACTTTCTTTGTGATTAAATAGAATTCAACACACATCAAAGGCACAGTAAGTAACCAGTCAACATAACGGAAGAACGTTGGAGATGTTTGCGTTTCCATGTAATAACCGCGCATGTAGTAATAATGAACTGCAGCAATAAAAGTGATAAGCCCAGATACTAATACCGAAGTTCTCCATTCTTTACTCGTGTTATTCAATTCTAAAAAGAAGAATAGTGCAGCAGCCATCATGGCCATTGTACCTACGAAGAAAGTAAAAGACACATAATCGGTTTTTGCGATTTGCATCGAAGCATCCATAAGAAATAAATGATCCATATTCTAGAGTTTTGGTGAACGTTTTTCATTCACAACTCTCACAAATTCAGTTAAGGCTGTCATTATTTAATGTCGTAAATAATGCAAAGCAATAGCAAGTCAATCGTTGTAAAAGTAAATTAGTGAATTTTTATTTAATAATCATCAAAAAAAATGTTAATCTTTTTTTGGCCTGATAAAATATTAAATATCAGTCATTTAAGTTAATTATCCCGCGCCTATTCATTCACCTTGTCGATGGAATGAAGAATGCTAGCTAACCGAAAATTTAGATGTAATACTATAAAATAATAACCGCCTACGAAATGTAAGAAAAAAGACTCCCTAATAATAGGTATTGTTTTACAAAAAAATAAAATCGGAACAATACTTTTTAATCATATCCCTAACATTACTAAATGACTGCTTAATTTCAGCTTCGGTTCCAACTGTTTTAGCGGGATCGGGAAAATTATGGTGAAACTTTATTGCATTTGACGGGAAATAAGGACAACGTTCTTTCGCATTGTCACAAACCGTAATTATAAAATCAAAATTAACATTGGCGTACTCCGAAATATTATTGGATGTGTGCATTGAAATATCAATACCATCTTCTTTCATTGTAGCAATGGCTTTAGGATTTACTCCATGCGTTTCAATGCCCGCACTATATACTGTTGCTTTGTCACCAGTAAAATAACGTAAATACCCTTCTGCAATTTGGCTTCTGCAGCTGTTGCCTGTACATAAAACCAGAATATTTTTTTTCATATAACCTATTTATTATTATATAATTTATCCTTTAACCAAAATGCAACATTAACCAATATTATTAATGCAGGTACTTCAACCAATGGTCCAATAACACCTGCAAACGCTTGGCCACTATTAATTCCAAACACACCAATGGCAACGGCTATAGCTAATTCAAAATTATTTCCAGCTGCAGTAAATGCAATGGAAGTATTTGTAGAATAGTCTGCTCCCATTTTTTTGCCTATTAAAAAACTAACAAAAAACATGATGGCAAAATAAATTACTAATGGTATAGCTATTCTAATTACATCAAAAGGAATTTGAACAATTAATTGTCCTTTTAAACTAAACATAACGACAATGGTAAACAATAATGCAATTAATGTAATTGGCGAAATAACGGGAATAAACTTCGTATTAAACCAAATTTCTCCTTTGGCTTTTATTAAAAAATACCTTGATACAAAGCCTGCTATAAAAGGTAGGCCTAAATAAATGGCAACGCTCTGTGCAATTTCACCAATACTGATATTCACTATTACGCCCTTAAAACCAAATAAGGGAGGCAACACTGTCACAAATACATAAGCATACACACTATACAATAATACCTGAAAAACACTATTCAATGCAACAAGTCCCGCTGCGTATTCTCGGCTACCTTCCGCTAACTCATTCCAAACAATAACCATGGCAATACATCTTGCAAGTCCAATTAAAATAAGTCCCACCATGTATTCAAGCTTGTCATTTAAAAAGGCAATTGCTAATATAAACATCAAAATTGGTCCAATTACCCAATTCAGTAACAAGGAAACACCCAACACTTTTGTATCCTTAAATACGATTGATAATTTACTATAATTCACTTTAGCAAACGGAGGATACATCATAAGAATAAGCCCTATGGCTAATGGGATATTGGTTGTGCCGCTCGAAAACGAATTTATAAAACCAGCGCTACTAGGAATAAAGTAGCCAATTGAAACACCTAGTAACATGGCTAAGCATATCCATAAAGTTAGGTACCTGTCTAAAAAACTTAATTGTTTTCGATTATGAGTTGGAGCGCAATTGTTTACTGACACTTTTTATTATTTTACTGACTTATTATATTAATCGCAATATTACGATTAATATATTGTAATAAAAAAATGTAAAATATTATCAAATTGTAAATAAATCATGAATGGTTATGTTATAGAGTGTATTATCTTAATAATATTTCGAAGGCGCTATTTGGGGACGCCTGCTTCAAGGACCGCCGTCATTTGCTGTATTGTTTTTAATCAAGTATTTGGAATGCCAATTATTTGATTTTTATCCTCCATCCAACATATAACATTCTTCCAGAAATTGGCCCCCAAACCATTGTAGCATCGAAATAGGGACTAAATGGGGTCGCAGCGGCTTGTATTGGATTTTGTTGAAAAAAGTTTGAAATGTTTTCTACACCAACGTAAACATCCATTGGTGATTTTTTACCAGTGGTTTTACTTACTTGTGCATTCATTAAAAAATAACTTGGCGAATATTCAGGTAGTTGATACGCTAAAGGGTTTCCCTTGGTACTTGTTATACGCTTACTCCCGTTATAGGTGATGGTATAATTAAATTTCCAGCTGTTTTCGGTCGCATAATCAAGGCTAAGAAAAGCTCGGTTTTTTGCTATAAAAGGTCGTTCAAGTAATTTTCCATTATAGTCTTGCATTACATTAAAGTAACGGTAAGCGATTCGAATATCGAATTTTGAAACGGGCTGTATGTTTAATTCTGCCTGAAAACTATTGGAAAAAGATTTTCCGTTTAAATTGTAAAAACTAACCGCGCGCGGGTCTTCTAAGTCCACTATCACTTGATTTTCAAAATCGTTTCTGAAATAGTCAAGGCTTACAGTACCGGCATTTTGAAATAGTTTAAATTTCTGGTCAATACTAATTCCTTTATTCCATGCAATTTCAGGAGCTAAGCCATAAGCATTCAAATTTGTATTCGAACTTGTTATAATGTTTACTTGTCTCGCACTTACAAAAACACTATTATTTTCGGCAAATATATTGGCAGTTCTTTGTCCACGGCCTGCACTAAATCGAATGGTAGTTCCTTTAATTGGCTCGTAACGAATATTTAAGCGGGGTGTTGCAAAAGCACCGTAAAGGTTATTATCATCCGCCCTCAACCCAGCAACTAAACCGAACTTTTCGTTAGGCGTATAGGTATATTCGAAAAAGGCACCCGGTACCATTTCTTTTCTTTGGTAATTAACTAAATTAAAATCCTCATTGTATTTATCATATTGAAAACTTAAACCAGTTCTAAACTTATGTATAGTAGAATTGATAATAGATTGATAAATTAAATTACCATAAATGGTTTCTTGTTTACCATTATAATTAGTTAACCCAAAATAAGCATCTTGCTTATGGTCAATTGCGTTAAGTTGAAGGCCTATACTTTTATATTGTTGTTGAGGAAAAACATATCCTAGCTTTCCAAAAAATTCATACCGTTCCGTTTTAATACCTAATCCATAATACTGTGTTGTATTTTTATAAATGACAGGATCAAAGGAAGTAGCGCCTCCAGTTTTATCATCATTCATAGCTTTTACACCAAACTGTGCCATTAGTCCTTTACTGTTATCAAATTTAAACCTATTAACCACGCTAAATTGATTCCCAGTGGGCATATCCCTAAACCCGTCCTTATTAAAATCAAGTTGGTTATTATTGGTAAAATTATCATGTAATAATAAGCCAGTGGACCACTTGCTATTTATTTTATGTGATAAGTTTAAATTTAAATCGGTTTTTCCAAAATCATTAATATACACATTGGCTAATAGTTTTTCCGAGGTCTCTGGCTTTTTTAATTCTACATTAATTTGCCCGGCAATACTTTCAAAACCATTTGCTACCGACCCCACACCTTTAGTAAGTTGTATGCTTTCTATCCAAGGACCTGCTATTGAATTTAAGCCAAGTGGCGTAGCTAAACCTCTTGGCCCTGGCAGGTTTTCAACAGTCAGTTGGGTGTAGTTACCACTCAACCCTAATAACTGAATTTGTTTAGAGCCGGTTACTGCGTCGTTATAGCTAACATCAACAGAAGGGTTGGTCTCGAAACTTTCACTAAGGTTACAACATGCTGCTTTTAATAACTCGCTACCTGTCATCACTTGTGTCCTAATTGTGCTTAAATGTGGTATAAAGGTGGAACTAAGTCGGCCAAAAACAGTCACTTCATTTAAAACATTATTAGAAGCCATAATTACTTTCACCTCATCTTCATTCGTAATTAGTATTGTGTCGGCTTTATGGCCAACATAATTAATTACCAATTGACTAATGGTATCATTGGCAGGAATTTTAAAAACTCCAAAACTGTCGGTAAGTACCCCGGTTAATTTACCCACCCAATGTACGCTTGCATTAACAAGTGGTTCAAACTTTCCATTATTGTTATTCTGTAGCACAACCCCTTTGATGGTTTTAATTTCCGGTTGTTCTGTAATATCTTCATGTGGGGTAGCATCCATTTCTCTATAGTGACAGCACCCAGGAAGTGCCTCATAAACTTTATCGTTTGCTTTCAGGTTTTCTACATCATGTCCTACAGCTACTATTTTTTCTTGTATTTTAAGGAGTGAAACACGCATAGAATCATATTCTAGCTTCATCATATTGCTAGTAACATCCCAAATGGCCGTTTTTACACCCCGTATTTTTGCCGCTTCTTCAATTCTATCCTTACACATACCACATGCCCCATATACTTTAAATTGTTTTGTTGTATAGGTAGCATTATTGTTCTGGGCTATTGATGCTATGCTTATAAATAATAAACATGCAACCAAAAATATATTTTTGATTTTCATTTTTAATTCTTTTTAACGTAAGAGAATTCATCAATACTAGCACTAACAGTGCTTACGCAAAAAGAATCAAATTAAAAAGGTCGCATAAAGTGCTTGTATTCCTTGTTTAGGAATAAGTGGTGGCGGTTCACGGTGAGCATATAGAATGAACGTATTTAAAACACTGTGAGAATTTATATAAACAGGAGAAATATTTACAACACTTGTGAATGAAATATTCACTGTGTTGTTTAAAGTAGTTTTCTGCTGATCGTTACTTAGTTTGATTTGTTTTTTTTCATCCTTGCAGCAACTATTCTTCTTGCTCTTGTTCATCCCGCATTTACCGCACTTATCTTTTTTAATAGTTGACAAACTATAACCAGCAAACTTGTTCATACAGTAATGCATATTTACAGTTGCCCCTATAGTAGCGGCACTATAAAAAAACAACAATAATATGACAACAAATTTCTTCACAAGTACAAAGGTACTAATTTAGTCACCCATTTCATGTGAATATATTTAATCTAGTAAACGTCAAGTAGTTATTACAGCAACCTAGCCATAGAAAAGATAAAAGTCTTGCTGGATTCTTGAAAAACAATTAATTTGTACTATGTTAAAACAATATTTAAAGAATAGTTTACTCATTACTGCCATCGTCTTTTACCTATTTGGTGGTTATAACCATTTTGCAAACCCGGCTTTTTATTTGCCACTTATACCACCATACTTAAGTACTTGGGCAACCGAAATAAACTTACTTGCTGGAATTATAGAAATTGCTTTAGGTTTATTATTAATTCCTAAATACACAAGAAAGTACGCGGGCTGGGGAATTATACTTATGTTAATTGCATTTATCCCTAGTCATATTTACTTTATACAAAAAGGCACATTTACCTTAGGCAGCATTACTATGAATCCTGCCATTTCATGGATCAGGCTTTTAGTTGCCCAACCACTGCTTATTATTTGGGCATGGCAAATTAGTAAAGACTAACAAATCAACGAATGGAACTACAACCCCTGCATTTAAAAAACGAGCTTGTCGAGTTAATCCCTCTGCAGCCAGCACATTTTAATGAATTGTACTTAGTAGCAGCTGACCCGCTTATTTGGGAGCAACACCCCAACCCCGACCGTTACAAAAAGGAGGTTTTCGAGAATTATTTCAACGGTGCGATAGCTTCCAATGGTGCCTTTTTAATAAAAAGCATACTAACAGGAAATGCAATTGGTAGTAGTCGTTTTTACGACTATGTCCCAGAAAAAAGTGAAATAAAAATTGGGTACACCTTCTTTTCCAGGGATTGCTGGGGTAAGCCATTCAATAAGGAAGTTAAAACGCTCATGATAAATTATATATTACAATATGTAGATAATGTAATTTTTCATGTAGGCGCTGAAAACATTCGCTCGCAAAAGGCAATGGAAAAATTAGAGGCAGTAAAAATTAGCGAAGAACAAGTGGCTTATTTTGGCGAAGCCACTAAGTTAAACTTTGTATACCTAATCACTAAAGTGTAATTGTGTTGAAGTATACTTTTACGAAATTTATATTTTAAATAAAAATAAACTACACAATTTGATACAAAAAATTGAGTGTACAAAAAAAGAGGTGACCTACTAATAGGTCACCTCTTTTTGTATAAATACTTCGATTAAATTAAGCTAAATCGAAACGGTCAAGGTTCATCACTTTAGTCCATGCTGCAACAAAATCATACACAAATTTTTCTTGTGCATCTTCGCAAGCATATACTTCAGCAATTGCACGCAGTTCTGAATTAGAACCTAAAATTAAATCAACTCTTGTTCCAGTCCATTTAATTGCACCAGTTGCACGATCACTTCCTTCAAAAGTATTTGGAGAAGTAACACTTGCTTTCCAAGTAGTACTAAAGTCAATTAAATTAACAAAGAAATCATTGGTTAAAGCTTCAGGGCGCTTTGTAAATACACCATAGCTTGAATGATCATAGTTTGTATTCAATACGCGCATACCACCTAGTAATACAGCCATTTCAGGTGCAGTTAATGTTAATAATTGCGCTTTGTCAATTAGTAATTCCTCGGCAGAAGCATGTGTACGTGATTTGATATAATTACGGAAGCCATCAGCAATTGGTTCTAATACACCAAATGATTCAATATCAGTTTGCGCCTCTGTTGCATCGGCACGTCCTGCTGTAAATTGAACTACTATATCGTGTCCAGCATTTTTTGCAGCTTTCTCAATACCTACACATCCAGCAAGTACAATTAAATCAGCAATTGAAACTGGCTTATCTCCATTAGCTGTATTAAATTCTTTTTGTACGTTTTCTAAAGTATCTAACACTTTTGAAAGTTGTGCAGGATTATTTACCGCCCAATACTTTTGCGGGGCTAGACGAATTCTAGCACCATTTGCACCACCGCGTTTATCTGATCCACGGAAAGTAGCTGCAGATGCCCAAGCAGTTGACACTAGCTCACCAACTGATAGCCCTGTCGCAAGTATTTTGCTTTTTAATAAAACAACATCATTCTTATCAATTAATTTATGCGTTACAGCAGGGATAGGATCTTGCCAAATTAATTCTTCCGCAGGAACTTCAACTCCTAAGTAACGAGAACGAGGCCCCATATCACGGTGCGTTAATTTAAACCAAGCACGCGCAAATGCATCAGCGAATTGATCGGGGTTTTCATAAAAACGTTTTGAGATTGGTCCATAAGCAGGGTCAACTCTTAATGCGATATCGGTAGTAAGCATTGTTGGAGCGTGACGTAAAGCAGGGTCGTGCGCATCAGGCACAGTGCCAGCACCCGCTCCAGCCTTAGGTTTCCACTGGTGAGCACCAGCAGGGCTCTTAGCAAGCTCCCATTCAAAACCAAACAAGTTTTCAAAATAATTATTGCTCCATTTAGTAGGTGTCATAGTCCAAGCACCTTCTAAACCACTAGTAATAGTATTCACGCCATTACCTGAACCTAAAGTATTTTTCCAACCAGTACCTTGTTCTTCAATGCTAGCAGCAGCAGGTTCTTTACCAACATATTTACCTGGGTCAGCAGCACCATGTGTTTTACCAAATGTGTGACCACCTGCAATAAGTGCAACAGTTTCTTCGTCATTCATTGCCATACGCGCAAAGGTTTCACGAATATCACGCGCAGAAGCAATTGGGTCAGGATTACCATTAGGCCCTTCTGGATTCACATAAATCAAACCCATTTGAACAGCAGCAAGTGGATTTTCTAATTCACGGTCACCAGTATATCTTTTATCTCCTAACCACTCACGTTCTGCACCCCAATAAACATCTTCAGCAGGCTCCCAAACATCCTCACGTCCACCAGCAAAACCAAAAGTTTCAAAACCCATGGATTCTAAAGCACAGTTACCAGCAAGTATCATTAAATCGGCCCAAGAAAGTTTCTTGCCATATTTCTTTTTAATAGGCCATAATAATAAACGCGCCTTATCAAGGTTTGTATTGTCAGGCCAGCTATTTAATGGAGCAAAACGTTGTAAGCCAGCACCACCACCACCACGACCATCTGTTGTGCGGTAAGTACCAGCACTATGCCAAGCCATACGAATAAAGAAAGGACCATAGTGACCATAATCGGCAGGCCACCATTCTTGAGAATTAGTCATTAAATGAAAAATGTCTTTTTTCACTTCAGCCAAATCAAGCGACTTAAATTCAACAGCATAATTAAACGACTCATCCATTGGATTGGACAAGGTTGAATTTTGACGTAGTATGTTTAGCCTTAATTGATTCGGCCACCAATCGGTGTTTCTAGTACCGCTACTTTGTTTTGAAGAAGTAGTAGCGCCAGTAAACGGGCATTTACCTTCTCCAGCTGTATTATTTTCCATATATTATAATTTTTATTAATAAATTGATCCGAAAGATAAAAATACTAAAAAATCAGTACGCAATGTATCAAAACCCATTAGTTTGGTGTTAATTTTCCGCATTCAGATAGTATTTCGTCGATAGTATATTATAAAACACAAAACAGCATAGATTGTTTAAAAGATAAAAAATTAGCTATAAGAAAAAAGCGGCTAAAATTAGCCGCTTTAAGTAGTTGAGTATTGAAAGTTAAATAAAATTGTATTTATTTAAAGTTAAACAACAAGGGTAAAATAAAGGTAACAGTGGCAGTCCAAATAGCATAAATAGGAATAAAAAAAGCAATGGTGGTTTCCACCTTATCAACTTCCATTTTCCCTCTTACAATAAACAATAACTTATAGGCCACTAAAACCAAATTTGTAAATATTAATAAATTAGCACCGAGTACTGCTATTCTATTTGGAGTAATGCCAAATTCAACTAAGCGAAACGAAATAGCAGATAAGGCAATCCCATTTAATACTATGGTTAAAACAGAAAGTCCAAATAAGAATAATAAATTTATTTTCGAGTTAGCATTTTTAGATGCTTCTGACAATGAAAAAAGAATAATAGCCATGACGCCTATTAGCAACGCATTAAAAATTAGCAGAAAATTTCGGTCATTGTACACATTCTTGCCTGTATATATAATGGCGCCTAAAAAAATTAGTAACGTAATAAATACAATAGGCGTAAATATTTTTGCAATAGTAGGCGAAATTTTATTTACTAAACCAGGGTTATTTCTTACCAAATAAGTTGATAAAATTGGAACGGCTGGTGCTGCCCAAACAATAATATATTGTTGGTAGAAATTTTCTATGTCTAACCCAATTAATTCAAATAGTCCAAATGTAATACCGGTGAATACAATTCCAGCAAGCAATATTACTGTAGTCATTACAACAAAATCGCCGTTAAACTGTAGAAATTCAATTTTCTTTACACTATTCTTTAAATCACCTCCAACAAAAGTATACCCAAGTATGGCCCATAAGAAAATGGGAAGGTGTATACACGCTAACATGATTGTATCACTCTTATTATTGTCCGGTAAAAAATTAATGTACAGCACCGACAACAAGACTGATAAAATTGGCAAAATTAATTTATCCGTTTTTAGTTTCCCTTTCCAAATAAAATAAGTCATTAACATGGGTAATACAATGAAACTAATATTTCTAGGGAAAAAGTAGTTTTCGTCAATCCCTGTAAGGGGAGGAATTTTTGCAATAAGCCCCCCAATGAATGTGGCTAGA
>CANHAE010000038.1 GCA_947458915.1 Bacteroidota bacterium
AAAGCAATTAAAGCAAAAGATGCTAGTGCTGTTATACAATGCTGGGGTGGCGATTTAATGCAAGCTGCTGGCGGAAATTTAGTGAAACATTACCGGGCATTGGCTTTTATGGGTTTTGTGGAAGTATTATTAAACCTACGCACCATACTTTCAAATATTACTTTTTGCAAAAAAGATATTGAAGCCTTTAAACCTGACGTGTTAATTTGTATCGACTACCCTGGGTTTAATTTACGCATTGCAAAATGGGCGAAACAACAAGGCTTAAAAGTGATTTATTTTATTGCACCACAAGTATGGGCCTGGAAAGAAAACAGGGTACCTGCTATGCGAGAAAGCATTGACCGTTTATTATGCATTTTACCTTTTGAAAAAAAATACTTTAAAGACCGTTGGAATTGGGACGTAGATTATATTGGACATCCTTTAATGCAAGTTTTAGCAAGTCAAACTAATTTGCCACACCCAATACCAAGTATTGAAGGACAACAAATAATTGCCTTATTACCAGGTAGTAGAAAACAAGAAATACTTAAAAAATTGCCGGTCATGCTAAGTGCAGTTAAGCATTTCCCTGGGTATTATTTTGCAGTTGCTCAAGCACCAGGTTTAGACGACACTTGGTTTGAATCACTAATCCCTAATGGACAAAATATTCATATTGTAAAAGGCAATACATACGCATTATTAAATCATAGCAAAGCTGCATTAGTTACTAGTGGTACTGCTACTTTGGAAACTGCACTTTTAAATGTACCTGAAGTAGTTTGTTATAAAGGGAACCCTATCACTCTTTATTTGGCAAAGCGTTTCGTGAAAATTAAATTCATTGCATTGGTGAATTTAATTATGGATAGAGAGGTTGTAAAAGAATTAATACAAGAAAATTTAAACACAAAAAATGTTGTTTCGGCATTAAAGCAACTATTGGAAGATCCCGCTAAACAAGCTCAAATACAAGCCGATTATGCAGCATTGAAAACCGCTTTATACACAGGTGAAAGTGCAACAGAAGTTGCTGCAGCAATTATTTGGGAAGAACTCCACAAATAAACGACATGTTAGTTAAACGCAGTTCTATTTAAACATCGGCAAAATAACTAGCTTAAAAAGCATCACTAATAAGCCAATTAGAAACATGAATAGTGAAAGTCGATTCATGCCATGCATTGCCTTAGTCATAGTTGTTCTTTCCACTTTTGGGTCACGCTTTACAATAAATAAATACTCCCCAATTTGTCTTAAAAATTTCATACGTTCCTTTTTATAAAATTAGTTACCCAACCAGGCTTTTAAATTTGTTGTTATTTGAACTGTTTCAATAATAAAACCATCATGCCCATACAAAGAATCAATGGCTACCAAAGTCGCATTAGGCATATGTTGTTCCATGAAACGTTGCTCGTCCAAAGGACATAGGATATCACTATTAATACCCATAATAAATGTGGGGATTTGTATACCAGCTAGTGTTGCCATTAAATTACCCCCACGTTTACGTGCTAAATGATGACTGTCCATTGACTTTGTCAACAACCAATAACTATAAGCATTAAAACGTTTTACCAATTTGTCTCCTTGGTAAATCATATAGGCAGAGGCTTTGAAATTATCTATTTTTTCGGGGTCTTCGTCAGTTTGCTTTTCTTGAAAAATGGCATAATTACGATAAGTTAACATACCAATAGCACGTGCAGCTTTTAACCCTTTTGCACCTGCATTTGGCTTTGCTTCTCTCCATGTGCAATCGGCTTCAATTGCTAAACGTTGTGCCGTATGTACCGCAACTCCCCAAGCGCTTTCAGAAGGGGATGTAGCAATTAAGAACATTTTTTTTATCACGGCAGGCTCGAAAATAGCCCATTCCAGTGCCTGGTAGCCTCCCATACTTCCACCCATTAGTAAATCAATTTGTTCAATGCCTAAATGTTGGCGTAACAGGATATGAGCTTGCACCATATCACGGATAGTGATGGTTGGAAAATTATCATAGCTTATGGAGGATCCTATATCAGCAATACTTAAGGGTCCCGTTGAACCATAGCAGGAGCCAATAATATTTGCACAAACGATATAATAGTCCGCTGGATTAATTAAACAACCTGCTCCTATTAACCCTTTCCACCAATCAGCTACATCGGAATTAGCAGTAAGCGCATGACAAACCCAAGCTACTTTTTTACCTGGAGTAAACTCCCCGTAAGTATGATAGGCTATTTTTAGTTGTGGTAAACTCACCCCACATTCTAAAGCAAAAGGCTGATTGTATTGATATATTGTTGGACCCATTTTTTCGAATTCTATTGCTAAGTAAGTATCTATTTGAATTACCTTTGTCAAAGGTACAAATTTTATACTTCTTATATACTAACAAGCATTAACCTATGGCAAGGATTCATTTAAAGCAAATAGACAAAGACTATCAATTTATAACTACGGACGAAGCAGGTCAACAATTGACTATGGATATCCCTGTAGACCAGGGAGGTCATGGAAATGGCGTACGTCCTATGCAAGCTTTATTAAGTGCCTTAGGAGGATGCAGCGCTGTTGATGTGGTGATGATTTTAAAAAAACAAAAAGAAACCATTGAACACTTTGAAATGATAATTAATGGAGAACGTGAGGTAGGCAAAGAACCAGCTTTATGGTCGGCCATACATATTGTGTTTCAGATAAAAGGAACAATGAGTAAAGAAAAGGCCGAAAAAGCTTGTGCTTTATCGATGGATAAATATTGCTCAGTGGCTGCTACTTTAAGAGCAGCAGGTGCAGTGATCACTTGGGATGTTGAAATAGGATAACCTTTATTAATAATAATTCGGATTAAATTAGTTAGCATAAATTATTAGCATAGCGAAACAAGAGAAATACATTTTTTGAAAATAGAAGTACAACGCATTATGAAGCATAACCAATCTAAATTAATAAGAACACAAACTGAACGTACTCCCGAAGGAGAACATGCTACCCCATTGTTTTTAACAAGCAGCTTTTGTTTTGACGATGCGGAAGACATGCGTGCTGCATTTGCCGACGAAACGGATGATAATATTTATAGTCGCTTTTCTAACCCTAACGTAAAAGAATTTGTGGACCGTTTATGCATTTTAGAAAATGCTGAAGCTGGCTTTGCAACCGCGAGTGGCATGAGCGCAGTATTTGGTTCATTCATGGCTTTATTAAAAAAAGGAGACCATTTATTATCATGTAATTCTGTTTTTGGAAGCACGCATACAGTTATTTCAAAATATTTACCTAAATACGGAATAGAATATGGTTATGTAAGCGCTAATGCAACTGCAGCTGAGTGGGAAGCTGCCATACAGCCGAACACAAAAATGATTTACCTCGAAACCCCAACCAATCCGGGGTTAGATGTGGTTGACATTACAATGGTTAGCGCTATTGCAAAAAAACATAACATAATCTTAAACGTGGATAATTGTTTTGCAACTCCAATAGGTCAAACACCCATTGAATTAGGTGCCGACTTAGTCATACATTCTGCAACAAAATGGATTGACGGACAAGGTCGTGTTTTAGGTGGGGCCATTGTTGGATCAAAAGAATTGATCAAAGAAATATATACATTTTGTAGAAGCACAGGGCCTTCACTTTCTCCATTTAATGCATGGGTACTTAGTAAAAGTTTAGAAACATTAGAAGTTAGAATGGAACGTCATTGTAGCAATGCCTTATACCTTGCGGAAAAATTAGAAGGACATGCAAAAATTAATTTTGTAAAATATCCTTTCCTAACAAGTCACCCTCATTATGCAATTGCAAAAAAGCAAATGAAAAACGGAGGAGGTATAGTATGTTTTGAAATTAAGGGCGGCATTGAAGCAGGACGTAAGTTTTTAAATAGTTTAAAAATGTTGTCGCTTACGGCAAACTTAGGGGATACAAGAAGTATTGCTTCTCACCCAGCAAGTACCACACATGCTAAATTATCAGAGGAAGAACGCCAAGCTACTAGTATCACTCCTGGCCTTATTAGAATTTCAGTTGGCCTTGAACACCGAGAGGATATTTTAGCGGATATTTTACAAGCTTTAGAAGCCTAAATTATTATAAATAATACCAACCCTTAGTCCCGCCATTTTTTTCAAAAAAGGCGGGACTTTTTATTTAGCAATAGTTTGTAAAAAAATTAATTGATTTCAGGCTGGTGATTTATAATTTATTAGTATATTGAATACGCTAAAAACAAACTAACGATAAAAACAAACCTATGAAATTAAAAACTGGCGTATTACTAGCTGCCATGATGTTCCTTCAATATTATATTTGGGGTGCTTGGTATGTAACAATGGGTACTTATATGGGTGAGGTATTAAAAAGTTCTGGTGTCGCAATTGGTGCTGCTTATGGTGCAGGTGCTATAGCAACAATTATCTCCCCTTTCTTTGTAGGAATGATAGCTGATAAATTTTTTGCTGCTCAAAAAATTATGGGTGTATTGCACCTAGTGGGTGCAGCCCTATTATATTACGCAACACAAGTAAATAGTGAAAGCTTTTATTGGGTTGTTTTAGTATATTCTTTATTATACATGCCTACTATTGCGTTAAGTAATAGTGTTGCTTTTGCTCAAATGACCGACCCCGGAAAACAATTTCCATGGATTCGCGTATTTGGAACATTAGGTTGGATTGTTGCAGGATTAATTATAAGCCAATTAGGAATTGAAAAAACAGCAGGCACTTTCCAAGTAGCTGCAGGTGTTTCGGTTGCTTTAGGTTTATTAAGTTTTGCATTACCTAATACCCCTCCAAAAGGTGCAGGTACGGCTACTTCATTTGGAAGTATTGTAGGAAAAGATGCTTTTGTTTTATTGAAAGACAAATCTTTCTTGGTGTTTTTTATTGCTGCTATATTCATTTGTATTCCGCTTTCTTTTTACTATGGTTTTGCTAACCCCTTCTTAAATGAATTGGGCTTAGAAAACGTAGCGGGTAAAATGACTATGGGCCAAATGTCTGAAGCAATATTTATTTTAGCGATTCCTTTCTTATTCAATAAAATTGGTGTGAAAAATATGCTTATTTTAGGAATGAGTGCTTGGGTTTTACGTTATGTATGTTTTGCGTATGGTACTATAGATGCAAGCTGGATGTTATATGCAGGTATTATTTTACATGGCATTTGCTATGACTTTTTCTTTGTAACTGGTTATATGTATACCGAAAACAAAGCTGGCGCTGCAATTAAGAATGCTGCACAAGGCCTATTCACTTTTGCAACTTATGGTGTGGGTATGTTTATTGGTACTTGGTACAGCGGATATGTAGTAGACCAAAATAAAGTGGGTGACACAGCGCACAATTGGACTAATATTTGGCTAACGCCTGCTGCAATTGCTGGTGCAGTTTTAATTGCATTTATTTTTTCTTTTAAAGAGAAAAAAAATACAGCCCAAGTAGCTGCTTAAAAAACTACTTCAAAGCCTACCTTTGGGTAGGCTTTTTTTTATTAACTGAATTAATATTACAAGATGAGAATCGCAATGTTAGGTGCTGGATTCATTGGTCGTTTTTATGCCGATGCTTTACAAGGTTATAGAAGTAAGGACAAAGTTGTAAGTATTTATGCACGTCGCGAAGAAGCTGCTAAGCAATTTGCTTCCGATTATAGTTGCGCCCATTGGACGACTAAAATGGAAGAAGCAATCGCCCATCCAGATGTGGATGTGGTTTGTATTTCATTGCCAAATCATATTCATGAAATAGCGGTGATGCTTTGTTGTAAACACAAAAAAGCCGTCATGACCACTAAACCTTTAGGACGTAATGCCGAGGAAGCTAAAAGAATGCTTATAGCTGTAGAGGAAGCCGGTATTTTTAACGGCTATTTGGAAGACTTAGTGTATACCCCAAAATTCATTAAAGCGTCCCAAAGTGTCAAGGAAGGCGCTATAGGACGTGTATTGTGGGCTAAATCAAGGGAGACCCACCCTGGTCCCCACAGTGAGTGGTTTTGGGATATTAACCAAGCAGGTGGTGGATGCATATTAGACCTTGGGTGTCATTGTATTGAAATTGCACGTAGTTATATTGGTAAGGATATTAAACCAATTGAAGTTATGTGTTGGGCCGATACGCAAGTAAAGCCAATTGATGCGGAGGACCATGCCATTGGTTTAGTGAAATACGAAAATGGTGCGATTGGACAATTTGAAGTAAGCTGGACCTTCCGTGGTGGATTAGACTTACGTGATGAAGTAATGGGAACCGAAGGTACTATTTGGATAAATAGTTTTTTAAGAACCGGTTTTGAAATGTTCACAACTGGTAAAGGAGGCGACTATATTGCTGAAAAAGCAGAAAGTGATCGTGGCTGGTTATTCCCTGTTGGTGATGAATTAAATGAATTGGGTTACAACCATATGTTTATGGATATGTTTAATTCCATGGAGAAAGGCGAAGCCCCAAAAGAAACATTTTATGATGGATATATAGTAAACTCAATTATTGATGCCGCATACCGTTCTGCAAAATCAAAATTATGGGAGCCCGTAAAATTAGACATTTGGAGAGGTAAAACAGGATTGACTAAAGAAAGTCATTTGGTCGATTACGATGCTGAACATTATTTAGTAAAAGAAGAAATGACACATTATGGTGCAAAAAAACTAATACTAAAAAATAAAATTACTGGAAAGATTTCAGAGCAAACAATTAGCTAAACGGTTTACTAATTGTCTTATTACAGCTTCCCAAAATGCCTCACTCTAATTACGTGAGGCATTTTATTTATTTAAAACTTATTCTAGCTGTTTAAAGCTTAATGATAGACTTAATATTTTGTTCTATTCCATGCTGCATACGAATATAATATATCCCAGGTGCCAGGCTATTATCATTTAAAGTATAGCTATTATTCCCTTCATAATTAAACATACCATCTACTAGCACCCTAATTACTGTACCCGAATTATTTAATAATTGTAACAATGTATGACCAACACTTACTTTATATTCAATTTGCGTAGTTGTTTTAAAAGGATTTGGATAACAATTAATCATACTACCAGCATTACCCAATGATGGCGTTTCTATTCCAACAACGCTACAAGCACTTGCATTAATTATTGGTAATATTGGGAATTGCTTATACATTACTTGTAAAGCATTTGTTTCTGAAACACAAAACCAATTTTGAATAATAGAATTATAAATACTTCTAAAATCATACTGATAGGGAATATTATCATTAACAGTGGCATTTAAAGGCAAATTTGGATTTGTTCCAAATACTCCCCCTCTTAAATTTTTTCCAAATAAGAATAGTGGTGCTGCTGCGCCATGATCGGTGCCACCGCTTGCATTTGATTTAACACGCCTTCCAAATTCAGAGAAAGTCATCCCCAATACCCGGTCTTCCACTTCAAGCCCTTTTAAGTCATCTTGAAATGATTTAATTGCCTCTGATAGTCCACTTAATAAATTAGCATGTGTTCCTTTAATGGTATCCCCGGCTTGTACCTGACTAGAATGTGTATCAAAACCACCTGTTGATACTAAATATATTTTCGTACCCAAGCCCCCTTTAACTAACCTTGCAACAATCTTAAGTTGTGAGGCCAGTGAATTATTAGCGGGATAGGTTCCTTGCTGCGTAACACTATCTGAGACCTGTTTTAACCTAGTTGCGTATTTATTTGTTTGCTTAGCAATAGTCCTGATAAAGTTTAGTTCATACCCACCATTAGTATTGGGTACTAATTCGTCAACGCCATCCAATAAATTATAGGTGGAACTTGGATTTGAAATACTTAATCCCATATTTACTGCTGGACCTTGACAAGTAAGGGACGTTACAGAACCAATTTGTATAGCTAGTGGGTCAGGGTTTTGCGCGTTAGGATAATCATCTGGATAGTTCGGATAATTAAAATCTAAATACCTGCCCGCCCACCCTGTGTTTAAATATTGATCGCTGTCCGAAGCTGACATCCAAATATCAGTTGCTCGAAAGTGGGAGTAATTAGGCTGAGGATAGCCAACCGATTGGATAATACTCAATTTCCCGTCATTGAATAAACTTTGCATACCAGTCATGGAAGGATGTAAACCGGTAGCATCAAAATTATCTAATTTCAAAATACTGGTTTCAGGAATAGCAATATTTGTTCTAGCATTATAATAGCTACTGTACACACTTTTAGGAATTACGGTATTCAATCCGTCGTTCCCTCCACTTAATTGTATAATTACTAATACCTTATCGTTATTAACGTTTGCTAATACTTGCGGGTTTAAAATAGGATGATTGTTATCAAAAATATGAATTGGATTGCCACTGATAATAGTAGGTGTAATAAAAGCAACTGAAGTTTTTAAAAAGTTTCTCCTTTTCATATTATGCTAATTGATACTCTGGTAAATTCATAATATATTTTATCATTGCCTTTAAACGAATATTCACCAAATTGAAGTTAATTGTTGTTGGACTCGCAATATAGCTATCCCAAGCATCTGACCAATACCTATCCGAGTCTTGTCCACTTAATAAAATTTGTTTTTTAAGGTTGGTTTTCGCTTCCAAAGAAACATCAGTAGACAATAAATGGCTAAACAAGGAGTTAGTTAACACATTCGGATCGCTTGGGTTTATGCAAATATCTTTTACAAACTGAATAGTATTAAGCATTATTTTTTTTCCATTACGCGTATAACCAGTCTCAATCATTAAATCTGTAAACTTATTACGTTTGGGTAAAGTATCTGCATTAATCCATAATTCACTAAAATTAGGAACTTGATAATAAGCAGGCCATCCTGACACATTAGGTGGATCGCCAACATCTTGACCAGCATTTATTAATTGAGTAACTATATTATTGTAATGAAAATAAGTATCGGTAGTATCGGTAATCGGATCAGGAAAAACAATGCTTGTTTCTCTTAAAAACCCGACAATGTGGTCAACTGGACTTTTTATTTGACAACCAATATATAAATTATCATAAAAATGTTCACTTTCTAATAAAACTTTCAACACAGGTTTTATTTCAAAATTATGCTGAATAAATAATACTGCTAATGGTTCAATGATATTTTTCTCGACTGTTGCATCAATGTGATAGTATACAAACCAAGTATACAACTTTCTACAAATAAATTTTGCAACTTCTTGCTTCTCAAAAATCATATCAATTAATTCATCTGTTTCTAAGGCTCCGTTTGCACCCCCCTTCCCAATTATAATTTTATTATTGTAGTAAGCAGAGAATTGTTTGTTTGTAACTGCATGCCTTGTAGCATCAAAATAAACAGAAAAACTATTATTAATTCTCCAACCAGAAAGCACTTTTGCTGCAGTTTTTACATCTTCTTCTGAATAGATGACATCTTTCCCTTTGCCTAGTGTAAAAAGTTCCTGTAGTTCTCTTGCATAGTTTTCATCAGGCGCATTTGAAGTATTCAAGTACCCATTCAAGTACCTTAACATACCAGCATCTATTGTAACATCCTTAATTAATTTCTTAAAATTACCTAAGCAGTTTTTTCTTAATAAGTCATGATGCCAATAAACATAATTTGCATTATTTATTACATCAGATTCAGTACTAAAATGGTTGGCCCAAAACAAAGTTAATTTCTCTCGAATTGTTCTATCCTGGTTCAACATTACCCCAACCCACCATTTTTTCAGTGTCCTTCTTCTTAAAGAATTAATAGTACCATCATTGCTAGGGTTATTCACCCATGTTTGACCAACCGGTACTACAGGATCAATAACGGTAGCAGTATTGTAGTCATTTAAAGGTGGTGAGGGGTAGTCCGCAGTGTCGGCTAATAGTATGTCGACTGAATTAGTAAGTCCTTGTAACAAGAAATAATCAATTTCGGATGCCTTAACACCAAACAAAGTTCTTTTCAATAAGTGTTTTACAATTGGCTTAGTCCATTGCCCATTGTATGGGGTAAGTCCTAAATTACTTGATGCAATATTTACAGGCATGCTTAAAGTTAAAAGGAATATTGGTTAAAAAAGCAATTTTAAACAATAATCAATAGCATATAAATATAATAAAAAAATATAATATAATAGTCACGGAATTTGTATTAGTTAGGTAATTATGCTACTGAAAACATAGTAAATAAATAAGCAAATATTCTATTTTATATTTTTAATATATGAACTTGTTTTTTGATTAACAAAAAGCCCAACTTGATCTCCAAGCCAAATGCCCTGTTCAATCGCGTCTCTGAAATGAATCCCCCCGTATAACCTTGAAATGGAGGCTTCCTTGGCAGCTGCATTAAAGGAGGTAAATTTTCGGATAGGTAAGCCAAATTCAACTTCCGTATTATCGGTAAAAGCAAACCCATCACCAAATATTTTGGTAAGTACTATAGCCGCAGCAGATGAAGCGACACTGTGGCCTGAAACATATTCAGGAAAAGGGGGCGTTTGCAAAAGAGGTTGCCACTTAGGGTTGAAAAAATATTGAACAACGGTAACTGGGCGTACCCTGTCTGAAGTATATTTTTCTTGCCAACAAGCTATAAAAGCATCTGCGAGTGTTACACTTAATAAAGTATGCACTAAGGCAGTTTTCGTGAGTGTAAGCTTCTTACTATTACATGCAATACCAACAATGCCAAGCCAATGGCCACCGGGTGAGATTTTTTTAAGCCCAAATTCAACGTGCCCAATTTGCTGAACAGCAAAAGGGTTACAATCCCAAAACATAGCAATATCCTGTTGTTGTTTTGTTGCATGTTTACTATAATTATATACTTCTTTTGCTAAAGTGTAAAATTTAGAGCTTATCGCTGTGTCAAAAGCAATAGGAACCGGTGTGGTAAATTGTTTAGAGGAATCTATTAAAAAGGTCCTTAATTTCCCCCAATTTGGTTCAATTGAAGCCATAAAAACAGGGGGTGTTGGTTTCCAAAAACCAAGTCCTGGCTTTGGCGTATAACGTTGCATACCACTAAGCTTTGTAAAACCATCTAATTTTGCATACGCTATAACTTGCTCAACTATACCCTTTGCTAATTGATAAGAATTATTATAATATGCATTACTAGCATATACTTTTGCTATAGAATCAATTGGCTTACGTAATTCAATACCCGATGGCAGAAATTTTTCTCCAGCCATATATAAAGACAATATTGTTGCTAGTGAAGTGTCGAATGAATCAACAAGTACTTTTGATTTGTCGATAAAAAAACCATTTAAAGTCCCAGAAAATGAAGGATAGCTTGTATTTATAAAAAAAGCATTTGTTTCATAGGAAGCTAAATTAATATAAGCATAATACCTGCTTGCAGCAACTGGCGAAGTAACATCATTCACCATTATATCCGTTACATTTTTTAACGCCTTCGCATAGTGGTTACTTATTATTTTATGCTGTGCATTTAGTTGTGTACTAAAAACAAAATTCAGCACAATACATATATATATAAATCGAATTTTCATTTTTTAATATTTTAATAACAACGGTGATTGGTTATTAATGGTAATTAATAAAGTACCGCTATTAACTTGTAAAGCATCCCTAACAGCCCCTTTTATATTTAAGCCAGCACTAGACTGGCTTGTGTATTTGAAATCACCTTTACCATTTCCAATTAAAAGGGTGCCATAGTTTGCATCTATTTTCCCAATTTTAATGCGCGCCTTTTCTGTATTTCCTAATAGGAGTATATCCTTAAAGCCATCCTTATTGTAATCATCAATAGTAATTGCATATACAGGTGAGAAGTCGGCTTGCACAGGTAAACTTCGTTTAAAGTACACACCATTTTTATTTTCAAACCAAGTGGTGTTAAGAAAATTTGCAGTCAATACCCCACCCACTTTAATTTGTTCAGGGGTAAGTACCTCATTAATTGTAGCGTCTGCATAGGCGTCATAGGTTGGGAACTTTTGACGCATTGAAGTAATTTGATCGGTTATTTCATCCCGAGAAGCCATTGGATAACTTATCCCATTTACGTAGTAAGTAAGAATTGGGTCAATGGAACCATTATTGTCATAGTCACTGTAATACAATTTCACTTGTTCTTTTTCATCTGCTTTAATTTGAGAATTGGTACCCCAATTACCCGCGACTATATCTAAGTCTCCATCGTTGTCAATATCAGCAAAAGCTAATTTATTCCACCAGCCACTTAACTTTTCGTTAAATATTGTATTACTAGTATTAGTAAAAACACCATTTTTAAAATTAAAACTCATTAACGACATCCACTCCCCACTTATTATTAAACTATTTTTTTGACCTTCTTTATTTTTAACCCAGGCTGCATCAGTTACTAAGCCTAATGTTAAAAATGCAGGTGCCACCGAAGCAGTTTCGTCCGTAAATTTCCCTTTTCCATTATTTACTAGCAACCTACTTTTCGCAGGCACCGGATATTTTCCCGAAACAGCCCTAGCACCTATGAACAAATCCAAATCACCATCCTCGTCAAAATCTAATGGCACAACACATGACCCTCCATTTTCAGTTGCACTAATCAATTCCTTACTAAGTTCAAAATGTCCCTTATTATTTAAAAATAATTTGTCCTGAAATACTACACCACTATTGGCTAATGCAAATCCGCCTGCAACTATATACAAATCTTCATCACCATCTAAGTCAGCATCAAAAAATACAGCTGCCGTTTCGGCTAATTCTGTAATTACATTAAGTTCCGGCTGGTTTGATTTAACAAAGCCCTTATTCGCTGTTTGAAGAAACAATCCACCAGCTTGTTGTTGAGTTCCACATATGTATACATCCTTTAAGCCATCCTTATTAAGGTCGGCATAGGCTACTTTAGGCCCAGCATAGGAAATCATACTAGGCAACAAAGGTTGTACTTTAAAATCATTTACCGAGTCGTCCTTATGCACGAATGGAATTGCATTTTCAATTACGGAAAATATAGGTCGTTGATTTATTTCGGCCATGTTTAATTTAGGTGTAAATCGGGGTTGTACAATTTCAATTCTCTTATTTGAAATTATACCTGAGGTCATTCTAGTTTCTGTCATATCAGGCCAAGTAATGACCAAGGAGTCAATCACTGCATCAGGGAAACCTATATGAACTGGCACTTGCATGGAAGACTGAAAGCCATGAATTGGATTGTTTTCAACGAAATATTTACCTGACTTACAATACGCTGTTAGCTTTGCCCCAATTGCATTTACGTTATTTGAATTTGCTTTTAAAGTAATAGCAACATAATTGCCTCCCTTATTTGTTTCGACTGTATTATTCCTATAAATTCCTGCAACCTGATTCATTTTATTTACTACTAAATCTAAGTCGCCATCATTGTCTAAATCAGCATAGATAGCACCATGCGAAAAATTATTTTCTTCAAATCCCCACTCAATACTCCTATCTATAAAATTTAATTGCGCACCCCCTTCATAAATAAAATTATGCGTAGGGGTAGATTGTATACCTTGCAACATTAAAAACATGCGATCATTCTTTTTACCCTGTACATGTTTTAATCTCTCGTTGGCATAAAATTTAACAAAATCTCTATTAATCATATCACGACCGTAACCATTGGTCACAAACAAATCCTTCTTTCCGTCATTATTATAATCAGCCAAAAGCGCCGACCAACTCCAATCTGTATTTGAAACCCCAGCAAGTTGTCCTATTTCACTAAAGCTTCCATTACCATTATTTAATTGTAACATGTTTCTCATCAATTGATGATAAAATCCGTTACCGAGCATATTATTATACATCTCATAATTATCAGGTGCGTATAATAATTTTTGTCGGCGGTTGTCTTGTGGAAGCATGTCTAAAGTAAAAATATCTTGGAAGCCATCATTATTAATATCGGCAATATCCAAGCCCATTGAAAAATAAGACAAATGTCCTATACCCTTTCTTAGTTGTTCACTATAAGTCCCGTCTTGATTATTGATATATAAATAGTCTTCTTCAATATAATCATTCGAAACATAAATATCAGGCCAGCCATCATTATTTATATCAGCAATATTTAATCCCAATCCGTAACCTATGGGGTTAGAAATAATACCTGCACGTTCAGTCACATTCACAAAAATACCCTTTCTGTTTTCATATAACCTGTCCCCTGCATCAGGATCGACCATTTTCTTTACAAAGGAAGCATCAAAATTTCTTAAGTTTTTTATGTTATGATTTACTACAAACAAATCTAAGTCCCCGTCCTTATCATAATCAAAAAATGCAGCATGTGTTGAATACCCATCGTCGGCTACACCCATTTCTTTGGCCTTATCAGTAAAAGTTAGGTTTCCGTTATTAACAAATAATTGATTGGCTCTTTTTTGAGGGGCAACATCTCCTGAATAACAAACATATATATCAAGTAATCCGTCCCCGTTCACATCAGCGACCGATACGCCAGTTTTCCAGCCTTGTCTACCTTCTACACCAGCCGCTGCAGTTATATCCTTAAATTGCCAGTTACCCTTGTTTAAATACAATTTATTGCCACCTTGGTTAGAGGTGAAGTAAAGATCAACTAAACCATCATTATTAAAGTCGCCTGCTCCAACCCCACCGCCGTTATAAAAATACTCATAAGTGATTATATTATTAGCCGCATTCTCCACTAACTTATTGTTAAAGTTAATCCCTGTTTTGTCGGCGGTTAAGCTTGTAAATTTTTTTAATTGCTGTGCTTTCAACGACTGAGAAAATACAAATATTATTATTGTAAAAAGCGCAATTCGATTCAATAGAATGGACATAAAACATAGTTTTAGGAAGTGATCCTTAAGTAGTACAAAATAATAATTTTTTAACTTAAATCCTAATACTACAGCGGCTATTAAACATGATTTAAATTAGTAGACAAAAAAAATCAGGTAGGCACTATGTGCCTACCTGATTATATAAGGAATTTATGTATACTTAAATTCTACAACTTATCCCACCAAACACGTGTAACCCAAGTGTCAGCACCTTGTTTAGCAATAGTTGCATTCAAGTTAGTTCCATTCATTGCACTTTCGCTAGAAGGATATTGGAAACGACGTGGAATAACACCATTTGAATAACCACCAGAATAACCAGCGGTAATTGCAGGGTATCCACTACGACGCCAGTTAGCGTGAGCTTCGTACTCATCTAATAAAGTAGCGATATAATATTGCTCATTAATAGCTTGTAACCTTCCTGCAGTAGTTGAAGGGAATGCAAGTGTTGTAGCAGTATAAGTATCAATTGCAGTAGCATTAAACAAACCTAGGAATGCTGAATTACTTCCGTTATCATATCCTTTTAATTGATTAATTGCTGCTTTAACACCATCTCTGAAATATTGCTCAGCAGTTCCAGTTGTAATCCAACCTCTTTCTCTTGCTTCAGCATGTAATAATAATGTCTCACCATATGTGATTAACATATTAGGAACAGTCGCATTTGCAAAATCAGATCTTAGTTGAGAATAAGTTGCAAGACCAGTAAATCCATTAGGATCGACACCATTAGGTATACCTTTTTGGATTGAAGCTGTATTGTCTTCTGTTCCAATTTCACTTGCACCACCAGTTCTTACAACTGAAAGTATTGGTAAACGTGGATCAGCTTTAGCCTTCATCATATCAACGAAGAATTTAGAGAACTTGAAACCACCAGCAGCTAATTCATATCTAGAACCATTATAAAATCCTAATACATGACTGTTAGGATTATCGAAAGTTGAAGTATGCTTAACACTGAAGTTTTCGTCATTACTTCCCATTACACCACCCTTAACCGCTTTATCCACTACAGCAGCTGCAGTTGTAGCATCTACTTTTGATAAACGCATACCAGCACGTAACATCAAAGAATAAGCAGCTTTTTTCCATAAAGTCACATTACCATTATAAGTAGTAATATCACCTTTGAATGGCTTGCTAGCATCGAATGCTTTAGCAGCCGCATCTAATTCTAAAACAATGTCTGCATAAATTGCTTGTTGATCGTCATATACAGGAGAAAAAGTTCCATTCAAATAACCTTTACCAGCCTGTGAATAAGGAATATTTCCGTAAGAATCTGTCAAACGCATAAAAGCGAAAGCCTTTAAAATTCTAGCAGCACTATTATAGTTAACGTCTGCAGCAACACCATTAGTTTTTGCTACTAAGTTTACTAAGTTTTTGATTGGACCACCATAGTAAGAATCCCATAATGAAGAGTTATATCCTTCATTAAATTCGAAACGATTTCCTTGGTTCCAATTCACAGAAGCAAAGTGTTGAACAAACTGACTATTGTAAATAAGATTTGTTCTCCATGCTTCATATTCACCACCAGATACGCCAATAATGGTATTAGTTAATAACAAGTCGCTTGACAAGTCATTCACACTTGTTGGACTGGTATTAACCGCTTCAAAGTCCTTTGTACAGCCCGTAATACTAATTGATGCAATTAGTAAACTGTATATATATTTATTAAATTTCATTGTTGTTATTTTTTTATTACTTAGGATTAATTTATCAGATTAGAATTTAAGATTTAGATTAATACCAAATGAACGAACTGAAGGAGCACCATAGTACTCTAAACCTTGAGC
>CANHAE010000039.1 GCA_947458915.1 Bacteroidota bacterium
AAGAAATCTTAGGATTAGAATTGTGCAATCCACCACAGATAGTTTTCAAGTGAAGGTGGTGAAATTAAGCAATGGTAAAACAGTAGCTGAAGCCAATAACCTAGCGAATAAAATTAATTTTGACCTTACACAACAGGACAGTATCCTTTATCTAGATAAAGGAATCGGCATCAATGCAAAAGATAAATTCAGGAACCAGCATGCAATTATGACCATAGCGGTACCCATTGGTAAGCGGATAAAAATTTCGAATAAAGGCTGGTCTCAAACCAATATTAATATTAACCATCGTGGCATGCGTACTGAAACCATTGACCGAATCAGCTCAGATGATGACTGGTATAACGAATGGGATAATGAATCTTTCAGTTATGAACGTGGCGTAACTTATTTAATGACTAGCACAGGACTGGAAAAAATTGGTCGCGCAGACATTGAAGACAAAGAAGAGGATAAAGTTGAAATGTCAGATATTGAAAATCAATTAAACGAATTAAAATTAGAGCGAGAGCGACTTGAAGAGGATTTGAAAAAATCGAGAGAAGAAAAGCTTAAAGAAGTAGAGAAAATTGATCGAGCCCTAGAGAAGAAAACGGAAGAAAAAATAGAAAAGAAAATAGATAAGAAAAGCATATCCACGGTGGCTGTTGTTACTCAAGCAGCTACAAGTTTAGGTGAATTGCATTATGTACTTGATCGCTTTATTTATTAGGTTAAGTTTTAAAAAGCTGGTTTTGATTCATGCGCCCCTTCTTGAAAAGATGGGGCGCATTTTTATAATCTGTTTTGGTTATCTTTGGCAAAAATCACTACAGATGAGCGAAGCCTTAAACACCCCCTTTACCCACAAACATATTGCCCTAGGTGCTAAAATGGCTCCTTTTGCAGGTTACAATATGCCAATTAGTTATACAGGTATTAATGACGAACACGCAGCTGTCCGAAATGAAGCAGGGGTATTTGATGTAAGTCATATGGGGGAGTTTATTTTGAAAGGACCCAATGCATTGGATTTAATCCAAAGAGTTACAACCAATGACGCATCGGTTTTAGTTGACGGCAAGGCGCAGTATAGTTGTTTGCCAAATACAACTGGTGGGATTGTAGATGATTTGTTAGTATACTGCATTGAAAAAGACAATGTGTACATGTTAGTGGTAAATGCCTCTAATATTGAAAAGGATTGGAATTGGATTAGTAGTTATAATACTAAGGGAGTAGACATGGAAAATATTAGTGCAAGGACTGCTTTGCTAGCTGTGCAAGGCCCGAATGCAACTAAGATAGTACAAGCACTTACAAAAATGGATGTATTAAACATGCCTTATTATAGTTTTGCAAAAGGAGAAATGTTGGGAATAGACAATGTACTAATTAGTGCAACAGGATATACGGGATCGGGTGGAGTGGAAATATATTTTAGAGACGAAAATGGAAACGCCGATAAAGTTTGGGATGCATTGTTTGAAGCAGGTGCTCCTTATGGTTTAAAACCAATTGGTTTAGGCGCAAGGGATACTTTGCGTTTAGAAATGGGATTTTGTTTATACGGTAATGATATTGATGATACCACTAGCCCAATAGAAGCAGGTTTAGGTTGGGTTACTAAATTCAATAAAGAATTTACCAACGCGGCAGCATTAGCAACACAAAAGGAAAATGGGGTTGCTAAGAAATTAGTAGGCTTTGAAATGATAGATAGAGGTATACCACGTCACTATTATGTAATTAAGGATGTCGCGGGTAATACAATTGGGACGGTAACTTCAGGTACACAAGCGCCAAGCCTAGGGAAGGCAATAGGCATGGGTTATGTAGCAATTGAACACGCTAAGGTAGGTTCAGATATTTACATTGACATTCGCAATACATTGGTGAAAGCAAAAGTGGTTAAATTTCCATTTAAATAAATTTTGTATACTTTTTTTTCAAAGGGGCCAGTTAAAATGGCCCCTTTTTTTATGGTATAAATACTTGCGTAGCGTATTCATTGAAATTGCATTTTTGTGACTTAACAAAATATATATTTTATGAAAGCGATTAAAAACAAAGTGCAACTTATTGGAAGGCTTGGTGCCGACCCGGAAATTAAAATTTACGACGAAAATAAAAAACTAGCACAATTGCGTTTAGCTGTAAACGACCGATATAAAAATGCAGTAGGAGAATGGGTTGACGATACGCAGTGGTTTAACATGGTTGCTTGGTCTAAATTAGCGGGTTATGCTGAAAAGTTTCTATTAAAAGGGACGGAAGTGGCGGTAGAGGGAAGGTTAATTAATAAAAATTTCACCGATAAAAATGGAATTAAACGAGTAAGTACAGAAGTGATTGTTGCAGAAATACTCATTCTTGCTAAACAAAAAGAGCTTGTCTAAATGTTAAAATCATATAAATAGTTTGGTAAAAAAAAATACGGTTTCGTATCTTCGCCCAATGAGTGAAATACAACAAGTGAAACCGAGTTTACATACTGTGCTTACCCCCCAAGTATTAGATTTATATGAAATAAAAAATAGTATTGTTGTCATCATTGATGTATTTAGAGCTACTTCAACGATGGCAACAGCATTATTTAATGGCGCCAAAAAAATTATTCCAGTAGATTCTCCTGAAGTTTGTATGGAGATGGGTAAGCAAACAGGAGGTGTAACTGCAGGGGAAAGAGATGGTAAAATTATTCCGGGATTGTCTTATGGTAATTCTCCTTCAGAATATCCAAGGTCATTTATTGAAAACAAAACATTAGTTATTACTACAACCAATGGAACGAAGTTGTTGCATATGGCACTCAAGCAAGGTGCGCAAGAAGTGATTACAGGTTCATTCCCTAACTTGACAAAAGTGGTAGAATACCTTAAAACGCAAAATGCGCCTGTTATTTTAGGGTGTTCAGGCTGGAAAAACAAGTTTAATATCGAAGACACTTTGTTTGCGGGTGCCGTTATTGAACAATTAAAGGATCATTTCACTATTCATTGCGATAGTAGTTACATGGCACAACAGTTATATTTACAAAATAAAGATCGTCTCCCTGAATATATCAAAACCTTAACGCATTGGCATCGTTTGGCTGCTTTTGGCTTAGAAGAAGATATGCTGTATTGTATTTCACTGGATACAGCACCTTCGCTCCCGATTTTTAAGGACGGAGCCTTGGTTAATGGTGCTTAATACATATAAATAATCTTTCACATTTACCTAACTAGCTAGTATTAAATAGCTTGCGGCAATTAGCGCCGAATTTCGTACATTTGCAAATTGCCCTTTTTGAAAGGGTCATTTTGTAACATTATGGCATTACCCTACTTAGTAAAACACATTTATAGCTACGGAACCGAAGAGGTTATCCGTCGCGGCAAGAAGATATTTGCCTTGAAAAACATTGAGTTAGTTAAGTTTGACCCTTTGTTAGGCAGTATACATTGTCGCGTAAAAGATGACGGCTATACAACTTATTATAAAGTAACCATTGAAAACTTCACCAGTGCACCCACGCTTTCATTAAGGTGCGGCTGTCCGTACAATTTATCAGAAGTTTGTAGGCATAAAGCCGCCGCACTTTTCTATGTGCAAGATTTATTAGATAAAAATTTATTAGACTATAAAGCTGCATCCTATAAGACTACGCATACCTTATTAAGGACAAAGAATTTAGACCTTAAGATGATTAGAATGCTTTGTTCAAAAGCCACTTTCGAGGAATCAGAGCGAACGTTGAAATCAAATAGGCCTCATATTGTTGAAAGTGAGAATGAAAAAGTTGTTGCCGAAGTAGAAGAAGATGGTAAAACATTTCATATAATTATTCAAAAAAACGAAGAACGTTTTTTTGATACTTCTTGTGATTGTTTAAGTGAAACGGCGTATCCCTTGTGTAAGCATAAGACTATGTTGTTGTTATTATTGTTCCAGTTAAAAGGGGCTGATTATTTTGAAACCATTCGTAATTGGGATAGAGAAAAAAACAAGCTTCTTGCATTATATGGGTTCTCGCTTGATGATTATATCGAAGATAAGTTTGAATTTATTTATCACGATGGTAAACCTTTCTTAAAAGTACTTGACGAAAAGATAAAAAAATTAGACGCTTCACCAGCTCCCGTAACCATATTCAAGAGGCCTGTCAATAAGTCTAATGATTGGGATATTGAGGATGGGGACTTGGTGGAAGAAGAAAAAGAAGTAGCTATTCGAGATCGTTTTGGTTTAGTATTGCAGCACCTAGAAACTGAATATCCGCATATTGGATTTAACGTAGTTAAAGGAGAAGTGAATGAAGAAGGTACTGCATTTGTAGGCAAGGTAGAGAAGTTAGACTTGGCTAAATTTGTAACCCCTTCGCTTATTAAGGAAGAAGATAAAAATTTATTACAATTAGTTCGAAAGTTACAAACAGCTGAACTTTCTAAGTTCTTGAATAAGAATTCTCCTTTCCAAGGGATTTGGGATACCATTATTCATTCCGATGAAGCTAGTTTACCCGACGAGACGAAGGAGTTGATTCAAGAATATTTGCATCCTAAATTGGAAAAGGTTTGGAAGGATTTATCAGAGCATGCTTTCAATTTTTTTATTCCGCATAACAAACCATTTACTACGGCAAATTTGCAAAAAGCCGAACTGGTATTCAATACTATACAACCTTCATTCCGCGTTGAAAAAGAAGCGGACCGTTATATTGTATACGCGCAAGTGAGCTTACCAGAAGGCAATATTCCTTTAGAGGACAATCATGCAAAATCGCATTATGTATTTCAATACAATCATCAATTTTTCACTTGGAAAAACAGGATTGATTTAGCTTGGGTAGAGCAGTTTATGCCAAAAGGGTTTCATGAAGTTGATTTAGCAGTTTGGCCAGATTATTTAAAGAACACCTTATTGCCATTGTCGAAATCCTATAAAGTTTCCTTGGACAATGTTTCTCAGGAAAAATTAAAAGGGACCAAACCGCAATTGCAAATTTTATTAAAAGAGAATGGAGATTATCTGTTTTTTGAACCCCTGTATTTATACAAAGATATTGTAGTGCAAACAACCGATGGCCCTTCTGTGATTCAACAACAAGGGGATAAGATTATCATTTTAGAACGTGATTTAGCGGCCGAACGTCAATTAATGACAATTGTTGAACAATTGCATTCAGGTTTCATTCGTCCAAACGAAGGAGCGATATTAGCCTTAAAAGGTTCAGAAGTTTTGAAGAATAACTGGTTCTTTTTGTTTGTTGACACCCTGCGTGAAAAACAAATTCCCTTATTTGGATCTGATCAGTTAAAGAAATTTAAATTCAATACAGCGAAGCCTTCAACACGTTTATTTATAAGTAGTAACACCGATTGGTTTGATGCTAAAGTTGAAATTTCATTTGGCGACCAAAAAGTATCTGTGCAGGATATTAAAACAATGCTGTCTAATAAACAGCAATATGTGCCACTTAAAGACGGTAGCTTGGGCGTTTTGCCAGAACAATGGTTGAATAAATATTCCTTATTATTTAAAGTAGGGGAAGGCAAAACGGACAACCTTAAATTAAGTAAATATCATTTCTCTATTTTAGATGAACTATATGACCAGCGGGATGAAGAGGAAATTATCTTCCAATTAGAAGGGAAGTACGAAAAAATTAGAGAACGTTATTCTATAGCTGATGTACAACCACCAGCGCATTTGTTGCCTATACTTCGTCCTTATCAGGTGAGTGGTTTTCAGTGGTTGAATTACTTACACGATGTACAATGGGGTGGTATATTAGCTGATGACATGGGACTAGGAAAAACAATCCAGACTTTGTCTTTCATGCAACATTTGAAAGAAAAAAATGGCAAACTTGTTGCACTAGTAGTTTGCCCAACAACGCTTTTGTTTAACTGGCAGAATGAGTTGAAAAAATTTGCTCCAACTTTAACCTATCAAATACATCATGGTGGAACTAGGAGCAAAAAGAATTTAGCTGATACGCCAATTGAAGTCATTATTACTACTTACGGTACATTGCGCAGTGATATTAAAATGTTTTCAGAGATAAGTTTTGATTATGTTATTTTAGATGAAAGTCAAGCAATTAAGAATCCTTCAAGTAAGGTGACCAAGGCTGCTTGTTTATTAAAAGCAACCAATAAATTGTGTTTAAGTGGTACGCCATTACAGAATAATACATTTGATATTTATGCACAAATGAATTTTTTGAATCCGGGCATGTTGGGTTCTGTGGAATTTTTCAAGCACAATTTCTCTATGCCAATTGACAAGTTTGATGAGAAAGAACAAAAAGAACATTTGAGAAAATCGGTTTTCCCTTTTATTTTAAGAAGAACCAAAGAACAAGTAGCAAAGGACCTTCCTGAAAAACAAGAAATGGTATTGTATTGTGAAATGGGTGCAGCTCAACGCAAGATATACGAAGCTTACAGAAATGATTATAGAGATAAGTTAATTGGAATGGTGGAAGAAAAGGGAATTCAAAAATCACAATTATCTATCCTGCAAGGGTTAATGAAATTGAGACAAATATGTGATAGTCCTGCGATTTTAAAAGAGGAAGCGTATCCTAACGAATCTGTAAAGTTAGAAGAGTTAACACGAGAAATTGCGGAAAATATTAGTGATCATAAAGCATTGGTTTTCTCCCAGTTCTTAGGTATGTTAGCATTGATAAAAGAACAATTAACTAAGTTGGGTATAGATTACGAATATTTTGACGGGGGAAGTACAATACAAGAAAGAGAACGTGCTATTGATCGTTTCCAAAACGATCCAAACTGTCGTGTGTTTTTAATATCGTTAAAAGCAGGTGGTGTTGGTCTGAACTTGACTGCTGCCGATTATGTTTATATTGTTGATCCTTGGTGGAATCCAGCCGTGGAACAACAAGCTATTGACCGTACGCATCGTATTGGGCAAACTAAAAATATCTTTGCTTATAGGATGATTTGTAATGATACCGTGGAAGATAAAATTTTAAAATTGCAGGATCGTAAAAGGTCATTGGCAAAAGAATTAATTTCTGATGAAGAAGGTTTTGTGAAGTCACTTTCTAAAGACGATATCGCTTACTTATTCAGTTAGGGCTTATTGCCAATAAAGTTGAAAAAACAAAAAAGCAAGCTCGAGAATGAGCTTGCTTTTTTGTTTTTTGCTATCCTTAGTTTTATTTCAACTCTGCCGCAGCTATATTTGCTTTCGGATTTTTTAAAAATTCTTCTTTACATTCTTTTGCACAGAACCCTAAAACTTTACCGTCATAATGTGCCGTGTCAGCTACCCCTGCGCTTGTAGGCATACCACAAGTAGGATCTTTTTTATTGTCTATTAAGGCAATGTCATAACTTATTACTGCAGTAGTATCTGTAGACATTGCAACACTTGAATCAGCATTTGTTGCTGTGCTGTTTTGGCTATTGTTATTACTTCCGCATGCGGAAATAAATAAGGTCCCACTGATAAGCGCAATTGAATATATTTTTTTCATAAGTAGTAATTTACTGGTAATTGATACACGAAATTACAAAAACTCCTACGCAATCAAATACTAACAGTCATTATTTTAGCACTATTTATTAGCTGTAAATAGCTTTCAAATCAAATTATAGCCTAGTTAACAGCTAGTTTGTCTATATTTTTTAATACTTTTACATATATACTTATACAGAAGCTCTTATTTAATGAAACAGGAAAATTTACATATTCTTTTGGCTTGTGCAAATACTGCACCGGTTCCTGTTTTATTCAGTCCCATTAGGCTACCACGTGTAGTCGGGTTCTTTTATCGACGCGGATTCTGATAGGACGAGCAATTGGCACTTGCCCCTATCAGTGGAAAAAGCCCCAAAGTAATCCAATTACCGCCAGAAGTGTACTTTCTCTAAATCGAAAACATCCTTGGAACAAAAAATTATTGTACGTGTAGCCCATAGTGGCGATATTTCTTATGCTATTGCTATTACCGATGAGATGGAATCATCTGCAAAAGCTCGTGGCACCGGTATTGCAAAAAGAAGCCCATCTTATGTTGCTAAAAAAATAGAAGAAGGTAAGGCGGTTATTGCACATACTGAAGACGGCACCTGGGTAGGCTTCTGTTATATTGAAGCTTGGCAACATGGCCAGTTTGTGGCGAACAGTGGTTTGATTGTTTCGCCTCCATTTAGAAAAAGTGGTACTGCAAAAAAAATTAAGCAAACTATATTTCAACTTTCAAGAGAGAAATATCCTGCTGCGAAAATTTTTGGTTTAACTACAGGCTTAGCGGTAATGAAAATAAATAGTGAACTAGGTTATGAGCCAGTAACGTATAGTGAACTAACCGATGATGAAGAGTTTTGGGCAGGTTGTAAAAACTGCGTGAACTACGAAATTTTAATGAGCAAGGATCGTAAGAATTGTATGTGTACTGCTATGTTATACGAGCCTAAGCGGGCGAATGAGCCGAAGGAAGAGGTTGCTGAATTTAAAATCAAGCATCCTAAATTATTGAACTGGTTAAGAAAAAAATAATAGTATGGAAAAAATTGTATTAGGTTTCAGTGGCGGGTTAGATACCACTTTTTGTGTAAAATATTTAACACTAGATAAGGGTTTAGAAGTACATAGTGTAATTGTGAATACAGGTGGGTTTACTGAAGAAGAACTGAAAAAGGTAGAAGCACACGCCTATGCGTTGGGTGTTAAAACCCACACCACAGTGGATGCGGTGCACGGTTATTATGATAGCATTGTAAAATATTTAATTTATGGGAATGTATTAAAGAATAATACCTATCCCCTAAGTGTAAGTGCTGAACGTTTAAGCCAAGCTTTACATATTGCAGCACATGTAAAAAAAGTGGGTGCAAAAATGGTAGCACACGGAAGTACAGGTGCAGGTAATGACCAAGTTCGTTTTGATATGATTTTTCAGGTAATGATTCCTGGCATTGAAATATTAACACCTATTCGTGATTTACAATTAAGCAGAGAAGCTGAGATTGCTTATTTGAAAGAGAAAGGAGTGGATATGAATTTTGAAAAAGCTGCCTATTCAATTAATAAAGGATTATGGGGAACTAGTGTGGGAGGTAAAGAAACTTTACATTCAAAAGGCATGTTGCCTGAACATGCTTGGCCAACACAAATGACAAAGGAGGGTGCTTCAGAGGAAATAGTAATTAGTTTTGAGCAAGGTGCCATTAAAAAAGTAAACGGACAATCCTTTGGGCACCCAACAGAAGCTATTCAATTTATTCAATCAATTGCGGGGCCTTATGGCATTGGTCGTGACATTCATGTAGGGGATACCATAATTGGGATTAAAGGGCGTGTGGGTTTTGAAGCAGCAGCGCCAATGGTAATATTAAAAGCACACCATGCTTTAGAAAAACATGTGCTAACAAAATGGCAACTATCTTGGAAGGATCAGTTGGCACAATTTTATGGCAACTGGTTGCATGAAGGCCAAATATTAGATCCTGTGATGCGCGATATAGAAGCTTACTTGTCTAATTCACAAGCACAAGTGACGGGGGATGTTTTTATTCAATTGAACCCTTATCGTTTTCAAATAATTGGTATTGAATCTCCAAACGATTTAATGAGTGCCAAGTTTGGTAAATATGGAGAAATGAATACAGGGTGGACTGGCGATGATGTCAGAGGCTTTACCAAAATATTTGGAAATCAAACAGCCATATTTCATCACATAAAGGAATCAAATAAACAATAATATCAAATAGTTAATATGCCGCAGATAATTAAAATTGGTATTATTGGGGGTGCTGGATATACAGGTGGAGAATTACTACGCCTATTGTTGAATCATCCCAATGCGCATATTAGTTTTGTGCATAGTACAAGTAATACAGGCGCATTAGTAAGCCATGTCCATACCGATTTACTGGGGGAGACTGATTTAGTATTTTCTGATAAAATAGACCAGTCGGTAGATGTATTGTTTTTATGTGTAGGGCACGGTGTTGCTGAACAATTTTTAGCTTCCAACGAAATAAGTCAGACCATTAAAATTATTGACCTGTCTCAGGATTTTAGGCTAGTACCTAATGCAGCCAGTAACGGAAGAAAATTTGTTTACGGCTTGCCTGAATTACAAAAAGCAAGGATACAGGCTGCGCAAAATATTGCAAATCCAGGTTGTTTTGCAACTGCTATTCAGTTAGGCTTATTGCCTTTAGCAGAAAAAGGTTTATTAGGCGAAGTGTATACAACGGGTATTACTGGTTCCACTGGAGCAGGACAAGGACTGTCTCCTACAAGTCATTTTAGCTGGAGAGCTAATAATATTCAGGCCTATAAAACATTGCAACATCAACACTTATACGAGATAACACAAAACCTGCAACAATTGCAAGGCAATGAAAAACCACAAGTAAATTTTGTGCCTTGGAGAGGCGATTTCACAAGAGGCATTTTTGTAACCTCAGTGTTGGAAATAAACGAAACTTTAGAAAATTTATATAAACTGTATTCAACATATTTTGATGCGCATCCATTCACCTTTGTTTCTAAAAATAATATTGATTTAAAACAGGTAGTGAATACCAATAAATGTTTAATTCATTTAGAGCAGCAAGGCAATAAGGTAGCTATTCACTCGGTAATTGATAATTTATTAAAGGGTGCAGTAGGTCAAGCGGTACAAAATATGAATTTAATTTTTGGCCTAAGCGAAATGGCTGGCTTACAATTAAAAGCAAATTATTTTTAAAACAATCATAACTAGCCTCCTTAAATAGGGCTCGTAATAAAACATACTCACAAATACTAAATTATTAAATAATGTCTCTATTCAAAGTATACCCGTTAAATCCAATTGCAATTACTAAAGCAGCGGGTAGTCGTGTATGGGATGACAAGGGACAGGAATATTTAGATATGTATGGTGGACATGCAGTAATTAGTATTGGTCATACGCAACCGCATTGGGTAAAACGTATCGAAGATCAATTACATGCAATTGCTTTTTATTCTAACTCGGTAATAATGCCTATTCAAGAACAATTAGCAACTGCCTTAAATGATATAAGTGGCAAAACGGACTTTCAATTATTTTTATGTAATAGTGGGGCTGAAGCCAATGAAAATGCCATGAAATTAGCCTCCTTTCATACGGGTAGAAGAAAAATAATTGCGTTTAAAAAAGCATTCCATGGAAGAACTTCATTAGCAGTTGCTGCTACTGACAATCCAAGTATTATTGCACCAATAAATGAAACCGATAATATTATTTTCTTACCATTAAACGACATTACTGCTTTAGAGATGTGTTTTGCGGATAATGGCAATGAAATTGCGGGAGTAATAATTGAAGGCATTCAAGGAGTAGGAGGTATACATGAGGCCAGTGCTCGTTTTTTACAAGCGATTAGAAAATTTTGTAATAATTATGGGGCATTATATATAGCAGATAGTGTGCAATGTGGTTATGGAAGAACGGGCCAGTTTTTTGCGCATGATATTGCGGGCGTAAACGCTGATATTTACTCCATGGCAAAAGGTATGGGTAATGGCTTCCCAATTGGAGGGATATTAATCGCACCAAGTATTCAAGCTAAATTTGGCATGTTGGGTACTACTTTTGGAGGAAATCCATTAGCATGTGCTGCAGCTTTAGCAGTGATTGAAGTAATGCAAAAAAATAATTTAATAACTGCTGCCGCCGAAAAGGGTGCTTATTTAATAGAAGCACTTAAAAAAACGCCAGGGGTGAAAACAGTAAGAGGTAGGGGTTTGATGATTGGTTTTGAAATGGAGGAGCATTTAAAAGATACAAAAAACGTATTGTTAAAAGATTTCAAAATATTTACCGGAGAAGCCAAGCCAAACTTAATTCGGTTATTGCCTTCTTTAGCGGTTTCGATGGCAGAGATTGATTTATTTTTAGTCGGATTAAATAAAGCGGTTCAGCAACTTTCAAAGACTGCTTAAAATTATTATATGAAACAATTTATTTCAGTAAAGGATGTGGTAAATATAAATGCCTTGGTTGCTAAAGCACTAGCATATAAACAACAGCCTTTTATGGATAAAACCCTAGGAGCAAATAAACGTATAGGTTTATTATTTTTAAATCCTAGTTTAAGAACCAGATTAAGCACACAGGTAGCTGCGCAAAATTTAGGGATGGAACCCATTGTATTTAATGTAGACAAGGAAGGCTGGGCACTTGAATTTGCTGAAGGTGCTATTATGAATGGAACTACAGTAGAACATATAAAAGATGCTGCTCCGATACTTGGCAATTACTTTGATATTTTGTGTATTCGAACCTTTCCAAGTTTACAGGATAAGGAAGCAGATTATAGTGAAAGAATTATAAAGCAATTCATAAAATATGCGTGCATCCCAATTGTTAGTTTAGAAAGCGCAACATTGCACCCACTTCAATCTTTGACAGATATTATTACGATTAAGGAGCAAATGGAGTTGAGCGGATCTTTTAAAAACAAGAAACCTAAAATAGTATTAACATGGGCGCCACATATTAAACCAATTCCACAATGCGTTTCCAATAGTTTTAGTGAATGGGTAAATGCTTGGGGCGAGGCCAATTTTGTGATCACACATCCTATTGGTTACGAGCTATCAACTGAATATACGAATGGCGCAACCATTACAAATGACCAAGATGCAGCTTTAAAAGATGCGGACTTTGTATATGTGAAAAACTGGAGTAGCTTTAATGAATACGGTAAGGTGCTTTGTATGGATGCTAATTGGATGTTAACACCTGAAAAGTTAGCCGCTTCCAATAATGCTAAAGTGATGCATTGTTTGCCTGTAAGGAGAAATGTAGAATTAAGTGATGCAATATTGGATGGGAATAATAGTTTAGTGACTAAAGAAGCGTCCAACAGAGTATGGGCAGCACAAGCAGTATTAGCTGAAATAGTTGGTTCGATTCAATAGCAACAAAATAAGGGTAAATTGTATTAGAAAGTAGTTAATAATTTATGGAATCATTATACGTCATTAAAATTGGAGGAAATATTGTAGACAATCCTGCATTGTTGACACAATGCTTGAAGGCTTTTGCGCAAGTAAATGGCCATGTTATTTTAGTGCACGGAGGAGGAAAATTAGCAACTCAGTTGGCGACTTCTTTAGGTGTTGAACAAACCATGATTGAAGGAAGAAGAATTACCGATGCGGCCACATTGAAGCTTGTTACCATGGTTTATGCAGGGGATATTAATAAAAATATTGTTGCACAACTGCAAGCCTTGAAGGTGAATGCAATGGGTTTGTCGGGAGCCGATGGAAACTTAATTCAAGCACATAAACGTTCACATACAACTATTGATTATGGATTTGTAGGGGATTTGGACTATGTGAATGTGGCATTAATTGAAAATTTATTAGCACAAAATATAAAATTAATTATTGCACCCATAACGCACGATGGCCAGGGGCAGTTGTTAAATACGAATGCGGATACCATTGCCCAAAGTATTGCTACTGCATTATCAGCTAGCTACCAAGTGCATTTGATTTATGGTTTTGAGAAAGAAGGAGTTTTATCAGACGTGAATAATCCCAGTTCAGTGATTGCGAAAATCGAAAGGCCCAGTTACGCCAAACTTAAAGAAGATAAAATAATCTTCGAAGGAATGGTCCCAAAAATTGACAACGCATATCTAGCCTTAGACGGTGGTGTACAATCAGTCATCATTGGCAAGGCCGAAAAAATGAATGAATTAATTAACGGTACTGCTGGTACAACAATCAAAAATTAATGCCACAAAATAATAACATACAACAAAACATAGCTTTAATAACGGCGTTACAAAAAGACGCAATCAATTTGTTAAAAACACTTATTTCTATTCCTTCTTTTAGCAAAGAAGAGGACAGGACAGCTGTTATTTTAAATACTTTTTTACTAGAACGGAATGTAAATACGCAAAGAATTAAAAACAATATTTGGGCGACCAATTTATATTTTGATGCTGCAAAGCCAACTATTTTACTAAACTCCCATCACGATACCGTTAAACCAAATAAAGGGTATACCCTTGAACCATTTAACCCTTTCGAAAGTAATGGCAAGTTGTATGGCTTAGGTAGTAATGACGCTGGTGCTTCACTAGTAAGCTTATTAGCGACTTTTTTATTTTATTACGACCAACAAAACTTACCTTATAATATTGTTTTTGTAGCATCGGCCGAAGAGGAGATTTCAGGACAGGACGGTATTGAATTGGTACTCCCTTCACTTCCTGCAATTGATTTTGGGATAGTGGGTGAACCTACCCAATTAGACATGGCCATTGCAGAAAGAGGCTTGCTAGTTTTAGATGTGTTGGCTGCCGGAAAAGCTGGGCATGCTGCAAGAGAAGAAGGGGAGAATGCACTGTATAAATTATTACAAGATTTGGAATGGTTTAGGACCTATACTTTCCCAAAAAAATCTGATTTGCTTGGCGGGGTAAAGATGACGGTCACCGTAATTGAAACTGAAAATAAACAGCATAATGTAATTCCGTCTACTTGTAAAATGGTAGTAGATGTACGCGTGAATGAACTATATACTTTCGAAGAAATACTAGCTACCATTGAGGAACATGTAAAATCGGAAGTGACTCCAAGAAGCCTAAGGATGCGTTCAACGGGTATTTCATTGGATCATATATTGGTTAAGGCAGGGTTGGCCCTGAACAAAGGTTATTATGGTTCAGTTACTACTTCTGATAAAGCATTAATGCCATTTCCAACTTTAAAAATGGGTCCCGGTGATTCTGCAAGAAGTCATACGGCTGACGAATACATATTTATTAATGAAATTGAGGAAGGCATTGTGACCTATATTCAATTACTTGAAAACATCTTTACACTATGAGCAAGCTTTGGCAAAAAAATAATCAAGTAGCTGCCGCTGTTGAAAAATTCACCATTGGTAATGACCAAGCTATGGACCAATACCTTGCAGCTTATGACGTATTAGGGTCCTTAGCACATACTACCATGTTGTCGGAAGTGGGTTTGTTAACCAAGGATGAACTAAGTCAAATAAAAAAAGCATTGGTGGATATTTATAAAACTATTCAAGTGGGCAATTTTACTTTAGCCCCAGGGGTAGAGGACATTCATTCTCAAGTGGAAATAGTATTGACTGAAAAGCTGGGAGATATAGGTAAAAAAATACACAGCGCGAGAAGTAGAAACGACCAAGTTTTGGTGGACATTAAATTATTTATGCGTGCTGAAATTATTAGTTTAAGTGAAGCTATCCAGGGATTCTTTACTTTATTACAAGCTAAAAGTGAAGCCCATAAGGACGATTTGTTGCCTGGCTATACACATTTACAATTAGCGATGCCTTCTTCCTTTGGTCTATGGTTTGGGGCTTATGCTGAAAGCTTAGTGGACGACATGACCATGTTGCAAGCTGCTTATAAAGTGGTTAATAAAAATCCTTTGGGTTCGGCTGCTGGATATGGTTCTTCTTTTCCTATTAACAGAACAAGGACTACTGAATTACTGGGTTTTGATACCTTGAATTTTAATGTAGTATACGCTCAAATGGGCAGGGGAAAAGCAGAACGGGTAATTTCAATGGCTATGGCGAATATTGCTGACACCCTAGCCAGATTAAGTATGGATGCTTGTTTATTCATGAATCAAAATTTCGGCTTTATTAGCTTCCCTGAATCCTTAACAACGGGTTCTAGCATCATGCCGCATAAAAAAAATCCAGATGTATTTGAACTAATTCGTTCTTATTGTAATAGAATTAAAGCATTGCCAAATGAGATCATGATGATGACTACCAATTTGCCTGCTGGCTACCATCGTGATTTACAATTACTAAAGGAACATTTATTTCCAGCATTTGAACAATTAAGGAATTGTATTGCAATGGCCTCTTTAATGATTGAAAATATAGAGGTAAAAAAAGACCTACTCGAAGACCCTAAATACCAATACTTATTTAGCGTGGAAGAAGTGAATAAGTTAGTGAATTCCGGTATGCCTTTTAGAGATGCCTATAAGAAAATAGGGTTGGACATTGAAGCAGGAAAATTTAATTATACCACTGAAGTGCATCATTCGCACGAGGGAAGTATTGGGAACCTGTGTACCGCTGAAATTGCTGAAGCAATGAGAAAAGTGTTAAATAGTATGGAATTTGAAAAAGTTGCGCATAAAATTGATCAATTATTGAAAGGCTAATTGTATTTTTGACCCTCTTACACGAAATGTATACACTATGAAAAAAGGATTATTGTTTATTGGATTGTTTTTAAGTTTGATGGCAGTGGCACAAACAAAGACGCCGTTAACTTCTGCAACTAAAACAACTGCAGCCAAATCTGTTACAGGTACAAAAAATGCTATCAGCGCTTTAGTGATGAAAACAGCTAAGGATAGTGCTTCTTATTCATTAGGGTATAGAATTGCACAAAGCTTAAAAGGGCAGGGTTTACAAGATGTAAATTTCGAAATGTTTAAAAAGGGAATGGCAGCAGGTGTAATTGCTAAGACGGATATCCCTGATAGCTTAATTGATGTTTGTATTAAAAACTACCAAGATAAAATGAGT
>CANHAE010000040.1 GCA_947458915.1 Bacteroidota bacterium
GCTTTAAGTATTTTGGATAAAATAGTGAGTTTCACTAATGGAGCACTAACGTATAAAAATACGCTAGAACATTTAAATATTTTAGACGAAGAATACTATTTTAAATTGCTGGATCACTTAACTAAGCAAGACTTAACTGCAGCAATGTTATTATACGACGAAATAAATCAGAAAGGATTTGAAGGCGATATGGTTTTATATGGCCTAGCAAGCTTCATTCGGAATTTATTAGTTTGCAAGGACCCTGCAAGTGCAAAATTATTAGAATCAATTGAAGGCTGGCGCGACCAATATGTCACTACCGCTAAGCAAATTAGCACACCCTATTTAGTAAGTGCTTTGAATATTTTGAATGAAGCGGAGATTCAATTTAAAATGGCGCGTAACAAAAGGTTGCATGTGGAAATGGCTATTATTAAACTCAACTTTTTACAACAAGCAATTGAGTTAAGTTTGGAAGACAACCAAATAGTAAAAAAAAAACTAGTTGACAGCCACTATCCTATTCGACTTAAAAAAATTATTCCATTAAGTAATGTGGTTGTCACATCGGAGGCTAAATTAGTTATTGAAACGAATACTAAAATAGCTAAGCCGGTGGAAAAGCCCGCTAGTCCAGCATCTATTACCACTGAGGCGAAAACTGAACCAATTGCTACAACTATAGTTCCTGCCATTGCTCCGCCTACTTCGTCAGTTCCTGTTTCCACTGACTTACCTGGAACAAAGAAAAATTTGTTGGCGGTTTTGCAGCAAAAATACGGTAGCAAATACGATATTGAAGAAGTACAGGAATCGCTTCCTTTGTCAATGGAATTACTACGCAAATGCTGGGATGAATATGCAATTTACTTGGAATCTATTGCGAAACATGCTTCATTTGGTACTTTTAAAATTGCACAATTAACTATCGAAGACGAAACTCATTTTACAGTAACCGTAAATGCACTAACTGCACAAAAGTTTGTAGAACAAGAGCGCATGAACTTCCTTGAAAAAATATGGGATGCATTTAAAAATCGCGCTTTACAATTTAGTATTCTTGTTGATGCAGGCGAAAAGGAAGATGTGCCATTGCATATGCGTTTAAATAGCAAGCAAAAATATGAGCGTATTGCCGAGCAATACCCAATGGTCGCAGCACTTAAAAGCAGGTTGAACTTAGAAATATATTTTTAGTACTTATAATTTAGCTTTTGCATAGCCTTTTTGTTTCAAAAATTGAAACACTTTTTGGCGGTGATCCCCTTGAATAATAATTTCACCCTCCTTTACCGATCCACCTGTGCCACAATGATTTTTGAGTGCCTTACCCAAAATATTCATATCGTCCTCGCTACCAATGAAACCATAAACTATAGTAACTGTTTTACCTGCCCGATGTTTGGTTTCTAGGATTACACGTAAAGGTTGGTCAACACTATTTAATGTTTCAATAATTTCAGGATGGTTGCTGGGAGACGTATAATTGGGATCGGTACTATATACTAATGGGGAACTACCAATAGATTTGTTTTTTTTGCTCATTATTACCCTTTTTTAGCATGCAATTTTACATGCGCAATTTAACTTACTCTAACGCTAACAATATGAAGTGTTTTTTTCTGTGCTTGTAGTAATAAGGTGAGGCTGTATTTGCTTTGTCCAGAAAGCAATTTTCCCGTAACATAAATGGTATTGCCTACTTTCCTTTCCGCATTCTTCTCAAAACCTACAATATTTCTAGTATTAAAAAAGGCTTGCAATTGCTGATTTGCCTCTTTTGCAGTCATTTGTCGTTGATTCACCATGTCTAGTAGCGTAACTTCAACGGCTTCATCCCAAAATGGCAATAAATTGCTAAAATTAGCAGTTTGTAAAGTTTGTACAATTGCATCCACCTCGTTTTGTGCATTTGCAGCAACAGTTACAAACGAAAACATAATGAACAGTAGTATTTGTCGGATCTTGACCATTGTTAAAGATTAGAATAGCTTAAATTTGCAAAGTGCCTAGTATTTTGAAACTTTGTGGTACAATCTAATAAAACAAAGTTACGACTTTCAATACATAAGAATATGTCAAAAAAAGTGATTTTAGTGATAATGGACGGATGGGGCTTAGGTCAGGTTCCAAAAGCAGATGCCATACAACAAGCAAATGTGCCATTTGTGGATAGTTTATACAAAAAATACCCCCATTCTACTTTAATTACTTGCGGGGAAGAAGTGGGTTTGCCTGAGGGACAAATGGGCAATAGCGAAGTGGGGCATCTAAATATAGGTGCAGGGCGAATTGTTTACCAAGAACTACAAAGAATTAATGTCGCTGTTAAAAATGGCGAATTAGCTAAAAATAAAATTTTACTTGAAAGTATTCTTTACGCGAAAGAAAATAACAAGCCATTGCATTTATTAGGCTTAGTAAGTGATGGTGGCGTTCATGCGCACACAACACATTTAAAAGCAATTTGCGACATTTGCAAGGAGCAAGGTTTAACCAATGTATTCATTCATGCTTTTACCGACGGAAGAGATACGGACCCTAAGAGTGGTTTGGGATTTGTGGAAAATGTAGAAAACCACTTAATAAATTCAGTAGGCAAAATTGCTACCATTAGCGGACGCTATTATGCAATGGATAGAGATAAACGATGGGAAAGAGTGAAATTAGCTTATGATGCACTTGTTCATGCCGTTGGGCCAACAGCCACTTCGGCATTAGCAGCAATTAAAGCTAATTACGACAATAATATCACCGATGAATTTATAAAGCCAACCATACTCTTGGAAAACGGAGCACCTATAGCTACTATTAAAGACGGCGACGCAGTATTGTGTTTTAATTTCAGAACCGACCGTTGCAGAGAAATAACAGAGGTATTGACCCAGCAAGATTTTCATGAATTCAACATGAATAAATTACAGTTACATTATACTACCATTACTAAATATGACGAGACCTTTAAAAATGTAAACGTAATTTTCGAAAACGACAATTTAATAAATACATTAGGTGAAGTGCTGGCCGCTAATAATAAACAACAAATTCGTATTGCGGAGACAGAAAAATACCCACATGTAACTTTCTTTTTTAGTGGCGGCCGTGAAGTACCCTTCCATGGAGAAACACGCATCATGGCACCTTCCCCTAAGGTTGCTACTTACGATTTACAACCAGCAATGAGTGCGCAAGAATTAACAGACAAGTTATTACCCGAAATAAACGCTGGCAACCCTGATTTCGTATGTTTGAATTATGCAAATGCTGATATGGTGGGCCATACTGGTATTTTTAGCGCTGTTGTTAAAGCTGTAGAAACAGTAGATGGCTGTGTAGCACAAATAGTAAACGCTGGATTGAATAATGGCTATACCCTATTTATAATAGCCGATCATGGTAATGCGGATTTCATGATTAATGAAGATGGTAGTCCTAATACAGCGCATACCACCAATCCTGTTCCTTTCTTTATTATTGACAAAGACTGGAATGGCAGTATTAAAGCTGGAAAGCTTGGTGATATCGCGCCCACTATACTGACAATGATGGGAATTGAGATTCCAAAAGAAATGACTGGAAATGTGTTAATTTAACAGCAGTAGATTTCATTAAACTAAATAATAAATCATGATAAAGAAAATTTTAATTGTACTTGCACTAGTATTAGTTGTAATACAATTTATTCGTCCAGCACAAAATTTATCCGCTAACACGACTAATGATATTAGTACTTTATATCCAATGCCATCGGATGTGAAGTTAATTGTAGACAAAGCTTGTGCTGACTGCCATAGTAATAAAACCGCGTACCCTTGGTATGCAACTTTACAACCAGTGGCTTTTTGGTTAGCTGATCATGTAAATGAAGGGAAAAGTGAATTCAATGTCAATGAATTCGCTAGCTACCGTATTGCAAAACAAAACCATAAATTAGAAGAAGTTATTGAACAAATAAAAGAGGGTGAAATGCCTTTATATTCTTACACATTAATTCACAGGGACGCTCAATTAACTGATGCAGAAAAAACAACTTTAATTAATTGGTGTCAAAATATTATGGATACGCTAAAGGCAACTTATCCTGCAGATAGTTTAATATTGAAAAGAAAGCCTGAAACTGCCAAATAAGGCAGCATTAATATGAAAATTGTAAAAGCAACTTATTTAATCTCAAGCCCCGGCTTTGAGCAATGCCCAACTTTGCAAGTACCTGAATATGCATTTATTGGAAGAAGTAATGTAGGAAAATCCTCCATTATTAATGCAATATGCAATCAAAAAGGGTTGGCAAAAACCTCTGGAACTCCAGGTAAAACACAATTAATTAACCACTTTGAAATAATGAGCACTAATAAAAAGGGCCCATGGGAAAAGTGGTTTATTGTGGATTTACCAGGCTATGGCTTTGCTAAAGTTTCACAAAGTAGCAGGCGTCGTTGGGAACAAATGATTGAGAACTATTTAAGAAAAAGACCCAACCTAAATCGAGTTTTTGTTTTAATAGACGCAAGGCATGCTCCTCAAAAAATTGACCTTGAATTTATTGAGCAAATGTATAAATGGGAAATTCCTTACACCCTCCTATTTACAAAATCAGACAAGGAAAAACCAGCTGTTGTAAAAAGAAATGTACAAGCCATGTTTGATACCCTAAAAGAAATGTTGCCTTTTTTACCAGAAGGCTTTGTTACCAGTGCTGAAAAGAAAACAGGGGTGGAAGAAGTTGTAGCATGTATTGACAGATACAACCAACTTTTCAATGATACTGCAGACGCAGCTCTTAAATAATTAATTTGACAACTTAAAGCTACTTATGAAGATTCTTATACAATATATTAAACCCTTTAGGTCACTGGTTTTAGTGGCTTTTGTATTAGCGGGCATTAACCAAACATTTTCTATGTTCGACCCTATGTTATTTGGGCGACTGATTGACGAATTTGCAAAAAATCCTTTAGTAGATGCATTAGGCAACCCAAGGACACAGGCTGCTTTTTTTAAAGGGGTTGGAAATATTTTATTGCTACTAGTTGGCACTGCAATGGTTAGCAGGATTGCGAAAGCTTTTCAAGACTACACCGTGAATGTAATTATTCAAAAATTTGGTGCCGCCCTATTCACCGATGGTTTAAGGCATTCAATGCAGCTTCCTTTCCAAGCCTTTGAAGACCAAAGAAGTGGTGAAACATTGTCCATTTTAACAAAAGCAAGAGCAGATTGCGAGAAGTTTATTAGCTATGTGATCAATGTAGTTTTTGGAATTATTGTTAGCATTGTTTTTATTTCTATCTACGCCACTAGGCTTCATTGGTCCATTATGCCTATATATATATTTGGTGCTAGCATGATTGCCTATGTTACCAACTTACTTAGCAAGCGTATTAAAGTAATTCAAAAAAATATAGTAAAGGAAACAACTACCCTAGCAGGTACAACTACCGAAAGCTTACGCAATATTGAATTAGTAAAAAGCTTAGGCTTGACCACGCAAGAAATTAATAGACTTAATAATAATACATATAAAATACTTGCCCTTGAATTAAGAAAAGTAAAAAATATTCGTTCTTTAAGTTTTATTCAGGGCACCATGGTAAACTTCCTAAGACAAGTAATAACCTTTACTTTAATGTGGCTTATTTTTAAAGAGATTTTAACAGTTGGCCAGTTGATCTCCTTACAGTTTTATAGCTTTTTTATTTTTGGACCATTACAAGAAATTGGTAGCATTATTTTAAGCTATAGAGAAACAGAAGCCTCACTAAATAATTTCGACACCTTAATGAAGAAACCTATAGAGCAAACTCCTGCAAATCCTATTGCAATTGGCCCTATTGAAAGTTTGGCATTTAATCATGTTGGCTTCAAGCATCAAACTGCAAATTTTAAAGCAATTGATAATATTAGTTTTTCAGCAAATAAGGGAGAAACCGTTGCTTTTGTTGGCCCATCGGGTGCCGGCAAAAGTACTTTAGTAAAATTATTGGTTGGATTGTACCAAGCACAAGAAGGCAAAATAATGGTAAACGATGTCGATACCAATAATATTGACATGACTGCACTTCGCAATCAGATAAGCTTTGTAACCCAAGATACACAGCTATTTGCAGGCACTATTAAAGAAAACCTAGCTTTTGTAGCACCAGAAGGAACGGAGGATGAAATGTTAATCGCACTTGAAAAATCAAGTTGCACTAATATACTGGATAAAGGTGGTGATGGCTTGGCGACATTAATTGGCGAAGGTGGGTTAAAATTAAGTGGTGGAGAAAAGCAAAGACTTTCAATTGCAAGGGCTTTATTAAGACATCCACACTTGTTAATTTTTGATGAAGCAACTTCTTCGCTAGACAGTTTAACGGAGGAATCAATCACCGACACCATAAAAGTACTTTCAAAAGAGAGAGAACAAATTACTATAATGATTGCACATCGTTTAAGTACAATTATTCATGCCACAAAAATATACGTACTAGAAAAGGGCCAAGTTATTGAATCGGGCAATCATCAGTCATTGTTAGCCGAAAAAGGATTGTATTATGCAATGTGGAGACAGCAAATTGGAGAAAGAAGATCAGAAAATTAAGCAAAGACTGTTATAATTTTTTAATCGTGTTTTAATAAGCTTATTCATAAGTTTATTAAATACTTAAAATTGGCAAGTCTTATGCAATTGCTATTATTTGTCTACCCTATTCACGATCAAACTTTTTTCTTAAATACTCCATCACAGAAGGATCCTCTAGTCCTTCTATGTCGCTTAATTCTAATTCAATGGCACGTGTGCTTAAGCGTATTTCAATTAAAGAAAGAAAAATAGATATTGAGAAGCTTATTAAGCTTATTGCAAATACGAATTTTGCAATAAATTGAAGATCAATAAAAATAAAAAACATAGATAGAATAGAGAAAAGCACGCAAGCTACACCCCATGTCTGCATATTTTGAATTAGCTTAATACGGTATTTTATATTTTTGATTTGCCCAAATATAATATGCCTTTGCTCATGTGACTTATAATTGTCATGCAAAATCCTAACCCGATTGGACAAAGCCAAAAAACGGTTAGTATAGGCAAGCATTATTAGGCTTATTGCCGGAAAAAGAAGTGCCGGTACATTAACAGATAATTCCATGACACAAAAATATAAAGTATTTTTGTGCTTTCGGAATCAATCCTATGGAAAAAGACGTTTTTAAGAAAATACAGCCAAGTATACCCCAGGATCCTGGAATTTATCAATATTTTGATGAAAACGGAACCCTATTGTATGTAGGAAAGGCTAAAAATATAAGAAAAAGGGTAAGCTCCTATTTTTTTTCTACACAACATACCCAAAAAACGATCGAATTAGTTCAACGTATACAGGATATTCAATACACACTTGTCGACTCAGAACATGATGCATTTATTTTGGAAAATGAACTCATTAAAAATTATCAACCAAAATATAACATCAATTTAAAAGACGATAAAACCTACCCCTATATTGTAATAAAAAACGAATCATTTCCTAGGGTATTTTTAACGAGAAGAAAAGTAAAAGATGGCTCCACTTATATTGGTCCATTTACACATGTATTAGCAGTGCGTGAATTAATTAACCATATTAAACATACTATACCACTCAGGACCTGCACTTTACCTCTTACTAAAAAGAATATTGAACAAGGTAAATTTAAAGTGTGTTTAGAATATCATTTAGGTAACTGTCTCGGACCTTGCCAAGGACTACAAACAGCTGACGCTTATAACGAATCTATTAATCAGGTACAAGCCTTATTAAAAGGGAATATTAAGCCCGTTATTCAAGAACTAACGGAACAAATGCTAGCCGAAGCTAGTAAAATGGCTTTTGAAAAAGCTGGATTCATTAAAAGAAAAATTGAAGAGCTAGAGACTTATCAAACCAAATCGGTGGTGTATACAAAACACCAACATGCCATGGATGTATTTAGTATCGCACACGATGCCGACCAGGCTTACGTAAGCTATATGATGGTAAAAGAAGGACGAATTATTCAAACACATATTTTACCCCTAAGTGTCCCATTGGAGGAAGGTAAAGAAACCATCTTAGCTTTTGCGATACATTATTTTAGAAGCAATTTAGCATCCAATGCAAAGGAAATAATTGTGCCTTTTGATATTAAAGAGAAGGACCCCGAAGTAAAATATACCGTTCCTTTACAGGGTGAAAAAGCACAGCTATTAGCTTTGTCCCAAAAAAATGCTGACTATGCATTAAAGGATAATAAACATAAACAACAATTGGTTCAAGTTGAAGCGGTTTCGCCCAATCAAGTATTGAGCGAATTAAAGCAACTTTTACACCTGCCTGCGGTGCCTACCCATATTGAATGTTTTGATAACTCAAATTTTCAGGGCGCTTATCCTGTTTCTGCAATGGTGTGCTTTAAAAATGGAGTGCCGAGTAAATCGGACTATAGAAAATTTAATATAAAAACAGTTGTGGGCATTAATGACTTCGCCAGTATGAAAGAATCGGTTTATAGACGTTATAAATCGGTTATAGAAAAAAAGCAGCCACTTCCTCAGCTTATTGTGATTGACGGCGGTAAAGGGCAGCTAAGCTCTGCTTTAGAGGCATTGACCGAATTGGGTATACAAGACAAGGTTACCACAGTGGGATTGGCTAAGAATATTGAAGAACTCTTTTTCCCGGGAGACAAGCAATCTATTTTACTAAATTGGAATAATGAGCCACATAGGCTACTACGTAATATAAGGGATGAAGTGCACCGTTTTGGTATACAGTTTCACCGAAGCAAGCGTTCTAAAGGTGCCCTAGCTACTAGCTTAGACGATATCGCGGGCATAGGTCCCAAAACAAAAGAGATGCTTTTGCTTTACTTTAAGTCGGTGCAGAAAATAAAGGAAGCTAATTTCGAAATACTTTCGGGTGTAATTGGCGCACAAAAAGCTAAACTTATTGTGGCCCATTTTGCTACTGACTAAAAAATTACACCTCAAAAAAAGGTCGGTTTAGTAAACCCATCTGTCTTGTTCGTAATCAAATATTTTTTGCCTGATTTTATCACCTTCCCTTAAGCGTTTTAGAGGATCCTTGTAAATACTGTTTAGCATTTTATCATTGTAGTTGTCGAAAGTAGACTTTACAATATATCCACTAAAATATCTGCTCTCAAATAATTCTTCCCAAGTAATTCTACTAGAGATATTCCTAGGGTTATATACTTCACTCTTAGCAAGACTTGCCCTTAAATCAGGATAGTACAACCAAAATAAAGTACGCTTAGTTGGTTTATTGTTAATCATAATTGTTGCAACTGGTGCAATGCCAATGATTCTGCAATACATTCTACTTGTTTTGTTGTCAAATATATATTGCTCCTTTAATCGATAAGTATAAATTGAATCTGGAACAGGTGCTAATTTTGTATTGTAAATAATAGTTGTGTCAAAAATATTTGGATTGTCAACATTTTGCACCAACTGCGTATCTAAGCTTCCACGTAACATTGAATTAACTTCGTCTATACTTATAGGTTGGGTAAAACGATCGTCACCACCTGCAGCTGAAAAAGGCGTCACTCCGTCTTTCTCAATAGCACGAAGTAAAATTGCAAATAAGCGTTGATCCCCATTATCATCATATGCTTGATAAACAAACGGACGGTTTAATTTCTCCCTTCCGTCAATTTCTTCCCATACAAACTCACTAAATAAGGCATCCTCTTCTCTTAAGCTTTCATATGGAAGCGGCACTCTTTGCTGCACACTTTTACGCGTGTTGGTTTCGGTAAAAAAAGCATAATTACTTCTTAAGCTTTTTTTAGTATTTGCATTAAACCCACCTATTATTGCTGTATCAATTGATTTTGAAGGTTTTGCATTTGGGTCAGCAATTACCACCTGAGCTACGGGAGCAGGTGCCACTTTCGCTTGTTGTTTTACTACCGTGTCGGTTTTTGCATTAGTAGCCGATTTTTTTGCACCATAAGTAAATTGTGAATGCCCTGTTATGGTAACAAGTAAACTACAAAAAACTAAAGCGCTATATATTGTAAACTTTTTCATTTCTATTGTAATATAAATGTGATTGTTTGGTCTAATTTTCTAGTTCCTCCGCCCGGCTCCGTTACTTTAATTTCCCCAATTACTACGGTAGTACCTGGCTGACATCTTCTTACTAAATCTTTTGCTCCCCCACTGAATGCAGCTCCATTCACTTCAGCGAATTCAGGTTCGTCAAAACCCTTACCAGTTGCAATTACTATAAAGGAAACTACTTTAAATTGTATGCCTTCAAAAACAAAATCCCTTAAATCTGCAATAACACCTTGTTGAACTCTAAATACACTTGCAGCCATATTGCCACCAGCACTTTTTCCTACAATAGCAATTGGATCTGGTACGCGCTTAACAGGAATGCTTATTTTTTGTGACACCTTTCCATCATTCACATTTACCATAACAGACCCTAATTGGGTACAATTAACTATGTATTGTCCTGCACCTGATTTACTAATTGATGCACCAGCTCCTTCCACAGAGACATTTACTTTCTCAGCGCCGCCACCACCCGTAACACTTAACGGGTTTGGTAAGCCTTTATAAAAAACTCTAGTTTTATCGGTTGACACAACTAACCCAGAAGGAGTGCCTACGGTGAATTTCACTTCCTTTTCAACCACCGCAGTTTCGCCATTTGGTTTTAAGAAAGAAATACGAACACGTTTTGTGTTTACACCAGGCGTACTACCAGCAATCGTTTTATACACTGCAGAACCGTCGGCAGTTATAGGTACTACAACTCCGTCAATACTTATTGTTGGTTTAGCAGCACTACTAAAAGCACCTACACCCGCCGTAATGACTAATTCTTCTCCTGACATTAGGTATTGTGAATTAGAAGCTGCAAATGCATTGAACTGGTCATATACTAGTTCTACTTCCCCAATTTCTTTGTGGCAATACTCCACCACTTGCGCTTCACTATTGCGAATATCGTTTTGAAACTTAGTTAAAATGGTAATTGCCGCTATGGAAGGTGTCATGTTAAAATAAGCATAGGCCCAATTCCCTTTCCCTACAATACTATTCGTTTTCGGTATACTTAAATCCAACGATAAATTAGGTAGTATCTCTTTTTCAATAACAGGGTCAATTCCACCAAGAGCTGCTTTAAATTCTTGTAACTTTTTAAATAACTCCTCTCCTTTTATCACACCGCCATTTTTATTCAAAAAAACTCTAGAAGTTGCATCTAAATCATCTTCTTTAAATACCTCCTTTCCCTCACTCATCTTTAATCCCGATGCTTCTTTCAATTCTTTTTTCAATGATTCTACATAAGCATACATAGCATCAGCATATGCATGTGCCTTGTCGGCTTTTGGAGACCATATAGCAGCTTTCTCAGCAGTTTTTGGATCGGCTAATTTCTTTTGAAGCGACTTATAAATCTCAAGATTTTTTCTTTCAATAATTGCGTTAGCATTTACTAAGCTTTGGTCAATGGTCTTAAATGCGTTCAATATTTCGCTAGATACATTTAATGCCAAAAGCGCTGTCAACACAATGTACATTATGTTGATCATTTTCTGCCTTGGCTCTGCTGGTAATGACATGTATACTAGATTTTAAATTAGATAAATTATTTAAATTAAAAATTAACGGCCTTGCATTGCGTTGATCATGTTGCCGTAAACCTTATTTAGTTGTGTTAAGTTGTCAGCCAATAATGCGATTTGCTCTTTTGCCCTAACCGCATCTGCAGCAGAACTAGACATTGCAGCAGACGCTTCATTCAACTTACTGTAGTATTGATTCATTGATTCCAATGATTTACTCATTGTTTGAAATTGTGCATTCAAATCCTTTACTCCTTCTGTAGCACTTGAGAAACTTCCTAAATTAGTTGCTACTCCAGAAACTGCATCCTTAATTGTTCCTAATGAAGCTGCAGCAGATGCTGTATTGTGTGTAAAATCTTTACTTGCTTTAGACATGTCCGCTAAATCACCCAAATACATTGCAGTATCATTTAAACGATTGAAACTTGCGCTTAACTTTTCAAAAGCTGCACCATCCAATTTAGCAGCTTCCATATGTGAAATTACTTGTTCCGTTGCACCAAGCGCAGGGCCAGCGTGCGTTGATTCACTACCTACTTCTGTAGGAGGTAAAAATGCATAAATAATAAATATCCCCGCTTCGGTAATGAAGCCAAGTATTAACGCGTAATCGGCCCAAGAAAGATGAAGAATTTTTGCAAGCGTTGCAATAATTACAACAGCAGCACCCAAAGAGAAAATTACGTTTACAATTTTATTAGTTCTTGGGGAAATGTGATTTGCCATCTGGAAATTTTATAAGATTAAAATAAATATAAATTATTGAGTGACTCTTGGAGCCATTGATAAAACACATCTAAATCCAATATAGGACTTAGCGGTGTCTTGGTATTCATAACTTCTTGTACTAACTTGACAGTTGTAAGCAATATCCTTCCATGAACCACCACGGATGGCTTTACGCTTCATTAATAACGGATCGCTGTCTTTTGCATCATATTGCATATCTGGGCTAAAATCACCCACAAAATTATATCCACCTTCATAATAAACTGAACTTGTCCATTCCGCAACATTGCCAGCCATATCAAAAAGCTTAAAACCATTTTCTGTAAAAGTTTTTACTTTAGTTGTGTAAATATTATCATCCTTAGTATTACCACCAAAATAATCACCTCGGCCTGGTTTGAAGTTTGCCATTAAACGTCCTTCTTTAGTTTTAGTATACGGACCTCCCCAAGGATACATTGCATTATTTTTTGAATTGCCCCTTGCAGCATATTCCCATTCGGCTTCTGTTGGTAAGCGATAAATGCCGTCAATTTTTTGAGTTGACTTTCCTGATGTTCCAAGAAAATGATTGCTGTTATTCGTTCTCCAATTACAAAATGCTACAGCCTGTTTCCAAGTAACACCTACTACAGGATATTCTCCATAAGAAGGGTGTGAAAAATATAAGCGTGTTAAAGGTTCATTATAAGAATAAGAAAAATCACGCATCCACACCAACGTATCAGGATAAACAGGTTGTGTTTGCGTAACAAGAAAATTACTTAGTGGTTGCTCTAAACCTTTAGACGCTTTTGCTGCAGCTTTTAAATCAACGTACGAATACTTATAAATTAATTTTGTAGGATCAATGTCTATTTTACCTCTTATACGATTGTCAGGACTTAATAACAACTCATTTAACTTCTCAATAACAGCTTTGCTATTTTGATTTATTCTAGTTGCTTTATTCCAATCAACCTTAATCGTATCTTCTCCTTGATTAATTCCACCACCATATATGGCTAAATACACTAGCGAATCCGAAACGTATTTTACGAACTTCCTGTATTGATCATTAGTGATTTCAGCCCTGTCCATCCAAAAACCAGATACGGACACCACTTTTTTACGATTTATCATCGCCATATCAATTTGCTCATCACTAGCCCCCATGTAAAAAGAACCACCTGGAATGCTAACTGTATTTGGATCTTGTTTAAACCTACTAGGCTTAGCTTTTTTGTTAGACTCAAATGCCAAAAATACTAGTGTACTCAAAAGCAAAGCGACTATCGCTAAAGGATACCTAAATGGGCTATTTTTAAAATTTTTAATCATATCTATATTTTAACCAGCTCCTGAACTAATTTTTTATACAATTTATACCGAAAGCATTGATTCTCTGAAGCTTTTAAGATTTGCAAATTAATACATTAGTTGTTAGATTAATGCTAAAAAATGAGCCAGCTTAGTAGTTGGTGTAGAGCAGGTGTTGTTTTTGCATATAAAGTATTGATTGTCAATACTTTGCTTATACGAAATTATAGGAATGGATGTAACGGTATTTGGTAAAAAAAGTTGAATTTTATGGGGAAGGAATAGGTTGGCTACTTCAGGTATATCATTTTGTACATTTTTGCCAATTGCTACCAATTCTATAAAGCCTACTGCATGGATGAAAAAGCAATGCCCCCAATAGCCAAAACTCGAGGGATATTGTAGTAGCATTTTGCGCATGGAACGAACCATTCGTTCAGATTGTTCTTTCCATGCCGCATTATCAAAAACAGTGCCTAGGTAAAACAATGCATAACACATCATTGAATTACCACTTGGCTGAGCCCCGTCATAGTTTTCTTTTTTTCTGATAATAATATCCTGCTGATAGCTTGCGGTATAATAAAAAAATACACCTTCTTCATCTTGGAAATTTACTTGTACATATTCAGTCCATTGTTTTGCTTTAAGTAAATATTGCACATCGCCCGTAATTTCCTGCAATTGAATATACGCTTGAATTAATGTTGCATAATCATCTAAAAAAGCAAATGATTTTTTTACGCCCTTGGTATTAGTATGATAAAAACAGGCATCAGCCATATTATATAAATTTTCTTCTACCCATTTCATAGTATTTATTGCATGCTTCTTGTAAGCTTCAATACCCAATGCTGCAAAGGATTTACAGAAAGCAATTATCATTAAATTATTCCAGGCTAATATTATTTTATGGTCTAATGATGGCCTAATTCTTTTTGCTCTTTCTTTAAATAACACTTCCCTTGCTTCAGCAAATGCCCTTGTATTAGTCTCTTCCATTTTTTGCTGCGTCCATAAAATATTAGTGTGTTCCCAATTACCGGTTGGTACCACTTGATAATAATTGCAAAAAGATTCGAATATTTGAGGGTCAATTAATGATTTGATTTCTTCAAATGACCATGTGTAAAACTTCCCTTCCACCCCTTCACTATCGGCATCTAAAGCAGCAAAAAAAGCACCTTCGCCGTTTGACAATTCTACTTCTAAAAAATGTATGGTTTTTTCAATAACGAGTTTATACCTTTCATGTTTTGTTATTTGATAAGCCTCTGCTAATACTGTTAACAACAGCGCATTATCGTACAACATTTTTTCAAAATGAGGGGCCTGCCATTGTGTATCAGTACTATACCTAGAAAAACCGCCTCCTAAGTGATCATAAATGCCGCCTTGTATCATTTTATCAAGGGAGTTTAAGGCCTGCCACAAACTTGCTTCCTCCTTATTTAAATGATAATTCCTCAGTAACATTTGAATAGTAAATGTTTGTGGAAATTTTGGTGCTTGTCCAAATCCACCCCATTCTAAATCTGCTACCTGTAAAATTCTTTGCGCAATTAATGCTACTTCCTCTATTGTAGCAATAGGAGCTGTTAGTGCTTCAGTGTTAGCATTATTAGCCGCATTAATATTCGCCTGCACCAGATGTCCAGTTAGTGAGGTTGCTTGTTCAATTAATTTTTCTTTATTCAATGAGTAAGCGTCATGTACCCCTTTTAATACATCCATCCATGAAGCGCGCTGTGGCATGGCTTTTGGGGGAAAATAAGTGCCCCCGTAAAATGGTTTACCATCGGGCAATAAAAATATATTTAAAGGCCACCCACCGGATCCCGTCATCGCTTGTAAAGCATCCATATAAATATGGTCAATATCTGGCCTTTCCTCCCTGTCTACTTTTACATTTATAAAATGAGTATTCATATATTCAGCCACTTGCACAGATTCAAAACTTTCTCTCTCCATTACATGACACCAGTGGCAGGCGGCGTAACCAATACTAAGTAAAATAGGTTTATTTTGTTCAACTGCTTTTTGAAAAATTAAAGGAGACCAAGGCTGCCAATCAACTGGATTATGGGCATGTTGAAGTAAATAAGGGCTTGACTCGTTTATGAGGCTATTGGTAAATAGTGATGCATTCATAGGAACGCAAATTAACTTATTTCTTTTTGCTTTGTTGCATAAGTAATTGGTCTAATCCCGAAATCATACTAGGTGTTTGAGGACTTGGTACTTTTACATGTAATGTAAGTCCAGCTTCTTCAACAGCCTTGCAGGTATTAGATCCAAAAGCACAAATAGAAGTGCCATTTTGTATAAAATCAGGCTTATTCTCGTACAAACTTTTAAGCCCGCTTGGGGTGAATAAACAAATCACATCAAAGGTGTTTGCTTTAAAGACGTCTTTAATATCACTACTCACTGAACGGTACATATAGCCTAAATCAAATTTACAAGCATGCTCTTTTAACCAATTCACAATTTCATTGTCTTGTTGGTTTTCGCTACAAACATATAAAAAATGTTCGTTTGCTTTATGCTTGTTTAATACGTCGAATAATTTTTTATTACTGCCATCTGCACCAAAAAATACTTTGCGCTTACGGTACATGATAAACTTTTGCAAATAAAGGGCTACCGATTCTGTGATACAGAAATACTTGGTATCTTGACCAATATTCACTTTTAACTCTTCGCAAGTTCTAAAAAAATGATCAATTGCGTTTTTACTTGTAAAAATAACAGCGGTATAATTGCCAATTTCTATTTTATTTTTTCTAAACTCTTTGGCACCTATTGGCTCCAATTGAATAAATGGATGAAAATGTAAACAAACATTATACTTCCTTTCAAGGTCGAAATAAGGAGATTTTTCA
>CANHAE010000041.1 GCA_947458915.1 Bacteroidota bacterium
TAGCAAAAGAAATTGATTTAGAGGATCCAATTGAAAATATTGGTGCTCAAATGGTAAAGGAAGTTGCTTCAAAAACTGCTGACTTAGCTGGTGATGGTACTACAACTGCAACTGTTTTAGCACAAGCTATTATTAGCGAAGGTTTAAGAAACGTAACTGCAGGTGCAAATCCAATGGATTTGAAGCGTGGTATTGATAAAGCAGTTGAAAAAGTAGTAGCTAGTTTAAAAGCACAATCTCAAACTGTTGGTAACGACTCTAAAAAGATTGAGCAAGTGGCTTCTATTTCTGCAAACAATGATAACGAAATTGGAAAGTTAATTGCAATGGCAATGGCTAAAGTTGGAAAAGAAGGTGTAATAACAGTAGAAGAAGCAAAAGGTACAGATACAACAGTTGATGTTGTTGAGGGTATGCAATTTGATCGTGGATATGTTTCTCCATACTTTGTTACCAATAGCGAAAAGATGGAAGCTGAAATGCAAAATCCATACATCTTAATATATGACAAGAAAATTTCAGCAATGAAAGACATCTTACATATTTTAGAGAAAGTAGCTCAAACAAGCCGCCCATTAGTCATCATTGCTGAAGATTTAGAAGGTGAAGCAATGGCAACATTGGTGGTAAACAAATTACGTGGTACAATTAAAGTAGCTGCTGTGAAAGCACCAGGATTTGGGGATCGCAGAAAAGAAATGTTAACCGACATTGCTATTTTAACGGCTGGTACTGTAATTAGTGAAGAACAAGGTTTCAAATTAGAAAATGCCGACCTTACTTATTTAGGTCAAGCAACTTCTATCACTATAGATAAAGACAATACAGTAATCGTAGGTGGTAAAGGTAAAAAAGCCGACATCGTTTCTCGTGTAAATCAAATTAAGGCTCAAATTGAAAACACAACTTCAGAATACGATAAAGAAAAATTACAAGAGCGTTTAGCTAAGTTAAGTGGTGGCGTTGCAGTATTGTACGTTGGTGCCGCTACTGAAACAGAAATGAAAGAAAAGAAAGACCGTGTTGATGATGCATTACACGCAACACGTGCAGCTGTTGAAGAAGGAATCGTTCCAGGTGGTGGTGTTGCTTACATTCGCGCTGTTGCAAGTTTAGAAAAATTAAAAGGTGCTAATGATGACGAAAATACTGGAATTCAAATTGTACGTCGTGCAATTGAAGAACCGTTACGTCAAATTGTTAAGAATAGCGGTATCGAAGGTTCTATCGTTGTACAAAGAATCAAAGACGGGAAAGATGACTTTGGTTTTAATGCAAGAACTGAAGTTTTCGAAAACTTATTCAAAGCTGGCGTTATTGACCCAACTAAAGTAACTAGAGTTGCTTTAGAAAATGCAGCTTCTATTGCATCTATGTTGTTAACAACAGAATGTGTAATTGCTGACAAACCAGCTCCTGCTGCAGCACCTGCTGGCGGTGGCGGTCATCCAGATATGGGTGGAATGGGTTACTAATACTTTACAAACTAAGTATAAAAAATGCCCCAACGAAAGTTGGGGCATTTTTGTTTTGAAACTACCTTTTATATTAAGTAACTACTTATTTTTTAACTAGTTTTTACTTCTTGATTCGCAATTGATGTTTGTTTAAAAAATAATTGAAAACCTTTCACTAATAATAATTGGGCTATACCATAAGTAAGCATTGTCACTAAACCAATATTAGCAATATGGGGCCCTGTTTTTTCCCAACTAAATTTATTAAAAGCTAAAACAGTATCGGATGTTATAAAAAATAACATACCTGGTAACCAAAATAATTTTGAAATAATATTCGCTTTAGTATTTCCTCCCGCCTGAATAGCCATTAATGCTGCACTACATATTAAAAGCATGTAAACTAAAATTGGATATATTAAAGACCCCATAGCATCTTTTAATTGGAAGAAAATAAAAACACAGAAAGCTAATAACAGTATCGAAAAACTAATACCCTTTTTTGTTTTTGGCTTCTCCACTCCATGTACTCCATTAAAAAAAATAATATTAAAAATATGTGTAGTCATAAATGCTACCATACCTGGGATGAAATAATCATTAGATAATAAAAATGCATCTCCTAAAAAAGAGCCAACTAATCCAGAAAGCAACAACCACTTCCCCTTTGGTGCATTTGCAAACTCATCCTGCATTGCAAGAAATAAAATTAACAAAGGCAATAGTAATAGCTTAGTTACGATTTGAACAGTTCTATACGGTTCCCCTAATACTTGCGCGTATAAATGAGCCGATAAAAGCAATATATAAAGGGTAACACCCCACTTTTGAATGAATGTTTTCATTGTGTGATTCAATTAATTGTTAATTAAAAGTAAGCAATGACTTGCTATATTAGTGCTCATTGCCATAAATTTGCGACATGATCAGCTCCGAGGAAGAGAAATTCTACCAACAATGGGAAAAGGACAGAACCCTCCCCAATTACAAAAGAAAGCCGTTCTTAAGAGGATTAAGCTTTGGGTTAAGCCTTGGCGTGCTTGTTTTACTAATTTCAGAAATGGGCTGGTATGAACGAGCTGGTATGGTTGCGAATATGAGAGGTAATGAAATTTGGATTGTAATTTCAATTTTTATTATATCCGTAGGCTTCGGATGGATGTACCAACAATTTTCATGGGAAATGAACGAACAAAGATTTAAAGAACTAACACATATAAAAAACAAAAAATGACCATTTTTACCACAAAAACTAGCAAAAACTTAGGTTTTTCGTCAATAATCGTGTTGTTATGCCTGTTTTTTGGCTTTTTTAGCCAGACAGCCTGTAGTAAAACCGAAAAAGGTTGTGCTACACCAACACCTTCCACTTTGTCCGAAGAACAACAAATTCTTGACTATTGTACCACTAATAAAATCACCTACGTCAAGGATTCAAGAGGCTTTTATTACCAAATTGTTAAACAAGGGAATACTACTAAGCCTAATTTAAATAGCTCAATATCAATTACTTATAACGGAACTTTTTTAAATAAAAGTTCTTTCGATAGCGGATCCAACACCTTTACTTTAAATGATTTAATTACAGGATGGAAATATGGCTTGCCTTTGATTGGAGAAGGGGGTGAAATTATATTGTTACTACCATCTAATTTGGCATATGGAGTTTATGGCAGTGGTTGTATACCACCTAATACTCCTTTGTTCTTTAACGTAAAGCTAACTACGGTAAAATAATGCTTTTCTAGCCCTTATTTTGACCTCTTTCCATTATATTTGCCGACTAAAAATCAGTTAACCAACTTATTATGCAACTCAAAGGATTAGTGCGCTTTTTTACATTTGCGCTTATTTTAATTTGTCTTTATCAATTGTCATTTACATTCTTCGTAAGAAGCCATGAAAAAGCTATGGAAGCTAAAGCTGCTGCTTGGGTAAAAAAATTACCTACAGCTGAGCAAGTTTACCCTACTAACAAGGAGGAACAAATGCTATACAATGACAGTGTAGGTGAAGCTCAAAAAACTTACTTGAAATTTTTATTAGACAGTACTAAGGATACCAAATTAGGTTTTGGTATGACAACTTATGGTAGTGCTAAAGAAAAAGAATTGATGTTAGGACTTGATTTACAAGGCGGTATGAGCGTAACGATGGAAGTGGGCTTAGACGGTTTAATCAAATCTCTAGCTAACTATACAAAAGATGCTTCATTCAATACAGCATTAAACAATGCAGTTGCAAAAAAAGCAAATAGTAACGCCGATTTAATTTCATTATTTACCGCTGAATATAAACTAGTTAACCCTACTGGTAAACTGGCCCCTTTATTTGCAGCACGTAGTAATAGCAAGTTAAAATTTGACGATTCTGATGAAGCTGCAACAAATTACTTAAAAGAACAATCTGTAATTGCATTTAACAATACTTATAAAATTTTAAGAACGCGTATTGACCGTTTTGGTTTAGCGTCTCCTAATATTAACCCTGATGCAAACAAGGGAATTATTAGCATAGAATTAGCAGGTGTTAACGACAAGGAAAGAGTACGTTCTTATTTACAGTCTACTGCTAACTTGCAATTCTTTGAAGTATATACTTTTGAAAGTAAAGACTTACAAGCTAGCATTGTTGAAGCTGATAAAGCAATCGAAGCAAGTTTGAGTGGTGGTGTTGATACTACTATTGCTGCTAAATTAGATACAAGTAAATCTAACTTAAACAAGAACCCTTTAATGAAGTTGGTTCAGTTTACACAACCTTACCAATCTAAATCAGGCCAGTATTCATACCCTGGTGAAATTGGGTATACCTTAAAAAAAGACACTGCTAAGTTAAATGCTTTCTTAGCATTGCCTGAAGTGAAATCTAAGTTCCCATCGAACTTAGTGTTTATGTATGGTAAAGTAGAATCTGAAGATCCAAAGACAAAAGATGTTATTCCTTTATACGCAATCAAAACTTTAGAAAATGGTCAGGCTGAATTAGAAGGTGACCACGTTGCAAACGCTGCTCAGGATTTTGATGAAAGAGGCAAGGTAGCTATTAAGATGAATATGGATAAATTAGGTACTAGTATTTGGGGTAAAATGACTTCAAAAAATATTGGTAAACCTTTAGCAATTGTACTAGACAATGTTGTTTATTCAGCACCTAATGTAAATGACGCGATCACTACAGGTAATTCACAAATTTCTGGTAACTATAGTTTGAAAACAGCACAGGATTTAGCTGAGATTTTAGAGAGTGGTAAATTACCAGCGCCGGCAAAAATTGTACAAGAACAGCAAGTTGGGCCTACTTTAGGAAAGGCTTCTGTAAATGGTGGAATAATGGCTTTTGGAATTTCATTCTTAGTAATTTTCGCCTTAATGTTAATTTACTTTAACACAGGTGGAATGGTTGCGAATATTGCATTAGTATTAAACCTACTTTTCACAATAGGTGTGTTAAGCGCCCTTGGTTTTACATTAACCGCACCAGGTATTGCTGGTTTGGTATTAACCATAGGTATGGCTGTAGATACCAACGTAATTATTTTTGAAAGGATTAAGGAGGAGTTAACCAAAGGCAAGAGTTACCAGATGGCTGTAGCAGATGGTTACAAACGTTCTATGTCTCCGGTTTTGGATGCTCACGTTACTACCCTTTTAACTGCCATTATCCTTGCTTACTTTGGATTAGGTCCGGTACTTGGTTTTGCAACAACGCAAATCATTGGTATTTTACTTTCATTATTCTGTGGAATTTTAGTATCCCGTTTAATTACGGATATTTATACAAGCAAAAATAGACATTTAGAATATTTCACTGTGGTGTCTAAAAATGTATTTAAGAATGCTAATTTCAAATTCATTGAATTTAGAAAATATGCCTATTTATTGTCAGCATTAGTTTTAGTAATGGGTATTGCTAGTTTCTTTAACGGATTCGACGAAGGTGTAGAATTCGCAGGAGGAAGAAGTTATACAGTGAAGTTTCAAACAGCAGTAAGCATTGATGAAGTTAGAGAAGAACTGAAAGCAGTATTTGGCGAAGCGCCAATTATTAAAACAGTAGATACTAAAAATCAAATTAACATTACTACTTCTTATAAAATTAAGGAGCAAGGAAATGACATTGATACTGAAGTAGAAGCATTATTATTCAAAGGTTTAACAAAGCATTTACCAACTGGTACTACTTATAAAGAATTTGATACCCAATACAAACAAAGTTCTCAAAAAGTATTGCCTTCTATTTCCGACGATTTGAAAGCTGGAGCAACAAAAGCTACCATTTTTGCATTACTGGCAATTTGCTTATACATTTTTATACGTTTCCGTGATTGGAGATATTCATTAGGAACTATTTTCTCGTTATTACACGATGTGCTTGTCACTTTAATTGTATTTAGCTTCTTAAGAAAAGTGGTACCATTCCCGTTAGAAATTGACCAACATTTTATTGCCGCTATTTTAACCGTAATTGGTTTCTCAATGAATGACACAGTAATTGTTTATGACCGTATTCGTGAGGATAGTCAAATTATGAAAGGAACGGATAATGCAAGTATTATTAATAAAGCAATTAATCAAACTTTAAGCCGTACCATTATGACTTCATTAACGGTATTCTTAACTATTTTGATCCTATTCATCTTTGGTGGTGAAGTAACAAGAGGTTTTGCATTCGCAATGTTAATTGGAGTAATTACTGGTACTTACTCATCTATTTTTGTTGCAGCACCAGTATTGGTTGATTTTGCAAAAAACAAGCCATTAGGTCGTGATGAAAAGAAGAAATAATAAACGTTAACCGTTTTATATAAAAAAGGCCTCACTGCAAAGTGGGGCCTTTTTGTTTCTATCGTAACCATTTCATTTTTATAGCATTATAAAAAGCCTATCACTCTCTAATTCGAATGACGCTAAAAACTCCTAAATCTATCTAAAATTATGAACTCGCTTCACTCAGACATGCACAATTTTTTAACGACATATTTAGGCGTTTTTTTAACGCTATTCTCATAAGTTCGTGAGTAGGCTATTATAAAGCCCTAAAATTTAAGAAAAAAGAAGTGTTGAAATGATTACACTCCTGAACTTTGAGCCATAGCGTAAAGAAAAATCATTATCGAACTGTATTAAACTCAGCATGTTTGAGCACGAAGTGCGAGTTCTGAGTTTTAGGTGAGACAATTATTTTTTAGCGGCCATGGCGATAGTGAAGGATGGAAACATTTTCATCACTTCTAAAGATTAAAATGCGTTATAAAAACCAAAAATGCCCCGAATAACGAGGCATTTAATAATTTAGTGGTATTGCGTATTAAACGGCGAAGCTAGTACCACATCCACAAGTACTAGAAGCATTCGGATTGCTAAAAGTAAATCCACGGCTATTTAGGCCCCCTTGCCAGTCAATAGACATTCCATATAAATAAATCTGATGCGCTGTTTCCATACAACAAGGAATGCCTTCAAAAACGAATAATTCATCCGCAGGTTGTGGAACGTCAAAACCTAACACATAAGTCATGCCACTGCATCCGCCACCTTTTACCCCAACTCTTAAGCGTTGTTGTTGGTCAAACCCAGGCTCACCCATTAAACGAAGTAATTCTTGCACCGCATCCGCTGTAAACTTAACCGGAGTGCTTACTATTGTATCTGTTGACATAATATGAATTTAGTAAGCAAATTTACACATTATAGCTCATTAACAGAATCCCCAATATTTCGAAAATAGAAATATTATCAGGGGCCTGAGAATTGATTTTTTCGTAAATTTAAATATGCAAGAACAAGTGAAAAAGACGGATAGCGGTATAGAAATCAAGAAAGTATATACTCAAAAGGACTTGCCCGCCGAAATAGATGGTGAGCAGTTGCCTGGTAAATTCCCCTATACAAGAGGTGTTCAATCCGATATGTATAGAGGTAAACTTTGGACAATGCGCCAATATGCAGGCTTTTCGACCGCGGAGGAAAGTAATAAAAGGTATCATTTCTTATTGTCACAAGGAGTAATGGGCTTGAGCGTAGCATTTGACCTGCCTACACAAATAGGCTATGATGCCGACCATTCCTTGGCAGAAGGAGAGGTTGGGAAAGTAGGCGTTTCTATTTGCAGTATTGAGGATATGGAAATTTTATTTAAAGACATCCCTTTAGATAAAATAAGTTCTTCCATGACCATAAATTCGACTGCCTTCATATTATTAGCTTTTTATGTAGCATTAGCAAAAAGAAGAGGCATTGATTTAAAACAATTAACTGGCACTATTCAAAATGATATATTAAAAGAATACGCTGCCCGAGGAACCTATATCTACCCTCCTAAACATTCAATGCGAATTATTACAGACATTTTTGAATACTGTGGTACTCATTTACCAAAATGGAATAGTATATCTATTTCAGGATACCATATTCGAGAAGCAGGAAGTACTGCTGTACAAGAAATAGCATTTACTTTAAGTAATGGAAAAGCATATGTGCAAGCAGCATTGGCTAAAGGCTTAAACATAAATGTTTTTGGAAAACGCTTATCCTTTTTCTTTAACGCACACAATAACTTATTTGAAGAAGTTGCCAAATTTAGGGCAGCCAGAAGAATGTGGGCAAAAATTATGAAGGACTTAGGTGCAACAGATGAAAAAGCATTGATGCTTCGCTTTCATACACAAACCGGTGGTGCTACGCTAACAGCCCAACAACCATTGAATAATATTAGCAGGGTAACTATTCAAACCATTGCTGCTGTGCTTGGCGGAACACAAAGCTTACACACAAATGGATTTGACGAAGCATTAGGCTTACCAACACAACAAGCAGCAAGTATAGCCCTCAGAACACAACAACTAGTAGCCTTTGAAAGTGGCATTGCTGATACTGCAGACCCATTAGCTGGGAGTTATTTCGTAGAAAACTTGACAAACGAAATTGAATCAGCCGCTTTGGAACTTATTCAAAAAATGGATGAAATGGGTGGTAGTGTTAGTGCTATTGAAAATGGATTCATGCAAAATAAAATTGCAGAAAGCGCCTATGCCTATCAAAAAGATATTGAAGCGAATAGAAAAGTAATTGTGGGTGTGAACCAATTTCAGTCAGAAGAAACAAGCCAAATACCTATATTTAAAGTAGATGAAAGCATTAGACAACAGCAAGTAGATAAGTTAACTATATTGAAAAATAAGCGAGACGCTCGTAAAGTTGCCGCTTGTTTAGCAGCCATTAATGAAGCCGCATTAGGTACAAATAATTTAATGCCTCCTGTTGTTGAAGCTGTAGAAAACTATTGTACACTTGGAGAAATTGCCGATACATTACGAAAAGTGTATGGAGAATACCAAGCATAAAATTAATAATACTATCAACACATTTTAATTAACAACTATTTCAATAACCTATCTTTTAAAATGCTACATCATAGGACTAATAATCTCTATAGCTAATTAGTCTAAAAATTATAAATATTCAACAATGCCTAAATTATTACTTAGCCTATTAATGGGCTTTACTTTCATTTCGACTAATGCGCAAGAACTTCCAAAGAATTATGGACAATTACTTAAAGAAGTAGAACCTCAATTAATTAGTTGGAGAAGACACTTTCATGAAAACCCTGAGTTGTCGAACCGTGAGTTTAATACAGGTAAATATATTGCTGATTATTTAAAGACATTAGGTATTGAAGTGCATTACCCTGTTGCTAAAACTGGTGTTATGGCAATCTTAAAAGGTGGAAAGCCTGGTCCTGTAGTTGCATTAAGAGCAGACATTGATGCACTACCCGTTGTTGAAAGAGTTCCATTACCATTTGCTTCAAAAGTTACATCGGAATATGGTGGGCAAAAAGTAGGTGTTATGCATGCTTGTGGTCATGATTCACATATTTCTATTTTAATGGCAACTGCCAAATTACTAACCGCTATGCAAAAAGAGGTACCTGGCACAGTTGTATTTTTATTCCAACCAGCTGAAGAAGGGGCTCCTGGAACAGAAGAAGGAGGCGCACAACTAATGATTAAAGAAGGTTTATTAGATAAGCCAAAAGTAGAGGCAGTATTTGGCTTACATATAAATTCTCAAACACCCGTGGGTACGCTAAAATACAAATCGGGTGCATTCATGGCATCAGCCGATTGGTTCACTATAAAAGTAAATGGGAAAGGCAGTCATGGTTCACAACCATGGGGCGGTGTTGATCCAATAAGTGCCTCTGCGCAAATAATAGAAGGTTTACAGCATATAGTAAGTCGTCAAATGGACTTAACTAAAGCACCGGTAGTAATTACAGTTGGCACCATTAATAGTGGTGTTCGAAATAATATTATTCCGGAAACAGCCGTTATGACCGGCACTATAAGAACCTTAGACACAAAAATGCAAAAAGAAGTATATGAACGCATTAAACATACTGCTGAAACAATTGCTGCAAGTTCAGGTGCTACAGCTGAAGTAAGTTTTGAAAATAAAACATTGGTTACTTATAACGACCCAGCGTTGGTTGTGAAAACATTGCCCTCCTTGTTAAAGGCAGCTGGTGCTGAAAATGTATCTGAATCAACTTGGGTTACTGGTGCTGAAGATTTCTCGTTTTACGGAGAGAAAGCCCCTAGTTTCTTTTTTAACCTTGGTGCATTACCTAAAGGCACCGCACCAAAAGATGCAGGCCCACATCATACTGCCGATTTCTATTTAGATGAATCGGGTTTTATAGTTGGTGTAAAAGCATTCTGTCAGTTAGTATTCGATTATGGAAAATTAAAATAATTACTTAAAATATTATTATAGCAAATATTATAAAATAGAAAACCGCAGCTTTCAAAGCTACGGTTTTCTATTTATATGGTGATGTGCATTAAAATTTATAAAATATAACATCAAGATTTTGTATAATTTCTTGCTCCAAATAATAGGCTACCAATTCGCACCATATTACTCCCCTCTTTAATTGCTAATTCATAATCGGAACTCATCCCCATACTTAATGTATCGAAATCATTATAATTTAATATTGACTTACTTTTTTGAAACAATTCGTTCAGTTGGGTAAATTCTTTTCTAAGCAATGTTTGGTCCTCAGAAAAAGACGCCATTCCCATTAAACCTTTAATTTTAACATTTGGGTAGTTTAACAAACGTCCACTTTGAATTAATTCCAAAATAGAAATGGCATCAAACCCAAATTTTGTTTCTTCTGTTGCAATATGCACTTGCAATAAACAAGATATGATTCGATTGTTTTTTTGTCCTTGTTTGTTTATTTCTACTAGTAATTTTTCCGAATCAACTCCATGAATTAAATATACGAAAGGCACAATAAATTTTACTTTATTGGTTTGTAAATGACCAATAAAATGCCATCGAATATCACCCGCTAAACTTGCTGCCTTGTCTACCAACTCTTGCACATAATTTTCTCCAAAATCTCGCTGACCTAATTCGTATAATTCAATAATTTCTTCATTAGGCTTTGTTTTACTGACAGCTATTAGCTGTACCTTTTTTTGAGAAAGTGCATTTTGGATTAGCTTATACTGTTCAATATTAACCGGCATTGTAGTAACCTTTTTATTTACAAACGAAATTACAACTTTATCGAGTTATACTTCGCCCAATTACCATTTTTTGAATTTCACTTGTTCCTTCGTATATCTGGGTAATTTTAGCATCGCGCATTAACCTTTCCACATGGTATTCTTTCACAAAGCCATATCCACCATGTACTTGCACTGCTTCTGTTGTAGCCCACATTGCCGTATCACTAGCATGCAATTTGGCCATAGCAGCTGTTGTTGTATAATCCATATGGTTGTCTTTTTCCCACGCAGCTTGGTAACATATTAAACGAGCGGTTTGAATACGGGTTGCCATTTCAGCTAACTTAAATTGAATAGCTTGGTGTTCATGAATTGGTTTGCCAAAGGATTTCCGTTGTTTGCTATAAGCCAATGCTAATTCGTAAGCACCACTAGCAATTCCTAAAGCTTGCGCGGCTATACCAATACGCCCACCGTTTAAAGTTTTCATAGCAAAGTTAAAACCAAAACCATCGTCCCCTATTCTGTTTTCTTTATGCACTTTCACATCCGTAAAAGAAATAGCATGTGTATCACTACCGCGTATGCCCATCTTATTTTCTTTTACCCCCACTGTAACACCTGGGGTATTTTTATCAATAATAAAAGCATTAATTCCTTTGTGTCCTTTTGAATCGTCGGTTTGCGCAATCACTAAATAAACAGATGCACTCGAACCGTTAGTAATCCAGTTTTTAACCCCGTTGATAATATAATGGTCTCCTTGTTCAACTGCAGTGGTATGCTGACGTGTTGCATCACTCCCAGCTTCTGGTTCACTTAATAAAAAAGCCCCTATATACAATTCTCCATTCTTCTTTCCCTGAGCTAAAGGAGTTAAGTATTTTATTTTTTGTGCTTCATTTCCGTAATGCTCTAAACCCCAACAAACTAAACTGTTGTTAACACTCACTGCAACACTAACACTAGCATCAATTTTACTAATTTCCTCCATTGCAATAACATAGGAAATAGTATCCATACCTGCACCCCCATATTTTGGACTTGTCATCATGCCTAAAAAACCTAAATTCGCTAGTTGTAACAATTGTTCACGTGGAAATTTTTGTAATTCATCCCTTTCTATAACTCCAGGCAGACATTGTTGTTGCGCAAATTCACGGGCAGCTTTTTGTATCATTAACTGCTCTTCAGATAAGTTGAAATCCATAATAATTCATTTGCATAAATTTACACTAACAATTGTTAGCAATAAAATATATTAGCAAATTTATTTTTTGAATTTATGCAGTAGCATTTGTGCCAATACCGACTTGTCTGCATCGGTGATAAATGGGGTGCTGTCCTGTCTATAATGTCGCTTAAAAGCCATTAAGGCAGCTGTAGTGTCCTTTATATCATATCCAATAACAGCAAGGGCATAAGGCACATTAATAGTCATTGGAAGTTTAATGGCACTGTCAGGGTTAAACCAATTGCCAAAACCATTGACGGCCAATAATGGCCAAGGAAAATTGATATTAGGGTCTACTTTTCTTTTTGGAGCAATATCGGCATGTCCAATAAAGTTAGCTTGGGGTATCCCGTAAGTATCTTTTAAATAATTTAATAATAATAGCAGGCTTTTAATTTGGGCACTGTCAAATTGTTCGTAGCCGTTATTATCTAACTCAATTCCTATTGAACTAGAATTTAAATCACTATTGTTTCCCCACTTCGAAATCCCTCCATGCCAAGCTCTCATATAGTCATTCAACATGTGATGAATTGTGCCATCCTTACAAATCACATAATGGGCACTCACTTTAGTTTTAACCATTGTAAAAGTGCGTAAAGTTTGTTCACATGAATTTTGCGCAGTGTGGTGTATAACAACAAAATTAGGTTTACGTAAATCAAAATTGGTAGTCCCTACCCACTTTTCAGCGTTTGGCAAATAGTCGGCTTTTTGGAAATTAGGATTCAGCTTTATAAGTTGCGCTAACACTTTAGTTTGCTTTATATAATCTCTATTGGTATTGCGATATGAAAAGTTATTACAGGCAAAAAAAGTAATTACACTTATTAAAACGAAAGCTTTTACAAAACGATTCAAATTCATAAATAAATATTTTAAATAGTGGTAAGGATATTAGCATTCCCCTTAATTATTCCAGAATCATTAAAAAAATGCTCTACAGCAAGGTATTTATATTATAGCACTTGGTTCTTGTTGACTTAGACAATGAAAACTACCTAAGCCCCAAATAATATCAGTTGAGTCAATTCCAACCACTTCCCTTGTTGGAAAACAAGATTGAATAATTTGCATTGCTTTGTCATCCTGCGCACACTTATAAGTTGGTACCACTATATGCCCATTACTAATATAAAAATTAGCATAGGAAGCAGGTAACATTTGGTCCTCATAAATTACATCCGCTGGCATTGGCAATTCAATTATATTTAACTGTTTGCCATTTTGCAAACGCATTTGTTTTAATTCTTTTAAATTTTGTTGCAGGAGTTCGTAATTTTCTGACTGTTTATTCGCTTCAACTACAGTAACTAAAGTATCCTCATTTACAAAACGTACCGTATCATCAATATGACCATCCGTATCATCTCCAACGATACCTTCCGACACCCAAAGTACTTGACTCACTCCGTAATAATCGCAGAGGAATTTTTCAATTTGTTCCTGATTCAAATGAGGATTCCTATTTGGATTTAATAAACAACATTTTGAAGTTAACACTGTACCTGCTCCATTAAAGTCAACCGAACCCCCTTCCATAATAATATTAGGGTAAAACAAAGGAAGGTTCATTTGTTTAGCAATAAGCGTTGGAATTACATCGTCTAAGTCATATGGAGGATACTTACCACCCCATGCATTTATATTCCAGTCCACTATGGCCTTTGGTTGTTCGACATTATTTCTTATTAAAAAAGAAGGGCCATGGTCTCGGCACCATGCATCATTGGTTGGATGCAGGAAAAATTGTACCCGACTCATATCCACACCTGCTGCTTGTATTAAATTAGTGGCAAATGCTTGCATATTTGCATCAACTACATTAATACAAACTCGTTCTGTTAACGAAACTACTTTTATGAACTGCACATAGGAAGGAAAGATGCTGTCTAGTTTACCAGGCCAGCTTGCTTCCTTATGCGGCCAACTTAACCACATTGCGTCATGCTTTGCAAATTCAGCTGGAAAATAATAACCTAATGACTTCGGGGTTGGAGTGCTACTTAGCATCGTCTATATATCTTTTTGTAATGGGTTCGTAAGAATCAATTCTTCGGTCACGTAAAAATGGCCAATGCGTTCTATAGCTGTCCGATTTTTCTGTATCAATATCAATCACAGCCACTTCCTCTTGGTCATGTGATGCTTTATATAATAAGGTTCCAAATGGATTACTCACAAAAGAGCCACCCCAAAATTTCATTAACCCATCTTGTTCTAATCCAACGCGATTTACACTAATCACTGGGACTCCATTAGCCACTGCATGACTACGTTGAATAGTTTGCCAAGCATTGTATTGTTCTACATTAGTTGCTTCGTCCTGTGCTGTTGCCCAACCAATCGCAGTTGGATAAAATAACATTTCAGCACCCATTAAAGTAGTAATTCTAGCTGCTTCAGGATACCACTGATCCCAACATATTAAAACTCCAATAGTTGCAAATTTCGTTTTAAATACTTTGTATCCTAAATCACCTGGTGTAAAATAAAACTTTTCATAATAAGCTGGATCATCAGGAATATGCATTTTACGATACTTACCCAAATAAGTACCATCTGCATCTAAAACCGCAGTGGTGTTATGGTATAAACCTTCGGCTCTTTTTTCAAATAAAGAAGCTACTATAACTACCCCCAATTCTTTTGCTATGGCCGACAATTCATCTGTTGTTTTACCTGGAATAGGTTCAGCTAGTTTAAAGTTTTCATAAGCTTCCACATCACAAAAATATAATGATGTAAAAAGTTCTTGTAAACAAATAATATTAGCGCCTTGTTTTGCAGCGATTCTTATTTTATCTATTGCTTTTTGTTTATTACCTGAAACATCAGCACTGCATGACATTTGCACTAAACCCACTTTTACGATAGCCATATAATTAAATTAATTACTTAAATAATGTATGTTAAGTAGTATGTTGAATAATTCCATCAAAACTACGGATGCCTAATAATTTTTGTGTGATAAATCCTTCAGCATATTCCACCCCTACTTGGTGTCCTAATTCTTTTGCACGTCCCCTTACAAAATCTATAAATGCAGTACCTGAAATAAATGTTTCTGGTTCATTAGAATTTGGATCAAAGAACTGGGAGGAATGTGCTAAAATTGCTTCCATTTTTTTATCAATATAAGCACTAATGTCTACCACAAAACTAGGTGTTAAATTTCTAGATTGAATATAATGAAATACTTGCGTCGCTCTCCATGGTGCTTGTGGCAAACCATTATGTGATGTTTGTATTTTAACAAGACCCGATAAAAATGCAGCATCAACAATTAATTGTGCTCCTTTCCCATGGTCGGGGTGCCTGTCCTCAGGCGCATTACACAAAATTATAGTAGGCTGATAACGTCGAATAGTTTCAATAATTGCAAATTGATTTTCCTTATTATTTTCGAAAAAGCCATCAGCCATTCCTAAATTTTCTCTAATAGAAACCCCCATCACTTGACTCGCCAATTGGGCTTCTTTTAATCGCTGTGATGTTGTACCTCTTGTACCCAATTCCCCTTTCGTTAAATCAATTACCCCCACCTTTTTGCCTTCTCCTATTGCACTCATAAGGGTACCGGCACAACCCAATTCTACATCGTCAGGATGTGCACCAAAAGCAAGAATATCTAATTTTAACATGTTCCAATTTTGAGTGATTACAAAGGTAGGTGTTGAAGCCTGTTGTTTGACAAAAAACCCTCTCTTACTGGTGTAAGAAAGGGTTTAAATATGGTATAAAATGCTGCTCTTACGAGCCTTGTTTTATGCTTTTTTTGCGTAACGCTTGTTGAATTTATCAATACGACCAGCAGTGTCAACTAACATGTTCTTACCTGTGTAAAAAGGATGTGAAGTGTTTGAAATCTCCAATTTAATAACTGGATATTCTTTTCCGTCTTCAAATAAAATGGTTTCTTTAGTTTGTGCTGAAGATTTACCTAAAAAAGAGGTACCGTTACTCATGTCCTTGAACACTACAAAACGATACGATTCTGGATGGATACCTTGTTTCATTATATATGATTTTTAAGGATGCACGGTTTTTGCCGTACAATTTATTAAATAGGTTGCAAATTTAGGTAAAA
>CANHAE010000042.1 GCA_947458915.1 Bacteroidota bacterium
AAGGATGAAATTGCAGAAATTAAAACAGGAACTGTTTTTTCGAGAGATGCTAATGGTTATAGCCAAAGACTCTCCCTTAAAAATTATGCAGGATTGCCAAACAACAGCAAACATAAAGTACAATTAAAAATAAATTATAATAGCACAAATGGTTTTTATGCAAACCTGCGTGCACTTTATAGAAGCAAGTGGGCCGTTAATAATACCAATGGGAATAGTGTATTTGACGAAGGTGACGATTTTGCCAAGGGCTATACATCTCTACATGCATCTATTGGGAAAGACTATAAAAATGGGTTTGGTGTGCAAATTGGCGCGGACAATATTGGAAATTATATCGATATGTTAAACCTACCCAATTTGCCAGGTAGTACTTTTTTTGGAACAATTAAATATCAAATCTCAAATAAAAAATAAACAATTATGCGAAAAATTATTAATCAAGTTACTTTAGTTTTAGTTGTTAGTGTAGCACTATTTGCTTGTTCAAAAGACGATACAAGTATAGTGGTTGTTAATGTCGATAAAGTGGTGAATGATTTAAGGGCTGACACGATTATTGGTAAGGACCTTATTACGGGTATGCCAGTAAGTGCAGGGAAATATACATTTTATAGTTTAGAGCGTAACGAAATTGTGGCTAACAGTGATAGTGCAACTTCAAAATGGGATGTTGCGTTTGCGGGGACGACTATTCTAACAAATAGCGGAACTAGCTATAGTAATGGAATAGGCGGTGGTTTTGTTTACAAAGGAATATTATACGATACCTTAACTACGATATCTGCCGACTCTGTATTTAGAACTGACAATACAAGTGCATCTCCAAAAATTTACGCAATTACCACAGGCAATACTAAAGGATGGTATAATTATGATTTTGCAACTTCGCTAGTTACACCTTTAGCAGGACGTGTATTAGTTATAAAAACTGCTAGTGGCAAATATGCGAAAATGGAAATACTAAATTATTATAAAGGTGGTGTTACTCCAACAACAGGAACCGAAGAAGAAAAATTAGCTAAACAACGTTATTATAAATTCAGGTATAAGTTCCAACCAAATGGTACAAAAACATTTTAATAGTTAGTGGTTTTATGACAACGAAATGCCCGCTGCTTGCAGCGGGTATTTTTGTAGGCACTATTTTGCTTTAAAACTCCAAGTGAAAAAGAACTCAGCAACTATTTCGCCTTCTTCGTTCTTGCCTGTAGATTTACAAACCAATGTTTGCCCTTCTTTTGTTTCAATTGCTTTTTGAATACAATGCTGGATTGCTTGGCCATCCTCACAGGTGAAATATAGCATTCCCGTACCTTTTTTTGTATAAGTCACTTCCATTTTTACAACTAGCATACTCACTTTTGGGCTTCTTTTGTATAGTTGACCAAATGCCAGCAAACCGGTACTCATTTCTGCAGCCATGGCTTGTGCTGCAAAATACATGGACTTAAAAGGGTTCTTGCTAAACCACGAATAACGAACTTTAATGACACAAACATTGGAATCTAACTGGTGTACTTTTAAGCCTACAAAAAATGCCGAAGGAAGTTTTTGCAATAAAAAGAAGGAAAAACTTAATGGGTTTGTTACGAATTTTTTAAATAAAGCGAATGAAGGGTTCATATAACTAGGTGGTTTGCTTCATAAAAATACACATTATTACCTAAAACTGATATTTGTCACCCAATAGAATGACGTTAATCATCATTAACATAATCTTTACAAATCAAATTTGTGTCTGGAATTTTAACTCAAACTATAAATTGATATTGTATGAAAATTTTAAAGATTGTATCGTTATTTGCTTTTTTAGTATTGGTATTTACCTACTGTACTAAAACGGATCAAGTAGTTACTTCTGCCGTTACCCAAAACCCATCTGAGTTATTGGCATTAAAAACAACAACTGCCCCAACTATTGATGGAACCGTGGACGCGATTTGGGGAACTGCTAACAAAATTGAATTTACGCCAGGAGTGCCTGATGCAGGTAATGGTTTATTTGTGGGTTATATAGGTGATAAATATCCAGTCAGTTTAAAAGCGATGTATGATGCTGAGTATATTTATTTTTTAGCTGAATATGCAGATAAAGACAAAAGTTTAAAATCAGCACCTTGGTATTTCAATCCTACTACTAATTTGTGGGCAAAAGAACCAACAGCAAAAACATTTGATGCAAATGGAGTGTTAACCAGAGAAGGATATGGCGAAGACAAAATTGCGATGTTATGGAATGTAGATAATTCTACACCTAAATTTATAACACAAACCTGTTATGCAAGTTGCCATGTGTTTACACCTTATATGGATTATTCTGTAACCCCAGCTGTATACAAATCAAATGCAGCAAGTGGCAATCACTATACAAATGGGACTAACGAAAAAATTGATATGTGGTGGTTACACCCAAACAGAGGTTTTGTTTATGGCAAGATGGATGATAACTACCAAGATAATGCAGGCGGTCAGGCAGTTACAAATTTAACAGGCGGAAATGCGAATGGTCGCCATTATGACGACTTAGTGGTTGCAAGTACATCAACTACATGGCCAGTTGGCAAGCCAACTTATACAGCCGATGCAACACAAGGATCAGTTGCTAATACGCAAAATTTAAAATTAGATGGAACAGGCACTTCAGTAGCAGTTCCAAAATGGGTTATACCAGGTTCGACTGCTGATTTTATTAGTGTAGAGGACACATTAAGTGGAACTGCTAAGTTAGTTACTGCGGTTAGTTCACTAGGGGTATTAACATATAGTGGTGGCACAATTGATCCAACTGTCGGAACTGACTATCAAAGATTAGGTGCTACTGCAACAAGTGCTATTGGTGCTAAATGTTTCCCAAGCAATATTGTATCGAACGTTAAAAATGGCCGTGCAGATATTGATGCAAAAGCAGTATACACAGGCACCGGATGGGTAGTTGAATATAGAAGAAAATTAAAAACAACGGATGTATTAAAGCAAGATATTGACTTTTCAAGTTTACAAGATCAACCATTTGGATTTGCAGTTTGGGACAAATCGAATTATCAACATGCGATACAACCAAACTTGATGCTTAAGTTCCAAAAATAAATTGGTTGATAAAACGATTAAACGAAAAAGTTATGTTAACGAAAAAAATAGCAATATTATCAGGCTTTTTTGCCTTGTTGATGCTTGCTATTGCAGGATGTTCGAAGACTTCAACCATCGTGGTAAATCCAGGCAACAGTATCACAGAAACTATGAGTTTTGAAAAAGATATTGTGCCCATTTTTACGGCAAGTTGTACAATGAGCGGGTGCCATTCAGCTGGTGCGAAATCACCGGATTTAACAGCAACTAATGCTTACAAAGCTTTAACCGATGGAAATTATTATAAAGCAAACGATCCTGACAATAGTGTCCTTATGATGTGGTTAACTGGTAAAAAAAGTCCGGTAATGCCAATTGGTAAAGGTCCTGATGAAAAAATTAATGCAAAAATATATGCATGGATTAAACAAGGAGCTAAAAACAATTAAATTAATTCAAATGAAAAAAACAATATCATATCAATCAATGATGCATTCTTTAGCATATCCCCTAATAGTTTTAGTGGCGTTGCTAGGAACTACACAGCTGATTGCGCAAGATTCCACAATTCAAGATGCTCCTGTTGTTAAAAAGAAGTCTTTTGTAAAAAACACTTTTGACGGCAATCATATCATAGACAACCAAACAGTAATGGTTCCCATTAAAGGAACTTTTGAGTTTGATATTCAGCACCGCTTTGGTACTGTAGAAAATGGCTGGAAGGACCTTGGTGGGCTTTTTGCAAATGCAAATATGTTATTAGGAGTAAGTTATGTACCTATTAAAGACTTGGAATTTGGATTTGGTGCAACGAATGATAGAATGCAAGTTGTCGGTACACTTAAATACGCATTGTTAAAACAAACAAAGGACAATAAAATGCCTTTGAGTGTTACCCTGTTTGCGAATTCAGTAATGGATACGAGAGCAAAAAATACTTCCTTGCCTATTGTGAATGTGCAGGACAGGTTTAGTTACTTCTCGCAGTTAATTATCGCCCGAAAAATTTCTGAAAATTTTTCCTTGCAAGTGGCACCAAGCCTTTCCTACTATAATAATGTAGAAGCCTTTTATACCGAAGAAAATATAATTCAACCTAAAACAAATAATGCACATTTAGCAGTAAGCGTTTCGGGTAGGTATAAACTTACACAAGGTATGTCTTTGATGGCAAATTACGACCAGCCTATTACACAACACCCTATGAATAATCCTAATCCCAATTTGAGCATTGGATTGGATTTTGCAACTAGCGGACATGAATTTCAGGTATTTCTGGGTAATTATGGTTATGTTTTGCCTCAGACAAATAATGTATTTAATCATAACGATTTTACAAAGAGCCAATTTTCACTTGGGTTTAATATCTCAAGACTTTGGAATTTTTAATACAGGCATACACAGTCAAAGTATTTAAATGGGATTATTGCTAAAGCAACATTGCTAACCTTTAATCCCATTTTATATAAAACATACTCAGTATGACAATGATCATAATTTTATATGATGCAAATCATTGAACATAATGAATTAAAATATGAATCTTGTATCATCAAAAATCAATTCTATGAAAAAAACAACTGTACTAGGTCTATTGGTTATTTTTATAACAACAGCAAGTTTCACTTTCTTTCAAGGAAAACCTTGGCAAGCACCTGCTGATAAGGCTAAAGTGGCTAACCCTTTGAAAGGTGATGCAGGGGCTGTAGCTGCAGGAAAAACTTTATGGAATCAACATTGTGCTTCTTGTCATGGCAAAACGGGCTTAGGGGATGGTAGTAAGTCGGCGCAATTAGAAACGGCGCCACCTGATTTTAGCAAAGCCGCTTTTCAAGCTCAAACTGATGGAAGTTTGTTTTATAAAACAGCAGAGGGTAGAGATGATATGCCTGCTTTTAAAAAGAAAATACCAGATCAAGAAGACATTTGGAGTTTAGTAAACTTCATGCGTAGCTTGAAAAAATAATTTTAAAATTTTGTAATAAGCCTCCTTTGGGGGCTTATTATTTTTCCCCTACTAATCCAATTTTATGCAAACTGAAAAAAATAGCCCTTCAGAAAAGGATACGCGAAGAAAATTAATTGCAGGACTAGGTATACTTAGTTTATTTCCAATTTTAAAATTCGAGTTTACAAGTAATAAAAAAGAAGTAATTAGTTGCGCACCTGAAGTTAAAAAGTTGAGAATGTTAACTCAGGATGGCATGTTGGTTGAAGTGGATGCAAATAAAATAATAAATACAAAAGACAAAATATCCAATAAAGCATTACAGTCTTGGGTGAAAAAAGAATTGTAATCCAAAAAATATTTTAATGAAAAATAACGAAAATTCAAGAAGGGGTTTCTTAGCAACTACTTTAGTTGCAGGTGCTGCCTTAGCCGCTGGTTGTGGAACTAAGAATCCATTCACTCCAGAAGCTATAGAGGAAGTGAAACCTTCCGGTGAACTAGTAAAATTACTTTCTGTTGATGGCGAAATCATAGAAGTGGATAAAGCTTTTTTAAAGCCGGTTCCATCATTGCCAGCTATATCTAACGATGAAGCAAGGGTAGGTATACCAGGTAAAAAGTTTGCCATGGTGATTGACCTTTCAAGATGTAAAAATTTAAAAAAATGTCAGTCGGCATGTAATCATATGCATCAAATACATCCAGGACAAAACTGGATAAAGTTAAATGCTATGCAGGATGCCGACCACACTGCACCTTATTGGCAACCTACTACATGTATGCATTGTGATGAACCACCTTGTGTAAAAGTTTGTCCGGTGGATGCTACATTCAAAAGAAAAGATGGCATTGTATTAATTGATAGCGACCGTTGTGTTGGTTGTAGATTTTGTATGGCTGCTTGTCCATATTCCACAAGAGTATTTAATTGGGAAGATCCTAAATTAGAACCAGCAATTGCAGAGAAGCCATATAACTGCGAAACCAGCATGCCACAAAAAATTGGAACCGTAGGCAAATGTGATTTTTGTCCTGATATGGTTCGTCAAGGAAACTTACCTCATTGTGTTTCCGCTTGTCCGAATGGTGTTTTCTTTTTTGGAGATATATTAGAAGACTCCGTTACAAATGGGGCGGAAACTTTCAGATTTAGTGAGTTAATAAGAGATAAAGCTGGTTATCGATTAATGGAGGACTTAGGCACAAAACCAAGCGTGTATTATTTACCACCGGTAAATCGAAATTTTCCTTTTGAGAATAATACTGCTGAGGCAACAAAGGAATAATGGATATTTTCTATAGTATAAAATATTAAAATCTATCAAGTGGAAAAATTAGCAGAAAACAAGATAATTGAAGACTTGCTTCCTCAGAAATTTGGTAAGCAAGGAACAATCTGGGTAATTAGTTTAATCGCTGTCTGTGCATTAGGTGCATTTGCTTATGCAAGACAATTGTATTATGGATTGGGTGTAACCGCATTGAGAGACTATGTTTCTTGGGGAATTTATATTTCTAATTTCGTATTCTTTGTAGCAATAAGTTTAGTGGGCTCACTTATCACTGCAGTGTTAAGGCTAACCGATGTTCATTGGAGCACGCCTTTAACAAGAATTGCAGAAATCATAGCTGTTTCAGCCATCTCCTTTGCAGGACTAATCATAATTGTTGATATGGGTCGTCCCGACAGATTCTATAATTTATTTATTCATGGTCGATTGCAGTCACCCATTATTTGGGATGTGATTGTTATAACCACCTATTTATTTATTAGCTTATTGTTGTTGTATTTTCCATTATTACCTGATTTGAAAATTTTGATAAAGTATAAAGAAAGAAATGGCAAATGGCTACAAAAATTATATGAATTTTTAGGTTCTTTTTGGAAAAATACACCTGCACAATTTAAAATTACTGATAAGGCAATTAATATTTTATCTATCACTATTATCCCTGTAGCATTTGCAATTCACACTGTAACATCTTGGTTATTCGCTACCACTTATCGCCCAGGTTGGGATAGTACAAACTTCGGTGCCTATTTCATATCAGGTGCATTTTTAGTGGGTTCGGGCGGTGTTCTAATTGCGATGTATGTATTTAGAACGCATTACAAATTAGAAAAATACATTACCAACGATCACTTTGATAAAATGGGAAAAGTGGTGGTTTTGTTGGCTTTGATTTATTTATATTTTAATGTAAATGAATTTTTAGTACCTGCTTTTAAAATGAAAAAATCAGAAGAAGAGCATTTTATGGGTTTATTTACAGGCGAATTTGCCATGGTATTTTGGTTCGCCATTTCCACTGCAATGCTTATCCCAATATTAATATTAATTTTTAAACAAGGTCGAAAGCCAAAAGCAGCTTTTGTTGCAGGAATATTAGTGGTTGTAGGGTCATGGTTTAAACGATATTTAATTGTAACGCCTACATTATTACATCCATTTTTACCAATGAGTGACGCACCTGAAAATTACAAACATTATTTTCCAACTTGGGAAGAATGGGCAATTGCAGGAGGTTCCTTAGCCGGGGCATTATTAATAGTAACCTTGTTTGCTAGAATTTTTCCAATTATTCCAATTCATGAAACCATCATAGAAACAGAAAGCCATGAAAACAAATAAAATCATTCCTTTTATATTAATTATTGTTATAGGTTTATATCCAAGTTTTTTAAAAGCGCAGGAATCCGAGGAAAAACCAACACTTTCTTTGAATTTAAAGTACTTTAACAATAATAATACGACACATCATTTACAGGTGCAGGCAAAATCTAAAATTGACGGCAAGTTTCAAATGATTGCACAAATACCTGTCCAATTTTATATCACGAATGATTCTAATAAAAATAATTTACTAGGTTCGGGTGTAACCAATGAAAAAGGAGAAGCAGTTATTTTAATACCTAGTACTGCAAAAGTACAATGGCTAAAGTCGCCTAATCAAAACTTTTTAGTTGTTGCGGCTAGTACGAAAAAATTTGACGAAGGAAGAACAGAACTGGCAATTACAAAAGCAAAACTAAAAATAGATACGGCAGATGGAAGGGTTATTAATGCGCAAATAATTGCCTTGGTAGATACAACTTGGACGCCTATTTCAGCAGTGGATGTAATTGTGGGTGTAAAGCGACATGGCGGTATATTAAACGCAAATGAAACAGCAACTTATGCGAGTGATTCCCTAGGATTTGTAATGGCTGAATTTCAGCGAGAAGCTATACCTGGTGACGCAAAAGGTGATATTGTAATTATTGCAAGCGTAATTGATAATGACGTATATGGTAATTTAACATCCGAAATGATAGTTCCTTGGGGAGCTAAATCTGTTTACACTACCAACTACAACCATCGTAGTTTGTTTGCGAGAAGGGGCTATACTCCAATATGGCTAGAACTATTAGCCTATGGCATCGTTGTAGCCGTTTGGAGCGTCATCATTTATCTACTATTTCAAATTATGCAACTTAAAAAATTAGGCATTGAATAGCGGTATTTTTGATTTTTGATAGAAGGGCACTCATTGAGTGCCCTTGCTTTTAAAAAAAACATTGTAGAAATTATACCTATTTACTGAATATATTTCATGGGATATACGCTAATTTTAAGTATCTATCTTAAGTGATATGAATTTTAAATTTACACCATGTATACATTTAAATTAATTGTACTTACTGTATTTTCAGCATTAACGATTCAGGCAAACCTTATTGCACAAAAATCAACCATCCTCATTAAAAACGTACAATTAATTGACGGCACTGGAGCAGCTTCCTTTCATGCAGCTGTAAGAATTAAGGGAGATATAATTTCCCAAATTGGCACACTTAATGCTTTGCCTAATGAAGAAGTTATTGATGGGCATGGACTCGTATTAGCGCCTGGGTTTATTGACTCTCATAGCCACCACTTTGGTGATTTAAGAAGAAACCCTGCGGGATTATCCACTTCTAACCAAGGGATCACAACTATCATTATTGGACAAGATGGCGATAGTTATCCTATGGATTCACTAACTAAATTCATGAAGGAGCGCCCTATTGTGGCAAATGTAGCAAGCTATACAGGACAAGCTGCTTTACGTAAACAAGTGATGGGTGAAAAAAACGTATATCGAAAAGCAAGTCAAGCTGAAATTGACAGGATGAAACTGATTTTGAAAAGCGAGTTATTAAAAGGCGCTATTGGACTTTCTACCGGATTAGAATACGAAGCAGCTTTTTATTCAACACGTGATGAAGTGTTACAATTAGCCCAAGTAGCTGCTGATAATAACGGGAGATACACTAGTCATATAAGGAGTGAGGACATTCATATGGATGATGCTATTGATGAAATTATTGAAATTGGAAGAATTACAAAAATGCCCGTACAAGTATCTCATATAAAAATTGCCAAAAAAGAGGATTGGAATAAAGCAGGTATTATTTTAAAACGCTTGGAAAAAGCAAGAGCAGAAGGGGTAAATATTTCTGCAGACGTGTATCCATATACTTTTTGGAATTCAACATTGAGGGTCCTTTTCCCAGACAAACAATTTACCAGTTTACAAAGTGCACAATTTGCGGTTGACCAATTGTTTGATGCCAATGAATCGGTTGTTGTAACATTTGCACCTAATTCAAGTTATGTAGGAAAATCACTTGCTGCAATTGCAGTGCAAAGAAAAGAACAACCCGCTCAAACATTAATGAACTTAATTCAATTAGCAAGTGATTTTGACGAACAATATCCTGACTATAAAGGAAGCACTGAGGCCATTGCAGGAAAGTCTATGAATGAGCAGGATGTTATTGATTTTATTCAATGGCCTTTTGCCAACATTTGTTCAGATGGCAATGCTGGTGGGCATCCCAGAGGTTACGGCGCTTTTACACGTGTACTTGGAAAGTATGTTAGAGAAAAAAAATTAATGCCTTTGGAAAAGGCCATTTATAAAATGACAGGGATGACTGCCGATTTTTTAGCAATCAAGGATAGGGGTGTGATTACTGTTGGCAAAAAAGCTGATTTAGTATTACTGAATCCTTCAACGGTGAATGACAATGCAACTATTAATAATAGCAAGGTTTTGTCTACTGGTATTGAGGCAGTATGGGTAAACGGACAAATTGTGTACAAAGCACAAAAATCGACAGGCAAATTACCTGGTGTATTATTATTAAAATAATTTTTTACAACGAGGTTTAATATCTTTAATTAATTCAACTATTTTAATTTCTCAAACTAGTATTGGTACATGAAAAATGCAATTATTTTAACAAGTGGTTTATTAAAAACTTCTGATGCAAAAACTGCCCATGGTTTAATTCGGGGAACAGAAAGGTTTACGATTATTGGCGTAGTGGATGGTCCCGAAACAGCTGGCGAAGATGCAGGCATTTTATTAGACGGGAAAAAAAGAAATATTCCGGTATTTAGTTCTTTTGGAGAAGCAATAGCTAGGTTGCCAAAAATTGATTTTTTAATTATAGGTGTAGCAACAGTCGGAGGCATTTTACCAACTAATATGCTTGAGGTAGTAATAGAAGCTATTAATGCAGGTGTTTCTATAGTAAACGGCTTACATGAATACTTATGTGAAAAGCCGGCTATAGTTAAGTTAGCCGAGGAAAAGAGTGTGCAAATAATTGACATTAGAAAACCAAAGTCACGTGAACAACTTAGTTTTTGGACAGGGGACATTTATAAAGTTAAAACGCCTATTATTGCGTTATTAGGTATGGATTGTGCAATGGGAAAAAGAACTACTGCAAGAATGTTAAAACAAACTTGTGTTAAGGAGGGATTACAGTCGGAAATGATTTATACTGGTCAAACTGGTTGGCTGCAAGGTGGAAAGTATGGTTTCATTTTTGATTCTACTTTAAACGATTTTGTTTCTGGCGAACTAGAAAATGCAATTGTAACCTGTGCGAAAGAAACAAATGCAGCTATTATATTTTTAGAAGGGCAGTCTTCTTTGCGCAATCCAAGTGGCCCTTGTGGCATTGAGTTATTAATTTCTGGTAACGCTAAGCATACTGTGTTAATTTTTGCACCCAAACGAAAATATTTCGATAACGATGTACATTGGGGACTTATACCTTCTGTTGAATCTGAAATTGAACTAATTGAAAAACTAGGGTCTAAAGTTATTGCGCTTGCAATTAATACCGAAGGTTGTACCAAGGAAGAAGCCTTTGCGTATCAAAAAATGTATGAGCAAAAATTAGGCTTACCTGTTTTATTGCCAATACAAGAAGGTGTGGAAAAATTGGTACCTACATTAAAAGCCCTTCTAACAAATTAATACCGTTTCATGAAAATTATAGCTGTACGCGCCTATTTAAAAAAAATGGCTTTGACAAAGCCTTATACAATTGCTTATAATACCTACTCCGATGTGGCTTTAGCTTTTTTTGAAATAGAATTAGCAAATGGCACTATTGGGTATGGGTCAGGAAGTCCTGCTGAGGATGTTGTAGGGGAAACCGCCGAACAGACGGTGGCTAATTTACAAACTGAATTTGTACAAGCATTAGTTGGAAGGGATATTCGACAATTTCAACAAATTATATTTGAATCAAGTATACATTTTCCACATTTGCCAGGCACTTTGGCTGCAATTGATATTGCGCTTCACGATGCTTTTGGTAAATTTTTAGGCATATCAGTTGCTAATTTTTACGGGCAAAAAGTACCTCCCTTACCTACATCGGTAACAATTGGTATAAAGGATGTGCAAGAAACACTCCAGGAAGCTGCAGGATACAAAGCTTTGGGATTTAGGGTATTGAAAGTTAAAACAGGACTAGATGTAGCTACTGATATTGAAAGGATTATTCGTTTGTATGAAACATTTGGAAATTCTTTTACAATAAGAGTAGATGCTAACCAAGGCTATAGTTTAAAGGATTTGCAAAAATTTATTACAGCAACTAATAAATACAAACTTGAGTTAATTGAACAGCCATTGAAAGTTGGCAGTGAAAATGAATTATTAAGCCTGAGTGCGGCTGATAGAAGTTTGTTAACTGGTGACGAATCATTAACGAATGCAAAAGCTGCGCTGCAATTTGCGCATATTAATAAACCATTTGGCATTTATAATATTAAACTAATGAAGTGTGGGGGCATTGTAGGTGCTAAAGAAATTGCAACAATTGCAAACAACGCAGGTATTGATTTATTTTGGGGGTGCAATGATGAAAGTATTATTAGTATTACCGCCGCATTACATGTGGCATATAGTTGTTCTAATACAAAGTATATCGACTTAGATGGCAGCCTTGACTTAGCTGAGGATTTAGTAAGGGGTGGTTTTGAAATTATTGATGGATATATGCATATAAACCACCAACCAGGTTTTGGACTAACAATTTTATAAGTAACTAAGCATAATAAATGAATGTACAAGACCAACTAAAACCAAAAATTGCATTAAGGTCTGCTACCTTTTTAGTAGTTAGTGTAATAATAGGTTCGGGTGTTTTTAAAAAAATTGCGCCTATGGCACAAGAACTAGGAGCACCATGGTTAGTCATACTCTGCTGGGTTATTGCAGGTTTAATAAGTTTAGCGGGCGCCTTATCCACTGCCGAATTAGTAAGCATGTTTCCTAATTCTGGTGGCGAATATTATTATTTTCAAAAGCTGTATGGCCGCTTTTTTTCTTTTTTATATGGTTGGTCTAGTTTTACTATCATAAAAACAGCAGCCATAGCTGCACTAGCATATATATTTGCCCAGTCTTTTAATAGTTTAGTGCCATTGCCAGTGATGGGTACGGATGCTTCATTCATGGGCATTGCACCATTTCAAAACTTATCCGTAAAATTATTAGCAAGTGGTTTAATAATTTTGCTAACGCTACTTAATTATAGAGGTGTTCAATTTGCCGAAACCCTAAGTAATGTTTTAACTTATATAATGCTTACTGGTATAGTAATATTTATTTTAATAGGGCTAATATCAGAAAAGGGGAGTATCCAAAATTTAACACAACACTCCCAAGTAATGCATCCACACGTATTAAATGGCTGGGCCTTAATAAAAGCAATGTTTATAGCAAGCTTGGGTGCGTTTTGGGGCTATGAGGGATGGAATAATATTGCCTACATTGGGGAAGAGGTTAAAAATCCAAAACGTAATTTACCTATTGCATTAGGCGTAGGAACCATTATAGTTATAGTTGCTTATGTTTTATTGAATGTTGTTTTTGTTTACCTGCTACCTATTGATTATTTTATACAACTTAATAGTACACCTAATAAAATTGCAGCAATAGAAGTGGCTGGCCAATTAAGTGGTACATTCGGCATGACACTTGTTGCTTGTTTAATTTTAGTTACTACCTTAAATGCAACCAATAGTTCTATTTTAATGTCGGCACGCATTATGTATGCTATGGCAAGGGATAAATTATTTTTTAAGGAAGCAGCTACTGTGCACGCTAAATACAATACACCGAGCATTGCTTTATTTATTCAGGGTATTTGGGCAATCGTGTTGGTGTTTTCGGGTACATTCGACCAGTTAACCGATATGCTTATATTTGCTGCATTTATATTTTATGGTAGTACTGCTTTAGGGGTAATAATTTTAAGAATAAAACATCCGGAATTGGAAAGAAAATACAAAGTGATTGGTTACCCATTTGTGCCAGCAATATTTTGTTTATTCTGTATTGCTTTGGTAGTAATAACAATCATTAACCAACCTTATGAGGCTGCTTGGGGCTTGTCTCTAATAGCTACTGGAATTCCAGTGTATTGGATACTGAATCGAAATTAAAATTAAGTGTAGGCGATTCTTCCCAAAGCATCATTGCATTTATGAGCTTAATACTTTTATATTTATATAAGTCGGCTATTCGAATATCTAATTCTTTAATTATGTCTTTTTTAATTAAAGCTGCGCGCCTTGTGCCAAGGAGTAATGGGTTTTTGGGAGTGAACCAATCCCTTCCGTCAAAAAATGCAAGGTTAGCATAGCTTCCGTCTTTTATATATCCTGCACTAGTAAAAATTATTTCATCGGTTCCGGCAACAAGTAATGCTTCGTTTAGCCAATCCCTGTCCGTATATTTATAATCGTATTTATTGTCTCCAATTTCTGTAAGTAAACAATTTTTTATGGTACGTATTGTATAAGGCTCAAATGCAATAGTAAAATCGGACGCTAAATTATATTTCAGTCGACATTTGTATACTTGGTTCGTTAATAAACCTACTGGCACTTGAATTGTTGACAAGTCCAATGAAGTAATAGCCCCTTTAGCCTCAATTGTCTCCTTAAATTGCATAAAGGTACGATTCACCCTTTGTTGGTGAAAAGCTAGGTTTTCTAATACCCCATTCTTATATCGTATGGTTTCAAAAAATGGGTACATATACTTTTTCTATCATTTCTTGGTATTCCTTAGTAGCGTCACTTTGAAAAGTAATTCCACCACCACTCCTATACCTATTGTTTTCTTGTAGGTAACGAATTAGTACACAGCTGTCTAAATTTTCACCGTCAAAATAGCCTGCTATGCCTGTGTAGTAGCCACGGTCGCCTTGCTCGGTATCAAAAATAATTTTTTTTGTTTTTGCTTTTGGTGCACCACAAATGGACCCAGCTGGAAGTAAGTCAAAAAGAATATCGCCAATATGTTCAGCGTAGTTAGGTTGCAAATCCCCCGATATCTCCGAGCTAACCTGGCCTAATAAGCCGGTTTGCGTTTTTATTTTTTCATAAAATCTAAATTTGTCTACTTTAACGTTTGTAGACACTCTACTTAAATCATTTCTAATTAAATCAACAATAGTAGCGTGTTCGGCTAATTCCTTAGCATCTTTTAAAATATTTTCCTCTGCATTGGGCAAGTTTGCGTCCACAGTTCCCTTCATCGGGTAGGAGTATATTTTTTGATTCATTATTTTAATAAATGTTTCTGGAGAAAAGCAAACAAAGGCATCCTGCAGCCAACAGCTATATTTTGCTACAACACGGTCAAATATTTCACCAAGTGATAAATTAGTTACAATAGGTGTCTCAGTGGTTAAGTTTACTAAAAAACTATTGCCGTATTCAATTTGCTGCTTTATTTTTTCAAATTTAGCTTTATAAATTTCGAAACTTTCCGGGTATCGTTCAAATTGAAGCTTTTTATTTTTATTCGGCAATTTTTCTGCATTCGTAAACCCATTAAAATCGTATTTAAAATCAGCTGTATTATCGTCAATCCTCCAGCATAGCGGCTTCTTGCATTCAAAGTCAATTAAAAAAACAAAAGGTGTTTTTTCTTTCCCCCATTTATTGAGTAATGCTTTTGAGACAGCCGATTCTTTATTTAAATTCAAAATTATACTAATTATTTATTTTAATTAGTGTTCCCTGTATTGGATATTGAATCGATAATCCTAAGTTGTTTTCGGATTTAATTTGGCTCTTAATATTTTCTTCGCAATTACCACATGGTTTCATATGGGTAACAAATATTTGCACTTGATTTAACTTTCCGCCAGCTAGTTCATTTAAAATACGCATCTCTTGCATCAATAAACGAGGAGTTAAGTGGCCAAAAAGTGATTTGTCCGGAGTTGTATTATCAAATGACACTTCAATAAATATTGCTTTTAATTCGCCTCGTTTAATATGCCCCGCAACTGCCGACCACAATTCCCTTAGTTTAGTACTACCCTCAATGCTGTCCGACCCAGTATCTCCCAGGTATAATAAATAGCTATTCTTATTTCTAATTAAAAACGCGCTACTCTCATAAGGGTTTACATGGCTTAATAAATAGGGAGTCACACTTAATTCAGTATTGGCGATATTTAATTCTTTCCCGGGAGTTAAATAATTATAAGTGTATTTATTTAGCTGTGGTTTATCTCCTTCGTTTGTGAAATTTGCCCAAGCCTTCCAAGTGAAATAATTATTTTTAAGTACCTCAATCACCGAAGCAAAGCCATAAATATTTTTCGCAATGTCATTCGGTGAATTTAGAATCAGTCCCGCTACATGGTCAAGGTGTGCGTGAGAAACAAAATAACCCTTAATATACTTTTTTTGAATTGCAGCAATATCAGTCTCTTCGAATAAATGCTCTTTAACAGCTTTTTGCAAAC
>CANHAE010000043.1 GCA_947458915.1 Bacteroidota bacterium
AAATGGGACCGGCTTCAATTATACTGCCGTGGCTACTACAAAAAAACTAATCATAATAAATACGAGTCCTATCCACTGTTTTAAACTTAAGCGCTCTTTAAAAAACATAAAGCCCAATAGCACCGAAAGGAGTTGACTGCTAATAATTAAAATATTAATCACCATAATAGGCAGGTATTGATAAGATACGTTAATGGCCAGGCCACCCGCTACTAATAAAATTCCTTGCACGATATAAGTTTGAATATGTACCGAAAAGTTTTAAAGTTTTAAAATTTTAATGATTTAATGATTTAATGATTTAGTAAAATAGTTTTTATTAATATACAATTAGATGGTAAATTTGAAAACCAAATACAAATCAAATGAGTCAAATAAAATTTACTTTGTCTTTATTTATTGGGATACTAATATTTTCGATGAATGTGAATGGACAGGATTGGGAACAAATGAATAAAAAGGAATTGCGCGCCGCTATTGATCAATTTCAATTTAATATTGATTCTCTTCAGAAACAAGTAGTTGTATTAGATGAAAACAAAGAAAATTTAAGACGGGAATTAGAAACACTGAAAAGCGGTGCTGAATTAAATAATCAAAAGCTCTCTAAAATAAAAGACTCATTGACAGCAACGGAAAAGAAAATTGAAACCCTAAGAATTAGAATTGAGCAGCAACAACAACAAATTTCCAAATTACAGGAAGAAAAAAGAAATGTGGCTGATTCAATTTCCAAGTTGAATGAAACGATAGCGAACCTATCTAAATTGAATTCAATTTTAAGTAGTAGTAAAAATAATAATGAAAATAACCCCGGGTCCACAAACAATATAAACTCCGACATAATAATTAATAAGTCAAATGAAAATGATTTTTTAAATAAATATTTTTTTGAACTTAGCCCCTTAATGAATAATAGATTCTCTTTTAATCTTTCAAAAATTATAATTGGAGATGTAAATAATAAAAAGAGAAATAACAGTTATTATGATAATGATGAAGAAAAGGGCGGCGCACTTTCATTACCTGAAATTTTAAATGCGGAAGATTTTAGTTTTTGGACTAGCAAAGTAAGCGAATACACAGACGCCGACAACTCTCGTGATGGCTTAAAAGCATCGTCCGTATTAGAGGTTAGAGAACGTGATTTTTTGAATAAAAAAATGCCAACCTTCGAAATTTTAAAAAATAAACTATTTACCATGCAATTTAAAAACAAGGGTACCGAGGAATCCTTCTTGTTTAATGTAAGTAAAGCCAGTTCAAACAACCTGAGACACAAGGCTATCATTAATTTAGCAAACGAAGAAGTTAAAGCGGATGGAGAAAATAGTAAAGCAAAAGATATTGTTTGGGAAATAATCAATATTGGCGAGGAGAGTTATATAGCATTAACTGAAGATCAAATTAATAGATTAAATGTGGGACTTTCTAATTGGGGTGATAATGATAATTATGGTAGAACAAGAAGTTATGAAAGAAAAAGTAAATATATGAACAATAGATATGTTTCATACTACGAAATAAATACAGATAAAATATATCTATCAAGAAACAAAGATAAATTTATGGATGGTGGTTATTTTATAAATCCAGACACTTGTGTTTTTCTATTTAAAATCAATCCTATATAAGATTTTAGGATTAAAATTATTTACATTTTACCCCTAAAAAAGCCCCCAACTTTTGTTGAGGGCTTGTGGCACCACCCGGGCTCGAACCGGGGACACAAGGATTTTCAGTCCTTTGCTCTACCAACTGAGCTACAGCGCCATCGGATTTTTCATCCATCCCATTCAGATTGCTCCGATTGGGTCGCAAATATACTTCAAGGCGCACTAAGTAGCAAAAAATTACGGTTGTTTATTGAAAATAAGGGAAAATCAAGGTTTTTACTATTAGCCTCACAACCTATGCAGCCATAGCTACCACAAAAAAGGAAGCTATAATAAATGCCAAGCCAAGCCATTGTTTAGTACTTAGCCTTTCCTTAAAAAAGAAATAACCAAACAAAACCGAAAGCAATTGGCTGGATATAATTAATATATTAATAACCACTACATGTAGGTATTGATAAGAAACATTCACCGACAAACCACCCACCACTAACAAAGCGCCTAATATTAAATACTCCTTAATATGGTGCAACTTAATATAATTAAATAGGCTAAAAAACAGACCCTCTTTAATCACTAATATTAAACCAAATAACATAGCAGTGGCTTCAATTACTAAACTAAAACCAAGTGGTCCCCACCAACTAATTGGGAATGCATATAACGCATAAGAGCTACCCCAAAAAAAACTTGACAATACGCCAAACAATATGCCCGATTTTAATTGACTCGTATTTGCTAGCGCTTTGCTTTGTAAAAACAATAATAATAAACCCGCTGTAGATAATATAAATGCAAACAAATAAGCTGTCTTCCAAACTTCACCTACAATAAAAACGGCTGTTACAATAGTAAATAATTTTAAAGAAGACACTGGCACCACAAGACTTACGGGTGCTTTTTGAATGCCCCGTAAAAAAAACACTAATCCAAAAATATTAAAAATACTTAATGCAATAGTCCATAAAAATTGTTGGTCCAACGCTAGAGGCCTAACGGTCCAGCCTGCAAAAAATGCAGTGTCCCTACATCCAAAATATAATATGCCAAAAATTAAAGTTGCAAACGCGCCTCTATAAAACATACCTATTTGGTAAGGAATGGTAACCGTTACTTTTTTCCAATAGGCATTGCTTATTGCAAAACAAAATGCGCCAATTAATACAAATAATATGCCCATTAGTACTCACAGTTATTTGGTGTTCTTGCAAATGCAATTACATCCCTAATATTGGTCATACCTGAAACAAACTGTACCATTCTTTCAAAACCCAGTCCAAAACCAGCGTGAGGTACACTTCCAAAGCGGCGCGTATCCAAATACCAGCTCATTTCGTCCAATGGAATATCCATAGCGGTCATCCTTGCTTCTAATACCGATAACCTTTCTTCCCTTTGTGAACCACCCACAATTTCACCAATACCTGGCGCTAAAATATCCATAGCGGCAACCGTTTCTTTTCCTGGTTCACAACCGTCGTTCATACGCATATAAAATGCTTTTATTGCAGCTGGATATCCTGTAACAATTACTGGCTTTTTAAAATGTTGTTCTACTAAATAACGCTCATGTTCGCTTTGTAAATCAATACCCCACTTCACATCATAAGTAAATTTCTTTTTCTTATAGTGATTGCTATTTAATAAAATATCAATTGCTTCTGTGTACGTAATTCTTTCAAATCCATTTTCTAAAACCATTTTTAATTTTTCAATTAATCCAAAGCCACTTCTTTTTTCCGTTGGCAATTGTTTTTCTTCTTCTGCTAAACGTGCATCTAAAAAAACTAAATCGTCTTCGTTATGTTTCATAACATACTCAATCAAATATTTTATGAAAGCTTCTGCAAGGTTCATATTGTCTTCAATATCATTAAAAGCCATTTCTGGTTCTATCATCCAGAATTCCGCCAAATGCCTTGTGGTATTGGAGTTTTCGGCACGGAAGGTTGGACCAAATGTATAAATTTCACTAAATGCCATAGCGCCCAATTCACCTTCTAATTGTCCACTCACAGTTAAGTTGGTGCTTTTCCCGAAAAAATCCTGCGTATAATCAATTTCTCCTTTGTCGTTTTTTGGAGCACCTTCAAGAGGAAGGGTAGTAACTCTAAACATTTCACCTGCGCCTTCGGCATCGCTTGAAGTAATTATGGGTGTATTTAAATAAATAAACCCACGTTCATTAAAAAACTGATGCACTGCAAAAGCTAGCGAATGTCTTACACGAAAAACCGATCCGAATGTATTAGTGCGAAAACGTAAATGCGCCTTTTCCCTTAAAAACTCGAGTGAATGTTTTTTAGGTTGTAATGGATATTTTTCTGCATCAGAATCTCCCAATATTTCAATTTCGTTGGCTTTTACTTCAACCGCTTGTCCTTTACCTAAACTTTCAACCACCGTTCCTTTTATTTTTAATGAAGCTCCAGTAGTGATTCTTTTTAAAATAGCCTCGTCAAATTTACCCAACTCGGCTACTATTTGAATATTAGCATTTGTGCTTCCGTCGTTGAGTGCCACAAACTGATTATTACGGAAAGTGCGTACCCATCCCATTACCACTACGTCGGTACCCACTGGGGTTCCGCTTAACAATTGCTTTATTTTTACTCTTTGGTTGAACATATAATTAATTTCGAACCACAAAGATAATTCGTTTCTGCCCCGAAATGGCCTGTATCAGTTACAAAAAGCCATAAAAATTTGTTTTTTTATTCGAAAACGACTTAAATTGCACTAGATACGAGCGAATACATCTTATTCTTATAGTCGCTCCGAATTAATTTACCGGTCATTTATTCCGACCTGTTTTCAAAAAAGCCCAGATCTTATTCGAATTTTATTAAACCCACAGATTTTACCGTGCAAGAAAAAGACGACAAACCAAAAAAGGGACGTAAGCCCGTTGAAGCCGCTCCTGTAAAAAAAGCTACTAAAGCCGAAGCGCCTGTTGAGAAAAAGAAGGTAACACGTGTTGCCCCTGCAACAAAAGAGGAAAAACCAGCAGCTAAGAAAAGTGTTGCTCCTGTTAAAGAAGCAAGCGAAGACGATAAGGCTTCAAAAATTGCTGCTGCATTATTTGGTGATGAAAGCGATGCGAGTGCACAACCTGCGCCCGTAACACCAACAACTGGAGAAGCTCCAGTAGCAGCACCACAAGCTGGACAAGAAGCCCAAGCCGGACAACCTGCTCCTGCAGTACAAGGCGGTGCTGGTCACACACCTAGGCACCAAGGACCTGGTCAAGGTCAACACCAAAACCAACGTTACCCTCAAAAGAAAGAACCTGCTTTTAATATTGAATTCGATGGCGTAATTGCTTCTGAAGGCGTTCTTGAAATGATGCCTGATGGTTATGGGTTTTTACGTTCATCCGATTATAATTACTTATCGTCTCCGGATGATGTATATGTTTCTCCTTCTCAAATAAAATTATTCGGTTTAAAAACCGGTGATACAGTTCAAGGAAATGTTCGACCTCCAAAAGAAGGAGAGAAATATTTTGCTTTAACCAAAGTGGACTATGTAAACGGAAAACGTCCTGACGAGATTCGTGACCGTATTCCTTTTGATTATTTAACTCCTTTATTTCCTTTTGAAAAAATGAACCTTTATACAGCTGCTAATAATTATAGTACGCGTATTATGGATTTATTTACACCAATTGGAAAGGGGCAACGTGGTTTAATTGTTGCACAACCTAAGGTGGGTAAAACAATGTTATTAAAAGAAGTGGCCAACGCTATTGCTGCTAACCACCCTGAATGTTATTTAATGGTGGTGCTTGTTGATGAGCGTCCCGAGGAGGTTACCGATATGGAGCGTTCGGTAAAAGCAGAAGTAATTGCTTCTACTTTTGATGAGCCTGCAGAAAAGCACGTAAAAGTTTCAACCATGGCGCTTCAAAAAGCAAAGCGTTTAGTTGAGTGCGGACACGATGTGGTTATTTTATTAGATTCCATTACGCGTTTAGCGCGTGCGCACAATACGGTTGCGCCTAGCTCTGGTAAAGTATTATCGGGTGGGGTAGAAGCCAATGCGATGCAAAAACCAAAACAATTTTTTGGTGCGGCACGTAAAATTGAAAATGGCGGATCGCTTACTATTATTGCTACAGCACTTGTGGACACTGGTTCAAAAATGGACGAAGTTATTTTTGAAGAGTTCAAGGGTACGGGTAATATGGAATTAGTGTTAGATCGCCGTTTAGCGAACAAGCGTATTTTCCCGGCAATTGATTTAACGGGATCTAGTACGCGTCGTGACGATTTATTATTAGACCGCGATGTATTACAAAGAATGAATATTCTTCGTTTATTTTTAAACGACATGAATACCGTCGAAGCAATGAATGAATTGTTAAAACGTATGCGTGGCACGAAAGACAATGAAGAATTTTTGGCGAGCATGAATAGATAATATCAAGTGTTGCGCTGCTTCGCAGCGCCGAAATTTTATAAAAAACCCCGCACTGTTATTAGTTGCGGGGTTTTTATTTTTAAAACAAAAGTTGTTATTAATGTGCTTCTAGCCAATTTTTACCAACGCCTATTTCTGCTTCCACAGGAACACCATTCGGTAATACCAATGCGCTTTTCATACAGTTTAATATTAATTCTTTTAATGCAGGAAGTTCTGCTTCTGTTGCATCAAAAACCAATTCATCGTGCACCTGTAATATCATTTTAGAATCCCAATGTTTCTTTTTCATTTCTTTATGCACCCTTATCATGGCTAGTTTAATCATGTCGGCAGCCGAGCCTTGAATAGGAGAATTTATGGCATTTCGTTCTGCAAAACCACGTACAGTAAAATTACTACTATTAATATCTCTTAACCAACGCTTTCGTCCCATTAACGTTTCTACATAGCCTAATTCTTTTGCCTTGTTGATTTGCGCGTCCATATATAACTGAATATTCGGAAATTCTTTTTTATAGTTATCTATAATTTCCTTCGCTTCTGTCCTAGATATCCCTAAATTTTCTGCCAAGCCAAATGCACCTTGGCCATAAATAATTCCAAAGTTTACACTCTTTGCTTTGTAACGCATTTCTTTTGTTACGTCTGCCTCGTCAATACCATAAACCTTAGCAGCTGTAGCAGTATGAATATCCTTTCCTAATTTAAATGCTTCGCACATATTAGGGTCACCACTTATGGCAGCTACAACCCTCAATTCAATTTGTGAATAATCGGCACTTACTAATACACGGCTAGGATCCCTCGGTACAAAGGCTTTGCGTACTTCTTTACCACGGTCCGAACGAATAGGAATGTTTTGTAAATTAGGATTCGTGCTACTTAATCGTCCTGTAACGGCCACGGCTTGTGCATAGCTTGTGTGCACACGCCCAGTTTTGGAATTAATCATTTCAGGTAGCGCATCTACATAAGTTGATTTTAATTTACTTAGTTCTCTAAAATTTAAAATGTCATCAACAATTTTATGCTTAGCCGCCATTTTACTTAACACGTCCTCGCCGGTTGCGTATTGTCCAGTTTTTGTTTTCTTCGCCTTTGCATCAAGCTTTAAAATGTCAAACAAAACTTCTCCTAATTGTTTTGGAGAAGCTAAATTAAAACGCACACCCGCCTGTGCAAAAACACTTTCCTCGCTTTTCTTTACCTCTACCTCTAACACCTTACTATACTCATTCAAAAATTGTTCGTCAACTTTTACACCCTCAAACTCCATATCAACCAAAACTTGCATCAAAGGGTTTTCTACTTCTTCAAACACACGCTGTACTGCTCGTTTTGTTAACAATGGCTCAAAACATTCTTTTAGTTGTAAGGTAATATCGGCATCCTCAGCAGCATATTCAGTAATTTGTTCAAGCGCCACATCCTTCATCGTTCCTTGGTTTTTTCCCTTTTTTCCAATGAGTGTTTCAATAGCAACAGGCTCGTATCCTAAAAACTGCTCACTTAATACATCCATACTCCTTCTGCCTTCTGGCTCAATTACATAATGGGCTAACATGGTATCAAAGGTTTTTCCTTTTAGTTCAACACCATACCATTTCAACACCAAGAAATCATATTTTAAATTCTGGCCAATCCAAGTAATGGTTTCATCCTGAAACAGGGGTTTTAATTTTTCTAAAATGTGCTTTGCACCGTCAATACCTTCTCCATCATTAGCAACGGGTAAATAATAACCAGTGTGACTAGTGTTTGAAAAACTTAATCCAACCAATTGAACATTGTTTGCGTCAATACCTGTTGTTTCGGTATCTACACAAATTTCTTTTTTAATGCTAATAGTTTGTATAAATGCATCAATAGCATCGTCGCCAACAACGGCATGATATTGGTGCGTAGTATTGTTGATATTTTTATTCACTACCAATTTAGGTAAATCGTTTTCACTCGCTATTTCATAGTCGGTATCCCCGGGCTCATCGTTGGGTTCTAATACATTTTGAGTGCCTTCGGCTGAATCAAGCACAATTGTTTTTGTTTTCACAACAGGCTTCTTGTTTTTTACTTCATTACCAAACAAGTCCGTTTGTACTTCGGGATCCTTAGGAATCACAACTTCGAAATCCCCACCCAGTATGCGTTTACCAAGTGTTTTAAATTCTAACAAATTAAATATTTCTGTTAACGCCTCTATATTTTTTTCTGATAACTTATAGTCTTCTTCGTGGAACTGCACTGGAACGTTTGTAATAATAGTGGCTAATTTTTTACTCATAATTGCCGACTCTTTTCCTGCGCGCACTTTTTCTCCCATCGAACCTGTGATCTTGTCTGCGTTTTCTAATACCCCTTCCAGCGTATCATATAATTTCAATAATTTTGCCGCAGTTTTTTCTCCCACCCCGGGAATACCAGGAATATTATCCGATGCATCTCCCATTAATCCCAACATGTCAACGACCTGATCCACGCGTGCAATATCCCATTTAGCTTTTATTTTTTCTGCATCTAGTATTTCTCTTTCATTTCCAAAAGCAGGGGGCTTCCACATATATACATTGTCTTTCACCAACAACTGTCCATAATCCTTATCGGGCGTTACCATATAAACTTCATAGCCTTTATCTGCTGCTTGCCAAGCAAGGGTTCCTATAACGTCGTCGGCTTCAAAGCCATCACATTCTACCACCGGGATATTAAAGCCTTCAATTATAGCTTTAATGTGCGGTAGGGAGCTAATTAAATCCTCGGGAGCTTCCTGACGGTTTGCTTTATAATCGGCAAAGTCGGTGTGACGCTCAGTTGGTGCATGGGTATCAAAACACACCGCTATATGCGTTGGATTTTCCTTTTTAATAATTTCCAAAAGCGTATTGGTAAAACCAAACTGTGCATTTGTATTTATTCCCGTAGTGGTAATCCTTGGTGTACGAATTAAAGCATAATAAGCTCTATAAATAAGTGCCAAAGCATCTAGTAAAAATAATTTCTTAGCCATAACGCTAAGTTAACAAAAAACCTCCCACCACTTTCGTGACTGGGAGGTTTCTTTTAGTAAACTTGCCTAAACAAGTTTTATTACAAGCCCACGCTTATTTAATCTTATACTTTGCTTTATAACGCTCGTTTAATTGCTTTTGCTTGTTGTCCAATGAAATAGCGCGTCCTTGAATAAAGGCATTCGTAACGGCGTTTCCACGCATGTCTAAAATGTCTCCATTGCTTATTATAATATTCGCGTCTTTTCCTATTTCAATTGAACCCGTTTTATCATCAATCCCTAATATTTTAGCAGTGTTCAATGTTAGCGCAGTTAGAGCTTCTTCGCGGCTTAAACCATAGGCAGCTGCTGTTCCTGCATTAAAACTAATATTCATATGCTTTGCTTTATCGTTCTCATCGTTCAAAGCAAACAATACACCAGCCTTACTTAATTGTGCTGGTAATTTATAGGGTTGGTCCACATCGTCGTCTTCGGTACTTGGCAAAGCGTGCTGGTTGCTTATAATAACTGGTATGTTATTTTCGGCCAATATATTTGCAATTTGGAAGGATTCTGATCCACCCACAATGACCACTTTAAAACCAAAGGTTTTGCCTAAGTCAATTGCTACCAACATTTGTTTTACTTCGTTCGCACGCACAAATAATTTTTGCTTACCACTAAACAAACCTCGAACGGATTCAAATCGTAAATTATTTGCTACGTGATTCTTTTCTGCTAAATACGCTTTTGCTTCAGTAAAAAATGTTTTAATTTTTTCTACTCTATCCATTGCACCTTTTAAAGGATTGTCTTCGGTGGCGCGCGCCATTCCACCACGACCACCGCGAGCACGTACAATAAACGATGGCATACTAATATACTGTCCATTATCGGCCTTATAGGCTGCGTCTTCAAAATTCCACGCATCTAATTGTACTACGCTCGACTGTCCCTCTATTAAATCACCGCTTGGTGCCACATGTGCTAATAACACGCCGTTTGCTCTTAAATTATTTATAATTTTAGAATCGGTGTTATAAGAAACAAGCGCCCTTATGTTGGCGTTGTTTTCGCCAATCTCTCGGTAATCATTAGTACCACGCACCCCTGAACCCACTTCTACCAAACCCAAGTTGGTGCTTGGTAATATTAAACCCGGATATACTTGTTTACCCGACGCGTCCACAACTGTTGCGCCCGCAGGTGCTGCTAAGCCTGCACCCAGGTTGGTAATTTTTCCATTTTCAAATAATACGGTTGCATCGTTTAAGACAGTTCCGTTTCCAATATGCACTGTCGCGTGCGTTATTGCCGTTAAACCTTGTTGCTTCGCTACCGGGTAAATAGTTTCTTGAGCCCTTGCTGTTATTGAAAACAATGCAAGAGACAATATAAATAATGGTGAATATTTTCTTTGCATGATTTAGTCTTTTGAATTTTCGTAAATAGTTACCATTTCGTCTTCGTGCGTATGATCGCCGCAAGTTAAAATAGTTTGTAAGCTAGGTGTTGCGGGCCTCATTGGGGCGCCATTCTTTTTATCGCCTAACATTTTTTGTATTAAACGCGCACGCTCTGCTGAAATTGTTTTTCTAGCTGCTGCGTCTTTTGTTCTATCAAAATATACAACGCCGTCTACAATTGTTTTTTCTGCAACAGCATAAATGCTTAAAGGATTGTCGGACCATAAAACTATATCTGCATCTTTTCCCACCTTTATACTTCCTACTTTGTTTTCAATGTGAAGTGCTTTAGCAGGATTTAATGTTACCATCTTTAAAGCATCTTCTTCAGAAACACCGCCGTATTTTACCACCTTTGCCGCTTCCTGATTTAAACGACGCGCCATTTCTGCATCGTCAGAATTAATACAAACATTCAGGCCAACCTTATGCATAATAGAAGCGTTGTAGGCAATTGCATCCTGTACTTCAGCTTTATACATATACCAGTCAGAGAATGTAGAAACGTTTGCACCATGTGCTTTCATTTTATCAGCTACTTTATAACCCTCTAAAATATGCGTGAATGTATTAAAAGGGAAACCATATTTTTCACCAACACGCATTGCATAGGTAATTTCTGTTTGTACATAAGAGTGGCAAGTAATGAAACGTTTTTTGTTCATTATTTCTACCAGTGTTTCTAATTCTAAATCTCTTCTTGTATTTGGATTTGCTTTCATTGCCGCCTGGTAATCCACCGCTCTGTCAAAAGCATCATTCAATACTTCTTCTACGCCCATTCTTGTATCAGGAAAACGATTATTATTTGCAGCCGTGGTTCGTTTTACGTTTTCACCCAAAGCAAACTTAATGAAAGGGTCTGCGCCAGCAAACTTAATACCCTCGTCGGTTGCACCCCAACGTAACTTCATCAATTGTGTTTGACCACCAATAGTATTGGCACTTCCGTGTAAAATATGAGAAGAAGTAACACCACCACTTAACTGACGATATATATTAATATCTTCTGGGTTCATGTTGTCACCAATACGCACTTCGCTTGTTACCGACTGAGCTCCCTCGTTAATTGACAACGCGCCTATATGAGAATGCTCATCAATAATACCCGCACTTATGTGCTTACCTGTTCCGTCGACAACGGTTGCGGTTGCATCGTTTAATCCTTTACCCACTTTTGCAATTTTTCCACCCTTTATTAATACATCACTGTTTTGTAACACACCCTCCTTTTCGTTTGTCCAAATAGTTGCATTCTTAATTAAAATTGTTTCTTGTGTTGGAATAACTTCGTTTCCAAATCCAGTAAAAGGAAAAGTAACTTTTGCCAAAGGCTTAACCACTTCATCCGCTTTTTTAGTATCTGCGGTCACGGCCACCGGCGCCGTTAATACCGCTGTCCATGTTGTTTTGTTTCCTGTAGCATCGGTACCAATACCAGACCAACCTGTTCCAATCACAGCTCCACCTAAACGAATTTGTTCCGCACCCTTTCCTTTTTTAGTAGGAAAACTTAGCTTAACAATATTTTCAGCTATTGCTAATTTCGCAGTTAAAGTATCTACTCCAATTACTGAAGTAGTTAAGTCTTTTTTAACTTCAATAACATATTCTGTAATTACACCTGTGTTATTAATTGTTAATTTATATTTACCACTGTAGTTGTTCCACTCATCCGCGTTTACTTCATACTTTTTCCCTTGTACCCAGTTCTCTATAATTTTTGCATTACTTGCAAATATGGGTTCGGTGCTAATAAAAAAGTTAGCCCATTTACCCACATCTATAGAACCCACTTGGTCATACACCCCTAATTGTGTTGCCGGTGTTTTTGTAAGTGCTTCAAGCGCTTTGTTTTCTGTTAATCCAAAAGCAATCGCTTTTTTAATATTTGTTAAAAAGCTTTTTGCGTCCTTCATTTCTGATGACGTAATACTAAACGGAATATTTGCTTTTTCATAAGCGGCTAAATTTGTTGCCGCCAGCTCCCAATGCTTCATATCTGCTAAAGAAACAAAACGCGCGTCGTTAGGATCTTCAACATCCATTGCTGTAGGAAAATCAACACCTAATATATAAGACGCTTTTGTTTTAGCCATCTCTTCAATTCTTTGGTATCCATTGTCTCCACCTCTAATAATATACTGTACCCCAAATTCATCGCCAATTCTATCGGCTCTAAGTGTACTCCACTTATCATCGGCTGCAAAAATTTGTGGCATATTTTGGTTTGCATTAAACGCCTCTAAAGATAAATTAGTGCCTTCGCCAGCCGGCTTTGTTTGATACCATTTTGCATCTAAATAGGTTTGGCGCAATAATGCAATACTTCCCATTAAACTACTTGGGTAAGATTGTGTAGAGGTTCCTTTTGAAAAAGAATATACTGCTGCTGCTTTTGTTTTTAATAAAGAGAGATTATCGCTTTCGTCTCCTAAGCCAACAACCGCTCCTGTACCTCTTGCTATACCATCCTTAATATGTGTAAACACAGCACCGAAACCATTTGCTCTTAATGCTTTTGCCGAAGCTTCGTCATTTGAAAAAATATCTGCTGCATTTAGTTCGGACTTTACTGCTTGGTTCCAGTTGTAGGCACCTTCTTTATTTGAAGTAAATTGTGCAGGAGCCCCATAATTAAATCCACCAGCCGGACGATTGTTTGGTGCAATTCCATAATCGGTAAATGCATCAACGAACGAAGGATAAATGAATTTTTTACTACAGTCAACAACTACGGCGTCATTAGGAATAGCTAAGCCAACCCCTACTGCAATAATTTTACCTTGTTTAATAATCAAGGTTGCGTTCTCCAACTTTGACTTTTCGTTCTGTACAATGGTAGCATTTGTAAATGCATACAAACCAGATCGAATATCTCTCACGCCATTGATGGGGAAAGACTCCTGAGCTTTAGTAATTACGCCCGCACTTAACAGGGTAATTAATAAAAAAATTCGCTTCATACGAGACTACTTTTTAATTATTTAGAATTGTATTAAAGCTACTAAAAAGAAGTCGGGAATAAATCGAGGAATCTGTTTTTTTGATGGACGGAAATAAAGCTTTTTTGATAATGCTAGCGTCCCATGAAAACCATCAGTATTTGAATATCACTAGGATTAACCCCGCTTATCCTGCTGGCCTGGCCTAATGTTATTGGTCGTATTTTTTTAAACTTTTGCATTGCCTCAATAGAAAGGGCGTTTACTTTGTCATAATCAAAGCTTTCTGGAATAAGCTTATCCTCAAGCGATGCCATGCGTTCTACAATTTCTTGTTCCTTTTCAATATAACGCTCGTATTTAACTTGTATTTCGGCTTGTTCTAAATAGTCTATATTTTTTGCTCCTAAAATTTCATTCAGTGAAACACTATTATCCATTAACTGTTGCAGGCTAATATTTGGACGCAATACAATTCTTGCGGCCTTTTGTTTTTCATTAATTGTGGCCGATTCAATACTTGTTAAAAAGGGGTTGATCTCAGCAGGTTCTATTGAATGTGTATTTAATACTTCTCTAATAGCCGCAACTTGTGCCTTTTTTTCTTCCACTTTTCTCATACGCGCTTCGCTCGCAAAACCAAGTTTGTAGCTTGTTTCCGTCAATCTAATATCGGCATTGTCCTGACGCAACAAGGTTCTGAATTCAGCACGAGAAGTAAACATTCTATAAGGTTCGTTTGTTCCTTTACTAATTAAGTCGTCTATTAAAACACCTATATAAGCATCGCTACGTTTTAAAATAAGCGGTGCTTTTTCATTTATTTTTAAGTGTGCATTTATGCCAGCCATAATTCCTTGGCAAGCGGCCTCTTCATACCCAGTTGTTCCGTTTATTTGTCCTGCGAAATATAAATTTTCTAAGGCCTTCGTTTCTAGAGTATATTTTAATTGCGTCGGTTGAAAGAAATCATATTCAATTGCATAACCAGGGCGAAACATTCTTGCATGGGCAAAACCTGGCACTCTACGAAGTGCTTCGTACTGTACTTCTTCTGGTAAACTTGTTGAGAATCCATTCACATAAACTTCGCAAGTATTCCATCCTTCTGGCTCTACAAATAGTTGGTGGCGGTCTCTTTCGGCAAAACGATTAATTTTATCTTCAATACTAGGGCAGTATCTTGGACCCACACCCTCAATTCTACCCTGGTACATTGGGCTACGGTCAAATCCTGTTTTTAATATATCGTGTACAATAGTATCGGTGTAAGTAATATGGCAAGAACGCTGGTCTTCCGCTTTCACCCTTGGTATATCCAAATAAGAAAACCCAACAACTTCATCGTCCCCTTTTTGTTCTTCCATTTTAGAATAATCAAGGCTACGTCCATCTACCCTTGGCGGTGTTCCTGTTTTAAGCCTATCCGATTCAAGTCCAAATGAAACCAACTGTTCTGTAATACCTGTAGCAGCTTTTTCGGCTACACGGCCTCCTCCTATTTGTTTCTCACCTATATGAATTATCCCATTTAAGAAAGTTCCACTAGTAATAACCACCGCATCTGATTCTATAGTATGTCCAAGACTAGTTTTTACACCACAAACCTTGGTATTTTTAATTATAAGTTCGTGAACTGAATCTTGGTAAAAATCAATATTGGGGGTTTGTTCAAGCATCTCCCTCCACTTGCTTGCAAATAAATGTCTGTCGTTTTGTGTCCTTGGACTCCACATTGCTGGGCCCTTGCTTTTATTCAACATCCTAAACTGAATAGTACTTAAGTCACTTACTATTCCGCTATATCCACCAAGAGCATCTATTTCTCTCACTATTTGTCCTTTGGCAATTCCTCCCATAGCTGGATTGCAACTCATTTGGGCAATTGTTTGCATATTCATTGTCACCAACAGTACTTTACTGCCCATGTTAGCCGCGGCTGCTGCAGCCTCACATCCGGCGTGACCGGCACCCACTACTATGACATTGTATTTTGGAAACATAAGGTTGCAAATATAAGTTTGATTTTTATTCAAAAGCGTTCCACGTGGAACAGTTTTAAATAAATAGTAACTATTTTAATAGCCAATTAGCTTGTTGTATATAAAATTTAAATACAATTTTTTTCAATCATCTCTCGCCATACCAGTTAGTGTTCCACGTGGAACATTTAATTGGCCAGATTATTTCAAATATGCTTTTATCCAATTATTTTCCATCGCCCTCATA
>CANHAE010000044.1 GCA_947458915.1 Bacteroidota bacterium
AAGGAAAGCTTCTGCTTATTAATCAAGAATTTTATTTTTTTACTTTCCCCCACATTCAAGAAAACTTTTTTAAAGTCCTTAAGCGACTTAACAGGCAATACTAGGGAACCTACTTTATCACGTAAATACAATTGCACAATCTCTTCCCCAGCATACTTTCCTGTATTAGTAATAGTTACACTTAGTTCCAAGGTTTCTTTTTTAGTAAACTTATGCTTACTTAATTGCAAGTCGCTATACTCAAAGCTTGTATAACTTAATCCAAAACCAAAGGGAAATTTCGGATGAATACTTAAGTCAATATAAGAAGAATTGTAAATGTGGTTACTGTCAGAAACTGCAGGGCGGCCTGTATTAAAGTGATTGTAATAAATAGGAATTTGCCCAACACTTACAGGAAAAGTCATTGGTAATTTAGCGGCAGGATTATAGTCACCAAATAAAACATCGGCAATGGCATTACCCGCTTCGCTACCTAACCACCAAGTGTATAAAATTGCAGGCGCATTGTCCGCAGTATAATTAAATACTAACGGGCGTCCTGCGTTAACTAAAACCACTACAGGTTTGCCAGTTGCTAAAAGTGCTTTTAATAAGTCCTCTTGCACACCTGGTATAGAAATATTTGCTTTACTTTTTGCTTCACCACTCATATCCCTACGTTCACCAATACTTAACACAACAACATCGGCTTGATTTGCAACATTAATAGCTTCTGCAAAACCAGCTTTGCTATCCCCTTCAATTTCACAACCTTTAGCATATAATAAATTAGTAGTGACGCCTACTTTATTTTGCATCCCTTCCCATTGAGAAACTATAAAATTAGAATCGACTCCTGGTATTTCAATATCCCAAAATCCTTTATTTTGCTTTATTGGTTTTACTAACGGACCAATAAAAGCAATTGTCTTTAAGTTCTTGGATAAGGGTAATAAATTATTTTCATTTTTTAAAAGCACAATGCTCTTTGCTGCCATTGAACGCGCAGCTGCTATATGACTTGCATTATTCAACGCCACTTTTTCTCTTTCTACATTTGAAAACTTATAGGGATTGTCAAACAAACCCAATTCAAATTTCTTTAATAAAATTCTGCGCACCGCGTCGTCAATTAATGCAACGGGCACTTTTTTATCCTTAACTAATTGTACCAAGTTATTTTTATAACTTCTACTTTCCATATCCATATCGCTGCCGGCAGTAATTGCACTTAATGCAGCTTCATAATCGTTCTTCGCAAAACCATGGTTCACTAATTCATTAATGGAACCCCAATCGCTCACTACAAAACCTTTAAAACCCCATTTGCCTTTTAAAATTGTTCTTTGTAAATAACTATTGCCTGTGGCAGGAACGCCATTGATGTCGTTGAAAGAATTCATGAAACTAGCTGCACCCGCATCCAAGGCAGCTTTAAACGGCGGCAAATAAGTTTCCCATAATTGGCGATCACTCATGTCCACCGAATTATAATCACGTGCACCTACTGCAGCACCGTAAGCAGCAAAATGTTTCACACAAGCCATAACAGCATTTGTGTCCCCAAAGTGCGCACCCTGAAAACCTTTCACCCTTGCAGCAGCAATTAAGGAAGCTAAATACGTGTCTTCTCCAGCACCTTCCATCACACGTCCCCAACGAGGGTCACGCGCAATGTCCACCATTGGAGCGAAAGTCCAATGAATGCCACTTGCACTAGCTTCAGTGGCAGCAACACGTGCAGCCAATTGAATCGCATCAGCATCCCAGCTAGCCGCTTCGGCTAAAGGAATGGGGAAAGTAGTTTTATAGCCGTGAATTACATCCTGCCCAAATAATAAAGGAATTTTTAAACGCGATTGCATCGCTAGGTTTTGCCAACTTCTAGTGCGTTCGCTACCTAACACATTTAATAAGGAACCCACTTGGCCACTCTTAATTTGACCAATTTTATTGTTGTCGACAGTTACTGGACCTGTTGCTAAATTGTTATCGTTGTATTGGTTTAACTGTCCTACTTTTTCTTCAAGCGTCATTAACTTCAAAACAGAATCAACTTTCTGGCTATTAGTTGTTTTTTGAGCAAATCCAAAATTAGAAAATATAAACGCAAAAAAGAATAACCAAAGAATTTTAAAATTCATTACTAAATATATTAATGCAAATAAATAAACTACAAATTAAAACGAGTGTTATTGATAAACCCTTACATAATCAATTTCAAAAGTTGCAGTTGAAAAAGATGGATCAATGCTTCCTCCAAAATTACCTCCCATTGCTACGTTCAATAATAAAAAGAACTGCTGGTTATAGGGTATTGTAGCATTATTTGGAAGTGTATGAAATAATTTATCATCGACTGAAACATTCATCACATTGGCATTCCATTCTAATTTATATACATGAAATTCAGTAGTCGCATTTGAAATAGTGGTGGTATTTACCTTAGCATTCCCTCCATAAAAACCAGGGTAATGAAAGGCGCTAGTAATTTTATTTAATTCACTGCCTCTATGTTCCATAATATCTATTTCACCACAAGCAGGCCAATTAACTGTGCTAATATTATCACCCATCATCCAAATTGCTGGCCAAGTGCCTACACCCGCTGGCAATTTAGCGCGTACCTCTACTTTACCATATTTAAAGGAATATTTACCCTTGCTTAAAAGTCTTGCCGAAGTATATTGGCTACCCTGATAAGCTTCTTTTTTTGCAACAATTTTTAAAGTCCCATTTGATACGTAGGAATTTTCAGCACGGTTAGTATAATATTGTGATTCGTTATTACCCCAGCCACTTCCACCAATATCGTAACCCCACTTACTAGCATTCGGTGCACCGGCAATATCAAATTCGTCGGACCAAACTAATCCTAAACTAACGCTAACCGTAATATCGATTGTTTTGGAAATTGAAGTACCTGCGCCATTTTTTGCAGTCACTTTAACTGAATAATTACCCGAGCTTGAATACTTATATTGAACAGACCCAGAAGGAACATTTTCAAATACACCATTCCCGTAATCGAATTCGAAAGTGCTTGCATTGGTAGCAGTTGCAGCAAATGAAACATTACCACTATTGTCTGGCATCACTGTAACATTCACCACCAAATTAGTAGGCGTTAATAAAGCGGGGGTACTACCCCCGCTTTTATTACAAGACAATAATCCTAGACTAACTAAACAAAAAAATGCAAATAATTTCATTTTGAATTACTATTTAACTTTAAACATTTGATACCAAGCATTTCCATCAGCTCCAATTGTTCTCAACGTCATTGTTGTACTTGTGATTTGTAAAATCTCATAGGTATTACTTCCAGCTCCAACTGCAACTAGGCCATTTCCGGGAACCATAAATTGAATTCTTGTAGAAATGTCAGCTGTACTAGCTGAAGTAGCATTCATAAATGAAAGACGTTTTACACCAGTAGTAGATAAAGGAAATTGACCTTCACTTCCCGTAACTCCATAATAAGAAAGCGCCGCACCTAAAACAAAGGTACTACCTTTATTATCAACGTTCATGGAGATATTATTATTAGCATCCTTTGAAAATGTAATTTCATCATCATAAAAACCATCTGAAGCCCTTGAACCAGGTCCAGCTCCATACCAAGTTGGCCCAAACCCGTCCGAAGGGCCTACACCGAAGTGACCTGGAGCATCTTTGTCAATCACCCAAACTTGAGACGAACCATTGGTTAAATTAGCTACAATGCTCGTAGGAATTTCGAATGCAACATAAACAGTAACTGCTTTACTTATAGTAGAAATAATACCGCCAGTTCCAATTGCATTCACCGTTACAGTATACTTGTTCACCCCAGGTGTAGTGTACTTGTAAGTAATTTTACCAGTTGGTACTAGCATAGTATTGCCATCACCAAAATCCACATTATACGTTATCACATCTGTGGCCATAGCATTTATTGTAACACTTCCTGTTCCATTCCCAGTAGGATTTGCATTATCTACTCCAACTACTGTAGTTGTAAGTGTTAAAGCCGTTGGTGTTTTCATTGCTCCAAAAGAATATTCTTCTTTTTTACAACCAGTAATACTAATTACTACTAGTAGTGCAAACGAACCAATTATTTTATATAAATTTTTCATTTCTTACTATTTAAAAATTAATTAAGTTTTATATCATCAAAGTAAAATGTATAATTGGCCGATCCATCACCAGAAGTACCTAAATCAAAGATGAATATAATTTTTTGGTAAGAGTTAGTCGTACTAATTCCTGCATAATCAAATGTTAGTTCTTCCCACTCATTTGCTTTAGTTGTTAGTACTTCTTTTTCAACATTGACATTACCATCATTTAAGTTTTCAACTTTCAATAACAATTTAGCACCCACTCTTGGAGAATATACTTTTACTTTTATAGTTTTCTTTGTAGAAAAATCAATACGACTATCTAAAGTAATATAACTACCTGCCCAAGGGTCTCCAGCGCCTTTAACCATTTTACCCACCTTAGCACTTGAATTAACTGAAGAACTAGCAGGGTTATTCACCACTGTAGCAACACCACCACTAAAGTCAGTGAAAGCGTAAGTAATGCTTGAAGATTCAAAAGTGATAGGCAATGTTATTGCGTTAGGATTTGATGGAGTACCAAACTGAATATCATCCCAATAAAATACTTTTCCTGAACCAGCAGTTCCGAAATCAAAGAAAATAGAAGCTTTGTTAAAAGTATACGCTGTGTTTAATGCAGCTGTCCCAGTTGCTTGATTGCTAAAATCAAATACCACTGTTTCCCACTCATTTGCTTTAGTAGTTAAAGCATCCGTTTCAACCGATTTAGCATTATCATCTTTGTCTTCAATTTTCAATCTTATTTTCAATCCAGCAGCAGGAGAATAAACTCTTGCACTCATTGTTGTTGCAGAAGTAGTAATTGGAATTCTTGTAGCAAAACCTGAAGGCAAGCCAATTGTTGTTCCCGCCCAAGTTTCAGCACCACTTACTTTAGTGGTTTTCTTTACTTTATTTGAACTAGATGTTGGGTCAACCGCATCAACAGTTTGATTATTCCCAAAATCGGTTACGGCATAATTAACTGTACTAAGGTCAAAGCTAACTGGAAGGTCAATTTGTGATAATACAACCGTTGCAGGTTTCATTTTAACGTCATCACAATAAAAAACTTTACCAGTACCTGTATTTCCAAAATCAAAGAAAATAGACGCTTTGTCATATTTGTTAGCATAATTTACTGCTGGAGTACCCGCACTTTGATTTGAAAAATCAAACTCTAATACTTCCCACTCATTTGCTTTGGTAGTAACTGCATCAGTTTCAACAAAAACATTACCATTCGTATGGTCTTCCACTTTAAGCTTAATGGATAAGCCAGCAGCAGGAGAATACACTTTTGCTTGAATTATTGAAGCACCTGCCTTAAGTGGAATTACAGTTGCGAAACCTAAACTAGTACTCATTGTAGTACCAGCCCAAACCTCGGCACCGGCAGTTTTAACCACTTTCATTACTTTATTAGCGGCGTTTGTTGGGTCAGCAGCTAAAGAATTAGAAGCACCGCCAAAGTCACCAAAAGTATAGTCGTAGTTAACATCGTCAAAACCAATTGGTAAATCAATTTGTTTACCCATTTTCATAGTTTTAACCATTTCTGTTGAAGCAACACCACCACTTAATGCAATTACTTTCACGTCGTAAGTCCCAGCTTTAGCATAAGTATATGTAACTGGTTGACCTTCTATAAAGGTTTTGAAAGGAATAGGTGTCACATTGTTAGAATCACCGAAATATACTTTATAGTATGTCTCATACAAAGCAGTTGCGTCCACTGTAAGGCTTAAACCATTTTGAGATACATTTACTTTCATCTCTTCTGGCGCTTTAAATGAAACAGTTAAGTCCTGAGTCACTTCGGTTGTGCCACCTAAAATATTGTGTCCTACAATTTTAACTTTGTAAACACCTTCAGCATACTGGTGCACTACATTTTTACCAGGTAATACCTTTACAGCTGTTTTATTATTATCACCATAAAATACTTCATAAGAAGCAACACCTTCGCCGTTTGGTGTAATGGTAACCATCCCTGTATTGTCTTGAGTGATGTCATACATAGCGGATAATTTTCCCGCACTTGACGCACTATTCAAAAAAGATACATCTTCAAAGATATCTTTGTTACAGCCAGCTAAAAACAATAGCGTGCAACAGATACTTATTATAAATTTATTTGTTTTCATTATCTTTTATTTAATTAATGATATTAATAACCAGAATTTTGTGTAATACCAGAGATATCTATTTCTGTTTGAGGAATAGGGAATACTTCATGTTTACCGGCAACAAATTTTGAACCTAATACAGAACCAGCTTTACCAGTTCTTACTAAGTCAAAGAAACGGTCGCCTTCCATTCCTAATTCTAGTCTACGTTCGTTCAAAATATCATTATATAAAGTAGCACTTGAAGAAGTGATGTCGTGATTGTTATCACCGAATGCTCTACGACGCACTAAATTTAAATATGTTTTTGCTTTTGACTCATTAACAGTAGTCGCTTTCACATTTGCCTCAGCAGCCATTAATAAAACATCTGAATAACGAATAATTCTAAAATTATTAAGATAGTTTAGTTCAACCTGACCAGAAGTTTGTCCTTTTCTAGGTAAATACTTTTGGTTGTAAAAACCAGTATTTTTATAAGGCGCAACTTGGTAAGTGATACCATAAGAAGGGTTAGCCGCTTTGTAAGCTTCAATGTCTAATACAGTAACTGCTTTACGTTGGTCACCAGCTTGGTAAGCGTTTGCCAAATTAGCAGTAGGTAAATTAGTACTCCAACCTGCAGCATAAGGCATATCACTAGAACCATTTAAACCTCTAATACCACATTGTTGAATAGCATAATTTCCTTGGCCTCTTGTTGCACCACCCCAGTTATAATAAGGAGAAGTATTAGAATACTGAATTTCAAAAACTGACTCAGTACCATTTTCACCACTTACTAAAAAGATAGAAGCAAAATCATTTACTAAAGAAAAACTATTCGAAGTAATTACTGTCTCTAATGTAGATGCAGCAAGGTCGAATTTGTTTTGGTATAAATACACCTTACCTAGCAAAGCTTGTGCTGCATGTTTTGTAATTCTACCCTTTTCGTTTTGAATGGCAGGCAAGGCAGCAACCGCAGCAGTTAAGTCGGTTTCGATTTGCTTGTACACATCAGCTTTCGCTGCTCTTTTTAAAGACTTAGAATCGCTAAGTGATAACCTTTTATCAGTAAATAATGGAACATCACCAAACATTTTAACTAGTGTAAAATAATAGTAGGCCCTTAAAAATAGTGTTTCGCCAAATAATGCCTCTTTACCTGGGAAGGTAACAGCAACCCCAGCAGGGTTTGTGGCTTTATATTGATTGATATAGTTTGCTCTATTAATACCCTCATAAGCAGTTTGCCAAATTTCGCTTAATTGACTATTAACAGCAGTATGTGTGTAGTCATCAATTTGTTGAAGCGACAAAACATCAGAAGCATTTTCGCCCCCAGCAACCGAGTTGTCAGAAGCAATCTCGCCAATTGGAACTACTTGGTTTATCCACTGTAAAGGAGTATAAACACTCACAACCATTGATCTGTAATCCGATTCTGATTTCAGATAATCTAGTTCGGTTATCTTATAATCCTCATGTGGGTTGTAATCCACAAATTTTGTGCAAGATTCAAGACTGCAAAAAGTAGCAATCAAGAGGAGCATTTTAAAATAATTTTTCATAGTACTATTCATTTAAGAAGATTTAGAATTTAATATCAAGTCCTACAGCGAAGGTTCTAGGTTGCGGATAAGCACCACGATCTACACCAGTTTCAAGAATTCCTCCTGGAATTTCTGGATCGTAGCCAGTGTATTTCGTGAATGTGTACGCGTTTTTAATTTGTACATAAAAACGCACTTTATTTAAACCTTTCTTAGTTAAAGACGCAGGTAATGAATACCCTAGTTGTAGATTCTTTATTTTAATAAATGATCCGTCTTCAACATAGCGATCTGAAACTCTTGCATTATTATTATTATCAATAAAAGAATATCTAGGGAAACGGGCATCGTTCGTTGAATTTTCTCCAGTCCATCTTGCTAAAATTTCTCGTGGCTTATTTGTATAGTTTGCATTTCTTTCAAAAGCCCTATAAACATCATTGCCTACAGAAGCATAAACAAAGGATACAAAATCAAAATTACCCACTTGAACATTCATATTCCAACCCAATGTGAATTTTGCAAAAGGGTCGCCAATTTTAGTTTTATCTAAAGCGTCAATTACATTGTCTCCATTTATGTCAACAAATTTAATGTCACCTGCCTGAGCGCCAGCTTGCTTAGGAGCTGCGGTAACTGCTGCTGCATTTTGAAATAAACCATCCGTTTTATACCCGTAAAAATAACCAGGTGTAAATCCTTTTTCGAAAACAGTAACAACTTGAGATTGTCCGTTAAAATAAGATCCACCGAAAATTTTTGCAGTTCCATCTGAATTGGTAGAAGTTACTTCGTTAATAGCAGTTGTGAAAGTTAATGAAGAATTAACCTTTACTTTTTTCCCTGGATTATTACGATAGTTTAAGGTGAAATCAAACCCTTTACTTGTTGTAGTACCAATATTCGCTTGTGGAATAGGCACTGTACCTAGGTATAATGAAGCAGAAGGCGTAAATAATAAACCATCTACTGTTTTACTAAAATAATCAGCATTAATAGAGAAATGATTGTCGGCGAAATTTAAATCAAAACCAATATTAGTTTGGATTTGTTTTTCCCATCTTAATGCGTTGTTAGCTGCTGACCCAATAGTTGAACCTGGAGTGAAACTTTCACCAAAGCTATATCCGTTGCTGTTTGCAGTTGGACCATAGCTAGGGCCTCCTGTGATAATACCTACAAATTGAGGATTCACGTTTTCATTACCTGTAGTACCATAACTTCCTCTAATCTTGAAGAAATTAACAAAATTGCTTTTAAAGAATTTTTCATTAGAAACTACCCAGCCTAATGAACCAGCATAAAAATTACCAAATTGGTTTTCTTTACCAAAAGCAATTGAACCATCACGACGTGCAGAAACAGAAGCTAAATATTTTTCACTATAATCGTAATTTAAACGACCAAAGTAAGAAATGTTTTTTCTAAAGTATTGGTAATAATAGCCAGATACTGCGTCTGTATTTGTTGAAATGTTTGTACCAGTAGCTGCTGTAAAGTCCGCAAACTCCCATGAATTAAAGGGAACATCTTGTCTTGTTGCACCTGCAGCATTACCTGTTAATTTAGAAGCAGCCATACCGCCAATTAAATCAAAACTATGCGCATCACGCTTTAAAGTATAATTAAAGTAATTCTCGAACGTATAGTTAAAGTTGCTTGTTTTTTCGTGTGCAATTCTGTTATGTTTACCAACAACTGCCGAACCATCTGCATTCATTGAATTTTCTACGTTAAGTGGGCCATAATAAGCAAGTGGTGAAAACGATTTAGCGTTACCATCATACTTGGTGTAACCAAAACGAGAAATAAAGTTTAGGTTCTTAGCAACATTATATTGTAATTCAAACTTACCGTACAATTTAGTTCCCACATTTTTATTGTAGGTATTCTCCAATACCGTTAATGGGTTAAAAATTTCAGATAACAATAAATTACTAAAGCCATATTTACTACCTGTATTAGTTGTATTATAAATGGCAACAGTTGGATCAAAATTTAAAGCACTACCTAAAACACTATTAAATGAATTTTCAGGAACGCCTTTTGAATCTAATGTTAATGCACTTGCGTTAACGATTAATTTTAATTTAGCACTTAAGTCAAAATTCAAATTTGCAGTAAAATTACCTCTTGTAAAGTTTGACTTATCATTACCACCAACTGTACCTCCTTGATTTAAGTAACCAGCGCTTAATAAGTAGGTCATTTTATCACTACCGCCTTTAGCGTTTAAAGAATAAGTTTGAACCGCTGCATCTTTAAATATTTGCTTTTGCCAGTTTGTCCCTACACCTAAAGTGGAAAGGTTAGGGAAAATGATTGGTCCACCAGCTGTAGTGCTGCCCTCATTAATCATAGCACCATATTCCGAAGCATTTAAAGTACCAATGGTGTTAGCCACTTGCTGAATACCATAATTACTATTAAAGCTGAATTCAGTTTTTTGATTTCTACGACCCGATTTAGTAGTAACAACAATAACACCGTTTCCGCCCTTCACTCCATATATAGCGGTAGTTGCGGCATCTTTAAGCACGTTAATTGTTTCAATATCAGCAGGGTTAATTGAATTTAAGTCAGTCAAGGATTGTTGAACACCATCAACAATGACAGTAGGATCGGTACCTGTGAAAGAAGGAATACCTCTAATTAACACAGTAGGTTTAGAACCTGGCGAACCACCTTGAATCACATTTACACCAGCAGCGCGTCCTTGTAAGGCTTCTTCCGTTCTAACCGCATTAATTTTTTCAATGTCAATGCTTTTAATTGTAGAAATGGCTCCAGAAACCTTAGTAATTTTCTGAGAACCATAACCCACAACCACTACTTCGTCTAAATTCAGAGCGGCTTTACTAGTCTCAAGGAGAAATTCTCCATTAGAAGAAGCAGACACTTGAGATTCAATGGAAGTCATTCCAACATAGGAAATAACCAAAACAGCTCCATTAGCAGGGATGCTAATTGTAAAACGGCCATTTTGATCAGAAATAGTGGATTGTTTGGTTCCTTTTACAATAATAGAAGCTCCAACAAGGTTTTCTCCTGTGGCTTTATTATTGACTTTGCCTTTAAACTGAATGTTTTGAGCATAAGCTCCAACAAGCAAGCATAAAACAAAGGCAGTCGATAACAAAATCCTGAGTTTTAATTTCATAAGTACTTAGTTAAATTTGAAAAAATCGTTTTGAGTAATGCAGAAATGGTTATTACTATTCCAAGTTATTGATATACAATATCATTTATACAAACTTGCTTATAAAAAAGGCAAGTAGTTTCATAGATTTTGCAATAACAATCGTTAGTTTATAAAAATAATCCTATTTCTAATGCATAAAGTTGGCAACTAAAGCTCATATTACCTTAATGTTAACTACATCATTACTACATCAAATATGTTAAATAAGCCGAAATTGGCTTATTTTAATACATCATTACTACATCAACTATATTTCATACATTTATTTACCGAAAACAATTGCGATGAAAAAGATACTAATTATAATGCTTTTATGGCCAATGCTGGGCATAGGACAAAACACTATTGGCCTACCTGATATTATAAATTATTCTAAAGTAGACTATAAAGCAGGGCTCCAAAACTGGGATTTTAAGCAGGATAATAACGGCATTATATACGTGGCCAACAACGAAGGCCTATTAAGTTACGATGGTACCTATTGGAAATTGTACCCGCTTCCTAACAAAACAATTGTACGTTCGGTTGAAATTGGCGCCGATAATAAAATATATGTAGGCGGGCAAGATGAATTTGGATATTTTATCCCAGGAGCAAATGGGAAACTTGAATATCATAGCCTTATTCAACTACTACAAGAAACGGAAAAAAACTTTGCCGACGTGTGGGACATAGCCTATTATAAGAATGATGTATTTTTTAGGACCTCAAGAAGCTTATTTAGGTACTCAAACAACAAAATAACGGTTGCCTATGCTCCTTTGGGATGGAGTTATATGGGAGAATGCAAGGGTAAACTGTATGCACATGATATAAAAAAAGGCTTAATGGCCTTTGAAAACGAACAATGGAAGGCGTTACCAAGCAGTAATCTAATGGATGTGGAAGTAACCGCTATTCTACCCATTAAAAATGCCATTATTATAACCACCCTTAAAAATGGCGTATATAATTATAGTAATGCTGGAAGCACTAAAATTGTGACCCCGGCAACAAATGCAATTGAAAAAGATAGGATTTACACAGCCACCGCTATTAATAATGAATGGATAGGCTTAGGCACTCCCAACGCAGGCGTGCACATTATAGACGAAAAAGGAAACTTAATACAAAGTTTGTCTAAGCCTGAGGGCCTACAGAACTATAATATACTATCTATATTTTCCGATAATCAAAGCAATTTGTGGCTAGGCTTGAACAATGGCATTGACTGTGTAGGTTTTAATAAAGCCATAAAACATATTAACCCAAATTACCAGGACGCATCGGTATATGCCACTATCATACATAAGGACAACTTATACGTGGGCACTTCAAGCGGTTTATATAGTGTACCCTTAAATGGGGCAACCGACTTAAGTTTTAACAGAGGCAATTTTACGGCCATAAAAAATAGCGCAGGGCAAGTGTGGGGTTTAGCGAACATAAATGAAAAATTATTATTAGCACACCACGAGGGCGCGTTTCAAATACAAGAAAACGAAGCCAAGTTAATTTCTAATAAAACAGGATTTTGGAATTTTCAAACTGTTTCGGCAAGTGGCACCGAGAGTAAAATAGTTGCCGGAAATTATACAGGCCTCTTGTACTTAAACGACAATGGCAATAATATAGGTACCACAAATGCAGTAAAAAACTTTACACAGTCGTCCCGTTTTGTGGCCGTAGACGAAGAAACACAAATTTGGGTATCGCATCCATTTCATGGGTTGTACCGCGTTGAAAAAGACACTGCAACAAAAGCACCCCCAAAATTATATACCGACAAAAACGGATTACCCTCAAGCTTAAACAACCATGTATATAAAATAAAAAATGAAACAGTAGTTGCCACCGAAAAAGGCGTTTATAAATACAATACACAAACCGACAAGTTCGAACCCTATGGCCTTTATCAAAACTTATTAGGACAACAAAGTTTGCGTTATTTAAAGGAGGACCAAGAAGGGAATATTTGGTTCATACACGAAAAGCAATTAGGCGTGTTGGATATGAGTACAAAAACGTCTAAAATAATATATATCCCTGAATTAAATAACAAGCTACTAAGTGGTTTTGAGTTAGTATATCCTGTAAATGAAACCAATGTATTTATTGGAGGAGAAAGCGGCTTGTTTAATTTGAACTACGCAAAGTATAAAAAAAATAATTACAACTTACAAGTACGCATAAGGGAAGTACGCGTTATAGGGGAAGGAGATAGTTTATTGTATGGCGGTTATTTTGGAAATGTAAATGAAAAGCAAATACAAAAAAAAGAACAAGCGCCAAACCTAGGAGGACAATGGGGGGCAATACATTTTGAATATTCTTCGGCCTTGTTTGGCTTACAAAATAATTTAGAATATAGCTATAGGTTAAAAGGTTTGGACGACAATTGGTCCAAGTGGAATAGTAAAACCGAAAAAGAATATACCAACCTACCGGCAGGCAGTTACACCTTTGAAGTAAAAGTGCGTAATAACTTGGGGGAAGAATCGGAGGTGGACTACTTCCATTTTTCGGTACTACCCGCATGGTATGTTTCAAAGTGGGCATTCATTGGTTATTTGTTACTATTATGTATTGGTGTATTTATCCTTATAAAGTGGCAAAAGAAAAAATTTATAGTGCAGCAGGAAAGGCATGAGGAGGAACAAAAAAAGTTAAACTATTTAAAGCAATTAGAAATTGATAAAGCTAAAAATAGGATCACCGAAATAAAGAATGAAAAATTACAGCTAGAAGTTGACAATAAAAATACCGAACTATTAAACTTTACTATGCACTTGGTGCAAAAGGGGGAACTACTTTCGGATTTAAAAACGCATATGTCAAAAATGACAAAAGTGTTAGAAAATTCATCGGGCTTAGATGAATTAAAAAAAATGATTAAGGTAATAAACGACGCCGACAAGATGGATAAGGATTGGGAAAATTTTATTTACCATTTCGACAAAGCGCATAATTCATTCACCATAAACTTAAAACAGAAGTATCCAAAATTAACGGCCAACGAGTTAAAGCTATGTACTTTTTTGCGCCTTAATTTATCCACCAAGGAAATAGCGCAGTTAATGAATATATCGTTACGCGGTGTAGAACTTGGCAGGTATAGGTTGCGTAAGAAATTAGAATTGCCAACCGAAACAAGCTTATTTGATTTCTTTAACGAGATTTAGTAGTGTTCTTACTAAGCAGGTAGCTAATAGTTAGTTTATAGTTTTTTGTATTGCTAAAGCTATTGCTGTTAACTATAAAGTTGCTGCCTTGTGTAAAACCCACAAATTTGGTAAGGCCAAAAGGGTCTACCACGGCAAGGTTTGCTACTAATTTTTTATTAAAAAATTTATGCTGTACGCTTAGCCTCATATTAATATTACTACGTGACTTACCCTGGGGGTTTGCAATATTATTATATTTATTACTAGCTTCGAACATCGTTAAAGGGCCAGGTGTATAGGTATAGTTAAGGCCAAAATAATAACTTCCTCCGTCTCTGTAACGCAACAACAATTTATCGGCTTCATTGTACTTATTGTAATTCATGCCGGTGCTAATATTTAATTTAAACTTACGCGTAACCGTAATACCTGTCCAAATGCTTGCTTGGTATTCAACCTGGTCGGAAATGTTCTTATAAGTGGTTTGCGTAATGCCCGTAGCAACCAATGTACGTATGGGACTAAAAACATCTTTAATAGTATTGTAACCAAAGCTTGAATTCACATTTATTTTTTTACCAGAAAAACCAAAAGTAAAGTCGACGCTATTGGTAAGGGCAGGTTTAATATAGGGGTTGCCAAAACGCACGTTAAAAGGGTCGGTGTAGTCAATGCTTGGGTTAAGTTCGGCAATACCTGGCCTACGAATGGTTTGCTTAAATGTAAGTGCCGCATTCAATTGTTTAGTAAATTCTTTTCTGAAAGTAAGGTTAGGCAATAAGCGCCAATAGTTATTATTAGCGTTCACTGCATTGCCTTTCACAAAATTAAAACTAGCACTGGTGTATTCGGTTTGAGCACCAAAAATTATACGCCAGCCAGCAGGCAAAATAAATACCGAACCCACACGTGCCGTAATAATGGTTTGGTAAAAGAAAAAGTTATTACTAAGTGAGTCAATTAAATAATAGGCATTGTTGGCGTTGTTAAAGTAGTTCGCGTTTAAAATATTGTGGTTGTCGTTACCGGTAAACGAAAAACCTGTATTCAATATTTTCTTGGCCGAACTATTCAAAGGCTTAGCATAATTAAAGCGCAAGTAGTAGGAAGTATTAAAATTATCGGACAGTTGGTTTTGAGCAGAATCGGAACCAATAGGAATATATTCTTGCAACAATTTATTAGTTGCAAGGCCTTCTTGCAAAAAGTCCTTGTCGTTTTGGTTCTTCCCAAAATTAATCCCTGAATAAAGTTGAATTTTTTCGGCAGGATTTTTACCCTTCCATAAATAGGAACCGGTAAAACCATGGCTGTAATTATTGCCAATAAAATGCACGTTGCGTTCACTGGTTTTCCAAATAGCTAAGTTGTTATTAATATTAGTGTACTGGGTATTACTATTATTATTTACGTAATTGGTATTCCCTTGGTATACAAAGCCAATACTATTACGCTTATTAAAATCGTAATCGGCTTGTAAACGCACATTAGGATGCCAATTTTTATTGTAAAAATTAGTTTCGGA
>CANHAE010000045.1:0-15541 GCA_947458915.1 Bacteroidota bacterium
AATGAATTTACAAGTAAAAGGCCACCTTTGGCAAACAGGCATTTTACAAGTGTAGCTGTAAATAAATTTATAGATACGCTTAAGCCTCAAATTAAGGACCAAGAGTTAGCGTGGCTTTTTGAAAACTGTTATCCTAATACATTAGATACTACGGTTGATTTTGAAATAATTAATAATAAACCCGACACTTACGTAATTACTGGCGATATTGACGCCATGTGGCTAAGGGACAGTACTGCTCAAATTACGCCATACCTTCCATTCGCTAAAACCGATGAGCCACTTGCTTTGCTTGTTGAAGGTGTAATTAATAGACAAGTACATTCAATACTGTTAGACCCTTATGCTAACGCTTTTTATAAAGATGTAAAAAAGGAAAGTGAATGGAAGAGTGACTTAACAGTAATGAAGCCAGGTATTCATGAACGTAAATGGGAAATTGATTCTCTATGCTATCCTATTAAGCTTAGTCATGAATTTTGGAAAACAACCAATAGGACTGCTGTATTTGACAATGAGTGGTTAAAAGCAGTTGGCCTCATGCTAAAGACTTTTAAAGAACAACAAAGAAAAGAAGGCAATGGCCCATACAATTTTCAAAGAAATACTTTTTGGGCTACCGATGGTGTTCCATTAAGTGGCTATGGTTATCCTGTGAAGCCTGTGGGTTTAATTTGTTCTGTATTCCGACCAAGTGACGATGCTACTATATTTCCTTTCCTGATACCTTCTAATTGCTTCGCAGTAGTTTCATTGCGTCAAGCAGCCGAGATACTTACTAGCGTGTATAAAAACAATATCCTAGCTAAGGAATGCCTTGCATTAGCTAATGAAGTGGATGCGGCAATAAAAAAATATGGTATAATAAATCATCCCACTTTTGGAAAAATATATGCTTTTGAAGTAAATGGTTTCGGAAGTTTTAATTTAATGGACGACGCGAATGTTCCAAGTTTATTGTCATTACCCTATTTAAAATACGTTTCACCAGAAGATGAAGTTTACAAGAATACTCGAAAATTTGTTTTAAGCGATGCTAACCCGTTTTTCTTCAAAGGTAATGCTGGAGAGGGGATTGGCGGACCACATGCTGGGATTGATATGATTTGGCCTTTGAGTATTATAATGCGTGGGTTAACAACAAACTCAAAAACAGAAATAGCACATTGCCTGAAACTGTTAAAGCATTCACATGCAGGAACTGGCTTTATGCATGAAGCGTTTCATAAAAATGACGCAAATAATTTTACTAGAAAATGGTTTGCTTGGGCAAATACTTTGTTTGGAGAATTAATACAACACGTGTCTATTGAACATCCGGAATTATTAAAAAACAGCTACTAACTAATAGTAGATTAATTGATAAATTAAGGTAATTATTAGGTTATAAAATAAATAGTATGGCAAGAGTTTCATTGAAAGATATCGCGAAGGAAGCTGGTGTTTCAGTTACAACTGTATCATTAATTATTAATAATAAATCCCAAAATGGTAGAATTAGCGCTGCCGTGGTGGCAAGAGTAAATAAAATTATTAAAGAAAAAAACTTTCAACCTAACACCATTGCCAGAAGTTTACGAACTGGTAAGAGTACAACTATTGGCTTAATTGTAGAGGATATAAGCAACCATTTTTTCGCTACTATTTCAAAAACAATCGAACTTGTTGCCAATGAAAATGGCTACAAAGTAATTTATGCCAGTACCGACAATGACAACCAAAAAGCCCGTGAACTTCTTGAAATGATGCAATTACAGCAAGTAGAAGGATTTATTATTACACCCACAATTGGTATAAAAGCAGACATAGAGGAATTGATTAAGCAGGAAAAGCCAGTAGTATTATTTGATCGCTATTTCCCGGGCTTGCCGGTAAGCTACGTTGTGTTAGATAACTTTAAAGGGGCTTACGATATGACTAGCCATCTTGTAAAAAAAGGCTATAAAAATATCGCATTCATTACCATTGCAAGTGAAATGAACCAGCTTCAACAAAGGTTAAATGGCTATGAGCAAGCCTTAAACGATCATCGCCTGGCTAATAGCGCTAGTTTAGTATTAGAATTTAGCTATGATACAAGCAGAGAAGATAAGCTTAAAGCGATCAAAACTTTCTTACAAAAAAATAAAAAAGTAGATGCACTTTTTTTTAGCACCAACTATTTGGGAATTATTGGTGTTGAATATATGACTAATAATAAATTAACAATTCCTAAGGATTATGGCTTTGTTAGTTTTGATGACCATGAATTATTTAAATTCCTGAAGCCAGCTATAACAGTTGTTGCACAACCAATTGAATTATTGGCAACCGAGGCTATTGATGCATTACTTACGCTAATAAAAAAGAAAAACATGGGAGTGATACAAAAAAAGATTCCCGCTAAATTAATACATAGAGCGTCTGAATAGCAGTCGGTAAAATTTTACTAGCTTAAATCCCTTGATTAAAATATTTCTTAAAAAATAGTAGTTGATAATCCACACTATTTTCCCAGTAGTCTTTATTGTGCGCTCCTGGCCTTTCAATATAATCATGATCAATTTTCAAGTCAACTAATCTCTTGTGTAAGTCTCTGTTTACTGTAATAAAAAAATCGTCTACTCCGCAATCAACTATTATAGCCAATTTTTTATTTTCTAATTTAGCAATTAAATTTACTACCACATTGCTATCCCAAAGCGTCGCATGAGTAGCGTATTCTCCTAATGCTTTTTTAATATCCCAGTTATTTGGGAAGGGCCTAAAATCAACACCTCCAGACATACTGCCAGCTGCTCCAAATTGCTCGCTATGCCTGATTGACAAATAAAGGCCTCCATGACCACCCATACTTAAACCAGTTATTGCCCTTGCATTTTTATTTTTTATGGTTGGATAGTGGTCGTCTATATAAGGCAATAATTCTTTGGTTATATAGGACTCATACCTGATGGTTGAATCAATTGGGCTATCAAAATACCAACTTCCGAATCCGCCGTCAGGACATACTATAATCATTCCAAGTGCGTCAGCTTGTTCGGTTAACCTTGGCGCTATTCCAAGCCAATTTTTGTAGCTCCCACTATATCCATGAAGCAGGTAAACTACCGGAAATTTTATACTTGAATTACTCGAGCCGGTTGGGGTAATGACTATGCATTTTGTCACTTTGTTCAAAGTGGCACTTTGTATGGAAATTGTATCCACCTTTGCCGCATGGCTAGTAATAGCAAATGCCAATAATCCAAAAATAAATAATCTTTTCATATAGGTCGTAATTTAAATAAAATTCTAGTTAAAGCAATAAGGTTGGCCCCCTAATACAGTAATATATCATTTTTAATGTTATAGCTTTGTTGTAAGCTATTTATTTATGAATATTATTTTATTTGATGGTGTTTGTAATTTTTGTAACGCCACTGTTAACACCATTATTAAATACGATACTTACAAGCATTTTAAATTTGCTGCACAACAATCCGAGGCAGGGGAAAGAATTTTAAAAGAAGCAGGATTTAAAGGAGAGGGCTTTAATTCGGTCCTTTTATTGAAAAACAACCAAGTTTTTACAAAAACAGATGCCGTAATTGAAACCTGTAAACTCTTAACAGGAGTACCTCGTATTTTTATTTTGCTACAATATGTCCCTAAGCCATTAAGGGATTTTGGCTATTCAATTATTGCCAAGTATAGGTATTCAATTTTTGGTAAACGTACCACTTGTATGATACCAAATCAAGCAGTAAGAGATAGATTTATTTTGTTGTAAATCAATAATTTACGTGTCATTTATAACAGTTTTTCTGCCTCAACTAACTTGCCTATCTTTAAAGCAATTAATAGTCTAATTGATGATTTTACTTATAGTTTGCGTTTTTATATTGGGTTATATAGCAATCACTTTAGAACATGCTATACATATTAACAAAGCAGCTTCTGCCTTAGTAACTGCCGTGGTTTGTTGGACAATTGTAATCCTCAACACCTCCGAAACGGATGCGGTTACTTCTTCCCTTACACATCACCTTTCTGAAACAAGTGAAATCATTTTTTTCTTATTAGGTGCGATGACTATTGTTGAACTTATTGATGCGCATGATGGTTTCCAATATATTACCGATAAAATTAAAACCAATAATAAAACGAAATTGATTTGGTTAATTTCATTCATTACATTTTTCTTATCGGCAATTCTTGATAATCTTACTACAGCAATAGTTATGATATCTATTTTAAATAAATTAATTTCAGATAAAAAAACAAAATGGTTGTTATTGGGACTAGTTATTATCTCGTCAAATGCTGGAGGGGCGTGGAGCCCTATTGGTGATGTAACTACCACCATGCTATGGATTGGTGGGCAAATAACGCCGTTGAATATTATTAAAGAAACATTTTTAGCAAGTTTTGTATGTATGCTAATCCCGACATTTATAATAAATTATCAAATTAAAGGAAGCATAGAAATAAAAAATCAAGAAGAAAGTGAAATGCCTTTTTCAACAAATGCTTTTGAACGTAATCTAATTTTCTTTGTTGGTATTGCTTGTTTATTATTTGTGCCAATTTTTAAAGCATTAACTCATTTGCCTCCTTATATGGGTATGCTATTTAGCTTAGGCGTGATGTGGATAATAACAGAACTTGTACATGCAAAAAAAGGGGAAAAAGAAAAGGGATATTTGTCCGTAAGCCATGCATTAAGAAAAATTGACACGCCAAGCATACTTTTCTTTTTTGGTATTTTAATTAGCATAGCATCATTATCCCATATTGGATTTTTACCTCAATTGGCTAGTAAGCTTGACGAATTAGCAGGCAGCGTGAATGTTGTTGCTATAAGTATTGGTGTTTTATCCTCCATTTTTGACAATGTACCTTTAGTCGCTGCCCTGCAGAGTATGTATAGCTTAGGCACTTACCCAACCGATCATTATTTTTGGGAGCTATTGGCTTATAGTGCAGGAACAGGAGGTTCGTGCTTAATTATTGGTTCAGCAGCTGGCGTAGTGGTTATGGGCATGGAAAAGATCGACTTTTTTTGGTACCTGAAAAAAGTAAGTTGGATTGCTTTTATTGGTTTTTTAAGCGGGGCACTAGTTTTTATCTTACAAAACGAATTTTAATTTTATCAATAACACTATCCACTATTTATGGGAAGGGAATACATTGAAGATATGAAATTTGACAAAATTGATTTTGTTGCAGTTCCTTTTAAACAGGGCGAATATGAGAATTGCAAGTTTATTAATTGTAATTTTTCAAATGTAGACTTGTCTAATAACGATTTTATTAACTGCACTTTTGATAATTGCAATTTGAGTAATATACAACTAGTAAAAGTAGTCTTAAGAGATATTGTTTTCAATGACTGCAAAATGCTTGGTATTCAATTTGATACTTGTAATAATTTCGGCATGTCCTTTTCCTTTAATAATTGCACATTAAATCATGCAATATTCTACGGGACTAAAATTAAACATACTAAATTTATTAATTGTCAAATTCACGGTGTTGATTTTACTGATTCTGATTTAGCAAATGCGCATTTCAGTAATTCCGATTTGCTAAATAGCACCTTTATCAATACTAATTTAGAAAAAGCGGATCTCAGTACTTCTATTAATTTTTCTATTGATCCTGAAAAAAATAAAATTAAAAAAGCCAAATTTTCTAGTGGCGGCCTTGTTGGGCTAGTTGGCAAATACAATATTGATATTGTTTAATTATTTAAACCGTAACTTGCCTTTGTATGCAAATAAAATTAATAAAAAATAGGTCTGATATTGGCGCAGGTACTAGGGGATCCGATATGGGCATTGATGCAATAGAAATTGCTGCAATAAACCAAGGAGACGATTTTTTTGATCGCCACGCTTTCCAAGATGTCGAAACACATAACGAAAGTATTTATAAAAAAAATACCAATAATTTTGCTATACGTATTGAACATGTGTATGAACAATGCCAGCGAGTTGCTGCTGCAGTAAAAGAAAATTATTTAGCCGGGTTTTTCCCTATTGTACTTTCCGGCGATCATTCATCTGCATTAGGAACAATTAGTGGCTTAAAAGCTGCACATCCTGAAAAAAAATTGGGTGTTGTTTGGATTGACGCGCATGCTGATTTGCATTCCCCCTATACATCTCCTTCTGGAAATATACATGGTATGCCACTTGCTGCTGCGTTGGGTTTTGATAATATAGCTTGTCAAATTAATACACCCGGAGAACTTACTACTTCACATTGGGAGAATATGAAAAACTTAAGCATTGAAGGGCCCAAAATTCAACCAGCCGATTTAGTTTTTTTTGGATTACGTGATTTTGAAGCTGCAGAGCAGCAATTAATGGAAGCACAGCATATTAAGTTCTATAAAGTAGAGGAGCTTAGGTATCGAGGCTTGGAACTTTGTGTTCAGGAAGCTATTGTTCAATTAAAACATTGTGATATCATTTATATCTCATTTGATGTGGACTCAATGGATTGTGATAGTGTCTCGTATGGTACTGGTACGCCTGTGCCAATAGGATTTTTTCCTAACGAAATCATAAGCATCGTAGATCAGCTATTAGCTACTAAAAAAGTAGCCTGCATTGAATTTACAGAAGTTAACCCACTACTTGACAATAAGGGTAATAAGATGGCTGAAACTGCTTTTCAGGTTTTAGACCATATTGTAAAGCATATTTAACATTTTTATTTATTATACAGGGGGTAGGCAATACTTTCTAGCTATAAAATATTTTCAATGATTAACGTCATTGTATTATGCCGTTGTATGTAGTAAATTACGTACACGAGTGAATATATCAAATGGCTTGACCAAATTCTAATTGGAGAGATTTCAATAGTTGGCGGGAAAAATGCTTCTCTTGGTGAAATGTATTCTAGCCTTAGCGAAGGAAGGAGTTGATAGTATCTCCTTTAATGCAGATGCTTTAATTAGAGGAATTGAAAATATTAAATCGGCTGAAGCAGCTATAAAATAATTAAAACTAGTATATGCAAAGATTAAAAAACAAAGTAGTAATTGTCACAGGTGCAGCTGGGGGAATGGGTGCGGCTATAGCTAAATTATTTGCTGAAGAAGGAGCAAAAGTATTAGCTACCGATATACAAGAAGAAAAACTAGAAGCTTGGGTGCATGCAGCAAAGAAAGTTGATGGTTTACTAATTGAACATATGAAGCACAATGTTACTAGTGAAACCGGTTGGAAACAAGTTGCTGATAAAGCAATTTCATTGTATGGGAAAATAAATATTTTAGTTAATAATGCAGGTATTTTTCCTGGCTTTGTGAATTGTGAGAATACGACTATTGATATTTGGGGGGAAGTTATTTCTATAAACTTAACAGGGCCTTATATTGGCTGCAGAACCTGTGTTCCTCATATAAAAGCCACAGGCGGAGGGTCCATTATTAATATTGCATCAATTGCTGGAATGGTTGGGGGTAATGGCACTGCTTATTCTGCTTCAAAAGGTGGGCTCATTGCGCTTTCAAGAGACTTAGCTATTACTTTAGCTAAGGATAAAATTCGGGTTAATACAATATGTCCTGGGGCTATATTAACCCCAATGACGGAAGCGCTAATTAAATCACCTGAAATGGAGGAGGTAATTAAAAATATGGCAGCATTGGGCCGCGTGGGGGAGTCAATTGAAATTGCCATGGGTGCTTTATATTTGGCTGCTGATGAATCTTCTTATACTACAGGTACTGAACTTGTAATTGACGGCGGTGCTATATCTAAATAATTAATAGTACAAAAAAATTAATAAATAGTATTGTCATGAAAAACAATAAAGTTGGTATTTTGTATGAACTAGATAATTATCAAAAAATTGTTTTTGAACCAGTGCTTATTTAGTAGCAATAATTATTTTTAGCTGATTAATATTTATTTCTCTGTTTTTATCTTACATTCATAATGTATAAATATGATTGTAATGAAAATATTATTTTTTGGTTTAATAAATTTTGGATTGGCTTTAGTTTTTTCTATTTGCTATGGCCAATCGACTCCGATATATAAAAACACAAATGCTTCTATTGAAGCACGTGCCCATGATTTAGTAGCTCGATTCTCCATTGAGGAAAAGGCTTCCCTATTAGGTTATGATAGCAAGGGAGTGGCAAGGTTAGGCGTACCTGTGTATAATTGGTGGAATGAGGCTTTGCATGGGGTTGCAAGGGCTGGTAATGCAACTATTTTCCCTCAATCCATTGGAATGGCAGCTACTTTTAATGATAGTTTAATTAGGGAAGTGGCAAATATAATTTCAACAGAAGCAAGGGCTAAGTATAATTTAGCCATACAAAAGGAGAGACGATTGCAATACATGGGATTGACTTTTTGGACACCTAATATTAACATTTTCCGTGACCCAAGATGGGGTAGAGGGCATGAAACATATGGCGAGGATCCTTTTTTAACTTCCAAAATGGGTATAGCTTTTGTAAAAGGTCTTCAGGGCAATAGCACAAACACTTTAAAAACGGCTGCTACGGCTAAACATTTTGCTGTACATAGTGGTCCCGAAGCAGATAGGGATAAATTCAATGCCATTGTGGATGAAAAAGATTTCAGAGAAACTTATTTGTATGCGTTTCATGCATTAGTTGACGCTGGTGTAGAAAGTGTAATGAGTGCGTATAATAGTATCAATGGGGTACCTAGTTCAATTAATGAAAAATTATTAACTGATATTTTAAGAAAAGAATGGGGCTTTAAGGGACATGTAGTCACAGATTGCGGCGCACTTGATGGTGTTGCTCAAAGCCATAAAGTATTGCCTAATAATATTGCTACAGCTGCTGCAGCAGTAAAAGCTGGCGTAAACTTAGATTGCTCTAGCATTTTACAAAAGGAAGTTGTAGAAGCTATTAAACAAAAACTTTTAACGGAGGAAGAAGTAAATGCTTCTTTGGTTAAATTATTAAGTACTCAATTCAAGTTAGGATTTTTCGATTCGAAATCGAAAGACCCTTATAGTAAATACATGGAGGATAGTATTCACAATGCACATCATATTGCATTAACCAGGAAAGTAGCGCAACAAAGTATGGTATTGCTAAAAAACGAAAAGTCCTTATTGCCATTAAAAAAAGATGCGTACCCTAGTATAATGATTTTAGGTCCTAATGCCACTTCTTATGATGCTTTAATAGGTAATTACCATGGCGTAAGTGATAAGGCTGTAAATTTTGTAGAAGGTATTACCGCTGCCGTTGACAAGTCCACACGAATAGAATATGATTTAGGATGTGATTATAAGGACACCGTCAACTTTGGAGGTATTTGGGCAGCAAGCAATGCTGCTATTACGATTGCAGTAATTGGCTTATCGCCTGTTTTAGAAGGAGAAGCCGGGGATGCTTTTTTATCTGCATCAGGAGGGGATAAAACAAATATTAGTCTGCCAGCTAGTGAGATTGCTTTTATGAAGAAATTAAGGGCAGGAGTTAAAACACCCATCATTGCTGTAATAACAGCAGGAAGTAATGTGGATATAGCGGCTATTGAGCCCTATGCAGATGCTATTATACTTGCTTGGTACCCAGGAGAACAAGGAGGCAATGCGCTTGCGGATATCGTCTTTGGAAAAGTTTCACCATCAGGCCGTTTGCCAATTACTTTTTACAAATCAACAAATGATTTGCCAGCGTATACAAGTTATGCAATGAAGGGTCGGACCTATCGTTATTTTTCCGGACCTGTGCAATATCCTTTTGGCTTTGGGTTAAGTTATACCAAATTTGATTATGCTTTAATAACAGCTGCTGCAAAAAATTATAAATCAGGCGATACAATATCTGCGTCGATAAGTTTAAAAAACACAGGTAAATTTGTTGGAGATGAAATAGTCCAAGGTTATATTGAATTTCCGAACTATGAAAGGATGCCCATTAAAGAATTGAAATTTTTTAAACGCATTAGTTTGTTTGTTGGACAGTCGAAAAGTGTGGAAGCTAAAATACCAGTGAGTGAACTTAATAAATGGGATTTAGGAGAAAATAAATGGAAACTATATCCTGGAAAATATAAATTAATATTTGGAGGTAGCTCAAATGACAGCAGCATCATCACCGAATTTATTATTGATAATTAAGGCTATCAAACCTATGTTTCATTTCAACCTAATTCTTGAAAGGTTTCTTCTTAATCATACCGCCTCTGGTTTCTTTTACAGAGGTCATCACTACAAAGGCAGTTCCTGTTATCTTTGATATTTCCGCATTCAATTTATTCATTTCTAATCTAGTAATTACGGTATAAATAATATCTACTTCTTTAGCTTCACCTCTTTTACCATACCCCTTCTTTCCACTATATACAGTAACACCTCTTCCCATTATTTCAATAATCATTTTTCTTATTTCCTCACAATGCGATGATACGATTGTCACTCCAATATATTCATCTATGCCTTCAATAATAAAATCTAAAGTTTTTGACGCCGCCAAATACGTGATCATTGAATACATGGCTATTTCAATGGATAAAAAATAGGCTGCAGAGGAAAATACTAATGCATTAATCACTAATACAATATCCCCAATAGTAAGGCCACTCTTTTTACTTAAATAAATAGCTAATACTTCTGTGCCATCAATTACGGCGCCGCCCCTTACCGCTAAACCAATGCCAGCGCCTAAAAAAACGCCGCCAAAAATTGCAATCAGTAAATTGTCGTTAGTGACTACAGGGAATTGAATTATTGCAAGGCAAATTGCCAAGGTGGTTATTGCTAAGGCTGTTTTGATAGCAAATTGTTTACCTAGCGTAATGTAGCCTAATATAATAAAAGGTATATTAATACAAAGAATTAATAGGTAAACCGCTACATTGGTTAAAGTTGCAATGAGTAGAGAAATGCCCGTTGCGCCCCCATCAATAAAGTGGTTAGGTATTAAAAACCCCTTTAATCCAAAAGTGGCACTAATAATACCAATGCCAATTAAAAAGGAGTCTTTTGTCAAACCCTTGAACCCTATTAAATTCGTTCTATAATGTTTTGCCCTTCTGTAACTAGAAATTTCACTACCAGTTATAATGCCTAAACCTTGTAGTATTAATTTAAAAATTGGTTTATGGGTACTAGGTTTCAATATAAATAAAATGAGAATTGATAATGCTTTAATTACCGGCCAGAGTCTTCCCCAAATTTAAGATTTTTAATGCTTAGTAGTCAGCTATTTATTAAATTGTTTTATCCAATTGGAAACAAATAATTATTTCTTGAATTATTTAACTATTTTCATCCCCAATAAATAAGTATATGTCAACAAAAATTACCATAAACAACAACGGTTCCCTAAAAGTGGAAGGCGCTGTAACAATCGTGGACAGAGAAGGCAACGCTTACGACTTAGGTGGGCGTGAAGTAATTGGCTTATGTCGTTGTGGACTTAGTAAGAATAAGCCTTTTTGCGATGGTGCACACAATGGTCAGTTCGAACATGAAGCTAAAGCGTTTGCTTTGCCTCCAAAAAAGACATTGTAGGTTTTATGCAGCAGTTGCTTGATTTAGTTAACCAATTGGCTTTGCAGATACCTAATGCAACCAAACAGCAAACCTCCGTATCGGAGGGGGCTGTTGGTTGGCATATTGAGCATAGCTTATTGGTGATCACTCAAATAATAGAAGGGGTGAAGCGCTCCGATGTTTCCAAATACAAGTGGAGTTTTAATTTTAGTCGGTTAATTGTACTTGGTTTAAACAAAATTCCGAGGGGCAAAGCAAAAGCACCTGATTCAGTATTGCCAAAGGATAATTTGAACGAAGCATTACTTTTGGAAAGTATTGCTAATACAAAACTTGCTTTAGAAGAATTGGCAACTTGTAAAAAAAATAATTATTTCATTCATCCTTATTTTGGTCAATTAAACCTAAAAGCAACAATTCGTTTTTTTGAAGTGCATACCTACCACCATTTAAAAATCATTCGTGATATTTTAAAGTACAGCTAGCTTTTTATTTCAAAAGCAGCAGCTTGTTGTAACTTTACTTACCTCGTAAATGTTACCATTATGATACAACAAAGCACCCTTCAATTTTTAAAGGCATTAGCCAAACACAATAACAGGGATTGGTTTTTAGCGAATAAGCTTAAATACGACCTTGCAAAAGCCGATTATTTGCTATTTGTAGAAGCCGTATTAAACGGGATTCAAAAAACCGATAATACATTAGCCGAACTTGCTCCAAAGCAATGTGTTTTTAGAATTAATAGGGATGTGCGTTTTAGTAAAAACAAGGATCCGTACAAAACTAATTTTGGCGCTAGCTTTAGTAAAGGAGGCAAAAAAATACAATGTGCTGGGTATTATTTCCATTTAGAACCTGGCGCTTCTTTTATTGGTGGAGGCTTGTGGATGCCAATGGCACCAGAATTAAAAAAGGTGAGGCAAGAAATAGACTATTGTTTCAAAGAATTTTCTAGCTTAATAAAGCAAAAAAAATTTCAAAAAAACTTTAACGAACTAGATAGTTCAAATAAATTAGTGAGGCCCCCAAAGGACTATGAAATCGATAACCCTGCCATTGAGTACTTAAAACTTAAAAGTTTTATTGTTTCATTACCCATTAGCGATGCCGAGTTGTTAGATAAGGATTTACTAAAAAAAACAATTTCTATTTTTCAAACAATGACACCCTTTATTTCTTTTATAAATAGGGCAATTGAAATTTAAGGAGAGCTAGTTAATTAAAAACGGGTTTGACCATTTTGGATCGGTATAAACTGCTGTGCCACTAAGTGTTTTCATAAACGCAACCACTGCATTAATTTCTGTTTGCGTTAGCTGTAACTTATTCCCAGTATTTGCTACCCTTAACCTTGCATCTAGATTATTATTACCTACTATATTCGGTATATTATTGTAATGAGCAAGCACTTCTTCAAAAGTTTTAAATTGTCCAGTGTGCATCATTTGGCCGTTAAAAACGCCATCCGGCCTAATTAAGTTTCTTAAGGAAGGTGCTTTTGTATTTGCAAGGTCTAGCGCTGAACTTCCTATTGTTCCAACAATACCATTATTTCTCGTATTAGGGTCTATGTCAAATTCTGGTGCCCTATGGCAGCCATTACAGCCAAGCCCACCACCTATTCTATTTCCGCTGCCGTCAAATACCGGAGGAGCTAAAAATAAATTTTTGCCTGTATTTTCTTGTGCTGTATAGTTTGGAAATGGATTATTGTCATTATTCACTTGGCCTCTTCCAATATCGAATTTTGAGTCAAAGGATTGGATACTCCTAATAAATTGAGCCATTGATTCTTGCAGCCTTACTTCAGTAACAATGGTGTCACCGTAAACTGCATTAAATAATTCTTTATAATATTTTATGCTAGCTAACTTATTAAGCAGGGTGGTTAAATTCGGCCTGCCATTTACACCGCTAAAACCCATTTCAGCATGATCTTGAATTGGCATTGTGGTTTGAATTTCCAATGAAGCAGCACGCTCATTCCAAAAAAACTTTGCTTCGTTTGAAAAACGGGTATTTACTAAACGCATCGAATGTCGTATAGTTTGGCCTTCTAAAACACCATCGCTTGTAATTGAAGTATCTCCAAATGCAAAGGATTGCAAATGGCAACTACTACAAGAAATAGTATTATTAATACTTAGGTTTTTATCGTAAAATAACACCCTACCTAAGGTTGCTTTTTTATCTGAAATTGCGTTGCCACCGGAATTATCATTCAGTATATACGAGGGCCTTGATTGGGCAGCATAGTTGTTCAGGTTATTAAAGTCAATAGCAGCGCCAAAAGCTGATTTTATGGCTAAATAGGGGTCTAAAGTGGTCGCTGTAGGAGTAGTATCATTCTTTGAACAGCTTGAGATTAACCCAATTCCTACAAAAAATGACAAGGCTACTAGTATTGGCTTATTCATATGCTAAAGTGTATTTAATTTAAAGTAATGGATATTCGCTTTGTTTGACATAAACGGAATGTTAAAGTTTAACTTGGAGTGCATAATCTGTAAAATATATAACGCAATCAAAAGGATACATAACTATTTTGGCGACCGTGCAATTTTATTACATGTGACTGTTGTCACAATTAATTTTCTAATATAAGTAGACATTTGTAGTCTAATAAATCTATATGAAATATATCATAGTTGGCGCAGTTGCTGGTGGTGCTAGCACTGCAGCAAGATTAAGAAGGCTTGATGAACATGCCGAAATAATAATTTTTGAAAAAGGAGCCTATATCTCTTATGCTAATTGTGGCCTGCCTTATTATATTGGAAATGTCATAAGTGATAGAAACAAGTTATTCGTGCAAACTGCCGCTTCTTTTAAACAACGTTTTAATATTGATGTGCGCGTGTTAACGGAAGTATTAGAAGTACAACCTGAAAAGAAAATAATAAAGGCAAAGAATTTAACTACAGGTGAGGAGTACGAAGAAAGTTATGGTAAGCTTGTATTGTCCCCAGGTGCAGAACCAATTCGCCCACCATTACCCGGCATTACAAACGAAGGTATTTTTACATTAAGAAACGTGAACGACACGGATTATATAAAATCGTATGTGTCACAAAAGACAGTAAAAAAAGCGGTTGTCATAGGTGCTGGTTTTATTGGTTTAGAAATGGCAGAAAATTTACTTGATTTAGGGTTGGATGTGACTGTGATTGAAATGGGCAACCAAATTTTAGCACCGGTCGATTACCCAATTGCAGCCATTGTGCAACAACATATACGCACCAAGGGGGTGCATTTACTTTTAAGTAATGCAGTTACTGGTTTTGATAAAATAGATGGACAATTAAAAGTGAATTTAAAAACAGGGGCATCCTTAGATGCTGATGTGGTTTTTTTATCAATAGGTGTTAAGCCTGATACAAGGCTTGCTGCAGCGGCGGGCCTTAAAATTGGAGAAGCGCGCGGTATTTGGGTCAACGAATTTTTACAAACTTCAAACCCGGATATTTATGCAGTAGGCGATGCGATTGAATTTAAAAATCCTATTACACAACAACCTTTAATTACTTATTTAGCAGGTCCTGCGAATAAACAAGGCCGTATTTGTGCAAATAATGTAGTGCTTGGAAACGTACAAGTATATCATGGGGCAATTAATACAGCTATTGTTAAAGTATTCGATATGACGGTTGCTACAGCAGGTACTGCGGCCAAACACCTTGCTACAGCTAATATTAAGCATATAGTGTCAACAACGCATAATGGCTCACATGCAAGTTATTATCCCGGCTCGACCCAAATGAGTATTCAAATTGCGTTTTCACCTGCAACTGGTCAATTGTATAGTGCCCAAATAGCTGGATATGATGGGGTTGACAAACGCATTGACATACTTGCCTCCTTAATTAAACGCAAAAGCACTATTTATGAGTTAATCGAATTCGAACATGCTTATGCCCCTCCATATTCTTCAGCTAAGGATCCGGTTAATATGGCTGGCTTTGTTGAGGAGAATATTTTACTTGAACGCTTGCGTATTTTTTATTGGAACGAAATTGAAAAAATTAAAGAAGATGATTTATTAATAGATGTGAGAAGAAAAGAC
>CANHAE010000046.1 GCA_947458915.1 Bacteroidota bacterium
CCTTCTTTAAACATTTCCCATAAAGGACTCATTTCTCTCAATTTCAATACAGTGTCAGTTACTGCTTTGATAGTGAAATCAATTTGTTCCTCAGTGGTATATCTCCCTAAACCAAAACGTAATGAACTATGTGCTAAATCGTCTCCTAAGCCTAATGCTTTTAATACATAGCTAGGCTCAAGTGATGCTGAGGTACAAGCCGAACCAGAAGATAAAGCGATGTCTTTATTAAAGCCCATCATTAAACCTTCTCCTTCTACATATTTAAAAGAAATATTGCTTACATGTGGTAAACGGTGAGCTGGATTTCCATTTACATACGATTCGTCAATTTGCTTTAATGCATTTTCTAATTTATCTCTTAATTTTGAAATTCTTGCAGTGTCTGCTTCCATTTCGGTTCTCGCTAATTCACAAGCTTTACCAAATCCCACAATACCAGGAACATTTAATGTGCCACTACGCATTCCTCTTTCGTGACCACCACCATCAACTTGTGCAGTTACTTTAACACGAGGATTTTTACGTCTAACATATAATGCACCAACTCCTTTAGGACCATACATTTTGTGGGCAGTGAATGCCATTAAATCAATGCCGTCTGCATTAACATCTACCGGTATTTTGCCGACAGATTGAACAGCATCGGTAAAAAATAATGCACCATGCTTTTTCGCAATTGCACTAATTTCTTTTACTGGTTGTATTACACCAATTTCATTATTTGCATACATGATAGCTACCAAAATAGTGGTTGGTCTCATTGCAGCTTCTAATTCTTTTAAGTCAATTAATCCATCGGGCTGTACTTCTAAATAAGTAACCTCAGCTCCTAGTTTTTCAAGGTGTTTGCAAGTATCTAAAACAGCTTTATGTTCTGTTGTAGCAGTAATGATGTGATTTCCTTTGCTTGCGTACATTTCATATACACCCTTAATTGCCAAATTATCACCTTCTGTCGCACCTGATGTAAAAATAATTTCCTTCGGATCGGCACCTATTAATTGCGCAATTTGCTCACGTGCATAATCTACTGCCTCTTCTGCATGCCAGCCGAAAGAATGGTTTCTGCTAGCTGCATTACCGAAATTCTCGGTGAAATAAGGAATCATTGCTTCTAATACTCTAGGATCCATTGGAGTAGTTGCATTATGATCAAGATAAATTGGTAATTTTAACATATCGAACATTTATTTTTGTCTAAGACACAAAAGTAAAGATTAAACAAGTAAAATTGGGATTTCTATGACATTCGTCATCAATTTTTTCCCAATTCGTAAAGCAAAAAAACATGGAATACAAAGTGGAGCATATTGGAATAGCAGTTAAGAGTTTTGAGAAAAGTATACCGCTATTTGAAAAATTATTTAATACTACCTGCTACAAGACCGAAAGTGTTGATGCTGAAGGAGTAAACACTGCCTTTTTCTTAAACAACCAGTCAAAAATAGAGCTTTTGGAAAGTCAAACCCCCGGAGGCGTAATTGACAAGTTTATAGAAAAAAGAGGGGAAGGAATGCATCATATTGCATTTGAAGTTGCCGATATTTACACAGAAATGCAACGATTAAAAACCGAAGGTTTTACCTTGTTAAATGAACACCCAAAAGAGGGGGCAGATAATAAATTGGTTTGCTTTGTTCACCCTAAGGATACCAACGGGGTGCTTATTGAACTTTGTCAAGCAAAAAAGTAAAGAAGCGTAAAAGATTAAATACCAAGTAATTCAATCGCTTTTTGAGCAGCAATTTGACTTGCATCCTTTTTAGTGAAGCCTTTTTGGCTGGTCACCACTTCTCCATCCAAAACAACGTTAATGGTGAATAAGCGACGTCTTCCTTCCAATTGTTCTCCAGCTAGCACAAAATCAACTTGCTTCCCTTGTTTCAAAGCCCAACCAATTATTTTGTTCTTAATATTTATATCAATTTGTTCTAGGTCGTCCATGAACAAATGGGGCTGAATCATTTTTTCAATAATCCATGTTCTAGTAAAGTCGTATTTTTTATCTAAGTAAATAGCACCTACTAGCGCCTCTAACGTATTTCCGAAAATTTGACTCGTCCTTAGCCCGTTGTCCAACTTATTAAACCGAGTCATTTTTTTTAAACCCATTTGCAATGCGATACTATTTAACTGTTGCCTGTTTACCATTTTACTGCGCATTTCAGTCAAAAAACCCTCTCCCTTATAAGCATACTTTTTAAATAAATAATCGGCTACCACAGTGCTAATAACCGAATCCCCTAAGAATTCCAAGCGTTCATTATTTTCTGAAGGATTGTCTTTTACAGACCTGTGATTCAATGCAGTTTGGAAAAGTATAATACTAGTTGTGCGATACCCAATTAAATGAATTAAATTTTTTTCAAAATCAGATGACCGTTTGAAAAAAGAAATTAATTGGTGTATTTTTTTCACTTATTGAAATTAATTAAGCCTTGTATTTTTTTACAATCACACAAGCGTTATGTCCACCAAAACCAAAAGTATTGCTTAATGCAGCATTGACAATTCTTTTTTGTGCTTTATTGAATGTAAAATTAAGCCTTGTATCCAATTCTGGGTCGTCCGTAAAGTGATTAATAGTTGGAGGTACAATATCATGAATAACCGACTGAATACAAGCAATTGCTTCAATAACACCAGTAGCGCCTAAGCAATGGCCTGTCATTGATTTTGTTGAACTAATATTTAAATTATAGGCATGTTCTCCAAAAACAGAAACAATGGCCTTTGCTTCTCCAATATCTCCTAATGGAGTAGAAGTACCATGTGTATTGATGTAATCAATTTCATTTGGTTGCATTTCTGCATCACGCAATGCAGCAAGCATTACATTCTTTGCACCTAGTCCTTCTGGATGCGGTGCTGTTAAATGGTAAGCATCAGCTGTGGCTCCACCACCCACTACTTCGCAATATATTTTTGCACCACGTTTTTTTGCGTGTTCTAATTCTTCAAATACTAATACACCCGAAGCTTCTCCCATCACAAAACCATCACGGTCTTTGTCATAAGGACGGCTGGCTGTTTTAGGGTCGTCGTTACGCTCACTCATTGCTTTCATTGCATTAAAACCGCCCATACCTGCAACACCAATAACCGATTCAGCCCCGCCAGTAATAATAATATCTGCTTTACCTAATTTTATATTATCCATTGCCGAAACAATTGCATTTGTGCTAGATGCACATGCGCTTACCACTGCATAGTTTGGACCACGAAAACCATGTTTCATAGAAATTTGTCCAGCTGCTATATCTAAAATCATTTTGGGGATGAAGAAGGGGTTAAACCTAGGTGTTCCGTCGCCATTTACGAAATTGGTTACTTCCTCGGTAAAAGTTGTTAAACCACCAATACCACTTGCAAAAATAACACCTACCCTATCGTGGTCAACATTCTCTTTTGTAATTCCAGCATCTAACACTGCCTGGTCACTTGCCACAAGTGCAATTTGAGCAAACCTATCTAATTTTCGAGCTTCTTTACGATCCATAAAATCGGTCGGCTCAAATCCTTTTATTTCACATGCAAACTTTGTTTTAAACTTGGACGCATCAAATTGAGTAATCATATCCGCACCAGATACTCCATTAATTAAATTATCCCAGTAGGTTTCAAGGTTATTACCTAATGGCGTTAAGGCCCCAATCCCTGTAACTACAATGCGTTTAGTTTGCATGTTTTAGTTTTAAAAATTAAGAATCCGCCTTTAAAGCAAAGGCTAAAAAAGGCGGATTAAAATATGCCGATGGTTAAACTAGAAACTTCTAATTAAGTTATTTCGCGTGCTCTTCTAAATAAGCAACAGCTTGACCAACAGTAGTAATTGTTTCTGCTTGTTCATCAGGAATAGAGATGTTGAATTCTTTTTCAAATTCCATGATCAACTCAACTGTGTCTAATGAATCGGCACCCAAATCGTTTGTAAATGAAGCTTCGTTAGTAACTTCTGCTTCGTCCACTCCTAATTTGTCAACGATGATTTTCTTAACTCTTGTAGCGATGTCTGACATTGTAAATAGTTTTGTTTACGGCGCAAAAATATACTTTTTGTCAAAATTGCCCTACTTTATTTGCCTTTTTGTTTGCACATTTTGGAGTAGTTGTTCAATTAAGGCTAAAATCAGGCTTTTTAACCCTCTTAAGGCTTAAAACAAACGAATAAACAGGCCTGTTTTAACCTATTTAGTTAGCGTAACAACCATAAACGAACAAGGGGTAGTAAAGAAACTACTGAAACCCCCTACTAGCAATTACTTCCCCTTAAGTATGCCACGTAATTCATGCTGCTGCTCGTAAGGCAAATTTGTTTTAGGGACTATAAAGAAACTCTTGGGTCCAAAATAAAAATGAAAAAAAACAGGGCTTTCAAAATAATGTACTACTTCGTTCCAGTGCCACTCAGCAGTGCCCTTATTATTATTTAATGCCGCCCCTGATTCGTTGAAGCTGAATTCCCAATCTTCTTTAAAAAATTGTGTTTTCTTATAAAACATTAAGGGTAACAAATACCAAAAAAACAACATGAGTATGATCCACAATACCGACCCTAATAAAAAAAGTTCTGGTCGAATTTTTTTCATAAATAGCAAAGCCGCAGTTGCAATCGCATAAATATTTACAATAAGCATTAATACTTTAATTTCAGGTTGCTTTATAAAATGATAACGTAATGCATGTAATACTTCTTTTTTTAAATATTCAACTGGGTAACTCATTATTACAAATTTTGCTTTAGATGCTACAAAGATAAGTAGTGGCGTCCCTAAAAGAATAAATTTATTCTAATGTATCCAAATGAAAATCATAAATTGAAGGCTTGTAAACCAATTAAATTGCCTTTACTAAATTTGTTAAACCTAAATGAATCAATAATATGAAACTACTATTTTTTCGATGCCTCTTTTATATATTTCCTCTGTTCGCTAGTTGTTCCAAGGGTACCGCTAAGGTTCCGACGCAACCAATAGTAAATAAGGATACTGTTTTTTTTGCCAAGGGAGCTGATATTGGTTGGTTAAGCCAGATGGAGAAAGAAGGCAAACTTTTTTATGATGCCAATGGAAAGCAAATGGATTGTATTGCTTTACTAAAAACCAAAGGAATTAACTCCATTCGTTTAAGAGTATGGGTAAACCCTACAGCAGGTTATTGTGGAACAGCAGATGTTATAGCCCAAGCGAAAAGAGCAAAAGCCTTGGGTATGAAAATTATGATTGACTTCCATTACAGCGACTGGTGGGCCGACCCAGGTAAGCAAAACAAACCTGCAGCCTGGACAAACTTAAATTTTGATGCACTTGCTAGCACTGTATATACTTATACCAAAGATGTAGTTGCACAATTAAAAAATAACGGCATTACACCCACATGGATACAAATTGGTAACGAAACCAATGATGGTATGCTTTGGGAAGAAGGCAGGGCTTCAAAAAATATGTCCAATTTCGCCATTTTGCTAAAAGCAGGTGCCAAAGCAGTTAGGGAGGTTAGTGCTAGCTCAAAAATAATCATACATATTTCCAATGGGTATGACAATGCTATGTTTAGATGGATGTTTGATGGCTTAACTAACAACCAAGTTGACTACGATGTGATAGCTATGTCACTTTATCCTGACGCGAGTAATTGGCAAGTAACAAATAACCAATGTTATCAAAATATGCTTGATATGGTAAGCAGGTACGGAAAAGAAATTATGATTAGCGAAGTAGGCATGGATGTAACAAAAGCTGCAGATTGTAAAAATTTCTTATTGGACATGATAGCAAAAAATAAATCACTACCTAATAATAAAGGCCTTGGTGTTTTTTATTGGGAACCCGAATGTCATAATAATTGGCAGGGCTATAATATGGGGGCATTTTCAAACGATGGTAAACCCACCATTGCCATGGATGCCTTTTTGAAATAACAAAGCCTCCCCAAATTGGGAAGGCTTTGTTTATATAAATAACCAGCGGGTTATTAATTGTTCTTTGTAATTGTGTAAGTGCTTGTGTTATAAGCTGCTTCATTAATAGTCGCCACAATAGTATAATTACCAGCAGTTACTGGAATATTAGGTCCATTGTCCGATGTTAATGTGCCATTAGAACCACCTAAGCTTAAACCCCAATTATGGTTTTTTCTGAATTTAATAAACCCTGCACCTAAATTAACAGTTAGTGACCAAGTTTTAGTAGTATTATTATACTTCATTGGTGTATCATCGCCCCATCCACCTGGAGTAGCATCACCAATTAGCCCCCAAGAAAACAAATCATAAGTAATCGCTAAGCTATTCGTATTTGCGGTCACTTTGTAGTTGTCATAAGTATATGGACTAGTAAGATCTGGTCCAACTAATGCACTTGGTATATCCCCAGGACCTACCATTAAGCTACTAGTTACAGCTTCAGAACTACTTCCATAAACATTACTCCATTCTCTTGTTTTAGACAACTTAAACATCGATTTAGATTGTTTAAATTGAATAATTGCTGAATGTATGCCATCTCCTTCTGGAGAAATAACACTGTCATTTGCGAAAGTCCAGCCATTGTGTGCTCCTGCCATATACAAAATACCTACTAAAGCAAATGGAGTTGCAGTAACTGCTTTCACATTTGAATAAATAGGACCAACACTTGATGAAACGGTTGACTTTAACCTTATATCTATGCTTCCTGCAACTTCAGGTGCAAAACCCATTGATAAAAGTAAATTGTTCATTTCCAAATGCGTAAAGCTTTTGCTTACAGCACCTGTACTCATAATTACTTCTTTAGCTGAAGCGAAGCTTGTACCTGTTTTTGCAATTTGTATTGTATTAGTAACTGCTGCATCAAAACCGAAATTAGCAGGAGCTACTGATACAGTAACTGCTACGTTTGCTAGGTTTGGTTTAGTTAATACTACGGAAGTCGCAGAAGTAGTGATAACTGCTGGTGTCCCAGTACCAACTGTAACCAATTGTCCTTCTTTTTTACAAGCCCAAAGCATTGAGCTAAGGGTTGCAACAAAGAGAAATTTGTTAAATAATGTTTTCATGTGTATTCGTTTTTAAAGAATGATATCTTAAATTTTAATAACCAGTATTTTGCTTTAAGTTAGGATTAGCGGTTAAATCGTCAGTTGGAATAGGATAAAGCTTTCTGTGGGACTCCACTCCTTTGCCAGCTGCAATTCCACCTTTCCAAGGCCATAAATAACTAGCAGTTGTGAATTTATCACCAAAACGGATTAAATCTGTTCTTCTGTGTCCTTCCCAGTATAATTCACGTGCTCTTTCGGCTAAAATATAATCTAAGTCGTAAGAAGTGATATTACCGTTTTTATTTTTGTAAGCACGCTCACGTAACTTGTTTAAGTAGTCAACTGCCAAGGTCAAAGATCCACCTCCGCTTCTTTTAACAGCTTCAGCATATATTAAATACATTTCAGCTAAACGGAAAATAGGCATATCAATGTCAACCTGTGTCGCATCTGATCCCATTGAACCATCGCTTTTTAAGTTTTTAAACTTAGTGATAGCATACCCATCCTTGAAATCACCAATGTCTTTAATATCCACACCATTTGTATTAGTATAGAATTGGGCTCTTTGGTCAGCTATTGGAGTAACGGTGTAATTTAAATTTGCGCTATTCAAAGTGATTTTATAATAGCCAGCTTCTGTAGCGATATTATTATCATTATTTTGATCTAACACACCGTTTTTGTCTGAATCGCCATAGTTTACATTCCAGCTATTGTTAGTTCTCACTTTCCAATCCCCTTTCTTAAATTTCACATATGCTTCATATGTACCAGCAGTTGCAGTTTGGTAAAATTTAACATCCGGAGTTGCACCCCAATCATTTACCGCAGAACCTACAAGGCCATAAATAGTTTCAGCACCAAGGGTTGCAGTAATTGCACTTAAGTTTAAGTCATAGTCAAAAGCAGTTACAAAACTTTTAGTAGTCCTAAGACCACCCCATCCACCGCCAATTCCGAAATCAGCCGCAGCCATGTTTCCACCAACAGCCGCATGTGTTAAGTAAGTAGTACCACCCCAATTGGTTGTATTTTTACCATCGTAGTTGATTGTAAATATAAATTCAGTATTCCCTACGTTGTTATCAGCTCTCATTAATTTAGTGTAATCTGGAAGCAAAGTATACCCAGCTCCGATTACTTTAGATGAATAAGTGATTGCTTCCGTATTTTTTGCGGTACCTGTATACACTTCGGCATTCAAATAAATTCTTGCTAACAAAGCCCATACAGCAGCCTGGTCGGCTCTACCATATTCATTTGTTTTTGGTGCAGCTAATAAAGGTTCAATTTCCTTTAATTCTTTCTCAACGTAGCTGAATAATTGTGCACGTTGAATTTGCGTAGGCAATGCAGTACCAATAGCAATTGAATCAGTAATAAATGCAGGATTTCCGAATAAATCCATCAACACTGCATATTGGTAAGCTCTTAAAAATCTTGCTTCTGCACGGTACTTTTTAATATTATCAACATCCGCTGAAGCAATTCCTCTTGCTGCTAAATATGAATCTGAAGCTTGACGAATAAAATCGTTTGCAACAGTGATTTGATAAAAAGAACGATAGTATAACGCTTTAATAAATTGGTTATTTGCAGACCAATTCATATTGTGAAAATCAGGCAAACCAGCGTCACCCCAACCAACTACAGCTTCATCGGTTGTTAATTCTTGTGCATTCCAGTACAAGCGGAAGAAATCGGAAAATCCACCGTCAATACCTTGAATATCACCACTTCCATTTGCACCATTATTTCCACCTAATGCAAAACTACCATAAACCTTTGCAAAAGCTTTTTTATAGCCGTCTGCCGTGGAATACACTACATCCGACGTAATGTCGTTTGTAGGCAATAAGTCGAGTTTCTTAACGCAAGCGCCAAATAGGACCGCGACTAAGCTCAACATGAACCCGATTTTATTTAAATTATTTTTCATAAACTATTTATTTTCTATTGATTAAAAATCAAAATTAAATCCTAATGAGAATACGCGAGGGCGAGGATAAAAATTATTATCAACACCGCCACCTACTTCAGGATCTAACCCTGTGTAATTTGTGATAATAAATGCATTTTGTACACTTGCATTAATTCTCAAATCAGCTCCTAATACTTTACCAGCATTGTAACCAATGTTAATGTTGTCCATTCTTAAGAACGATGCGTTCTCAACAAATAGGTCACTCATTAATTGATTCACACCACCACCCTTAAACTTTGTCTCTAAAATATATGCTGATGCATTACCAAGGTGTGTAGCTAAACTAGAAATAGATTTATAGTTTGCGCGAGTACTGCTTACATTATTATATAAGTAATTACCCACATTCGCTCTTAATACAAAGCCAGCATTCCATTTCTTATAAGTGAAATTACTTGTAAAGCCTAAGAACAATTTAGGATCTGCTCCTTGGTATTGGTATTGGTCCTTGTCGTTAATAACACCGTCTTTATTTCTATCTACAAACAAATCTTCAATTGGCTTACCATTAGCGTCATATACTTGTTGGAAAACATAATAAGCGCCTCTGTTATAACCTACTGAATTAATTAAAATAGTGTTACCTACACCGCCAGAAATACCTCCAAATTTATTTCCTGGGTAAGTTGAATCTGGAGCAATGGTTAACTTAGTGATTTCGTTCTTGTTAAGGGTAATGTTAAATCCTAAATCCCAAGTGAAGGTTGGTTTTTTAATAGCTTGTATATTAACGCTAAATTCAACCCCTTTGTTTTCCATATCACCCACGTTGGCAATAATTTGGTTTGAGAAGTTAGTACCTGCTGGCTGACCAATTAGGTTTAATAAGTCAGTTGTATTTTTTTGGTAAACGTCAATATTACCAGTTACTCTGTTATTAAATAAGCCGAAATCTAAACCAATATTATAAGTTGCAGTTTGTTCCCATTTCCTTGCACCATAATAACCACCTGGTGCATACATGTTGTAAAAAGTACTACCTAATTGGTATTTACCTTCTTGACCGCTTAAAGAATAATAAGATAAGTAATCATAGTTTCCTATACCATCTTGTTGACCAGTAACACCATATCCTACTCTTAATTTAAGTTCTGAGATGCTTTGAACTTGTTTCACGAAGCTTTCGTCAGAAATTTTCCATGCCAAAGCAGCAGAAGGGAATACCGCAGTTCTGTTTTCCTTACTGAATCTTGATGATCCATCTTGACGAACAGAAGCAGTTAATAAATAACGTCCTTTAAATGCGTAATTAGCTCTTCCGTAAAAAGAAACTAATCTATTTTGAGGAATATCAAACGCAAAATTTGGAGCTGTTACAATAGTTCTATCGTAAGCAAGCCTATCTGGGTAATTAAACTTCTTTGTTTTGAAATCCTGGTATGCATAACCAGCAACCACATCAAACTTACTTTCGATACTATTAACATATTTAGAATAGTTTAAATAGTATTCAGCCAATAAATTTGTATTTACTTGTCTGTATTCGTTATCAACACCGCTCATTCCATTTACTCTTTGGTAAGTAGCTGCAGCTGTCACAGGAATAAAATTAGTACCACGACCAATAGAATGATCGATACCCACGTTTGCATGCGCTCTTAAATCCTTAAAGAAAGGTAAGGTGTAATCGATATCAATATTGCTAATGGTACGATTTACTTTACCTCTGTCTAATCTTTGCTCTAGTAATCCTAATGGATTTTTTGGAGCAAGACCAGCTAAACCACTAATTGATCCAGCGTCCAAGAATTCATAATACCCACCAAACATTAATGGATCATTAGAATAAACTGGTTTTGTTGGATCAAATCCTATAGCAGAACCAATAGCGCCTTGGTCAGCAAACCTACTATTAGTCATTGATGTCTTAACATTCAAATCAATCTTCAATGAATTATCAAAAAAGCGAGGACTTAAATTCAAGCCAACTGTAGTTCTTTCTAATTTACCTGTTTTCAAAGTACCTTCTTGGTATAAATTACCAATTGAAAAACGGTAAGGTACAGCGCTCATAGCACCTGCGATATTATAATTAGTTTCCTGTGTAAACGCAGCCTTATAGATTTGATTTTGCCAATCGGTACTTGCAGTACCTAATAAAGCTTTGTTCGCAACTGTACCATTTTCATTTACATAGTTCCTGAATTCATCACCACTTAAAACACTCACTTTATTCGCATTCATTCCTACAGAAGATTGCGAAGAGAAGTTTTGTTTAGTTGCACCCTTTGCACCTCTTTTAGTAGTAATAATAATTACACCATTAGAAGCTCTTGAACCATAAATGGCTGTAGCAGATGCATCTTTCAGGATGTTAAATGATTCGATGTCATTTGGGTTAATCATTGCAAGTGGATTTGCAACACCAGAAATTTCACCGCTAGCAACTGGCACATTATCAATTACGATTAATGGGTCATTGCTCGCGTTTAAAGAAGCACCGCCTCTAACTCTAATAGTACTTCCTGCACCAGGAGCACCACCATTAGAAGTGATTTGCACACCCGCTACCTTACCAGCAATAAGCTGTTCAGCAGAAGTGTTTTGCCCTTTAACGAAATCCTTTGAAGTTACACTTACAACAGAACCAGTTAAATCCTTTTTTCTGGCAGTACCGTAACCAATAACTACAACATCCCCTAATTGGTCCGTTGTTTGCGTTAAGGCTACATTAATGTTGTTAGTTCCTTCAATACTCACTTCTTTTGAAGCATAGTTCAAAAAAGTGACTACTAGCGTTTTAGCTGAAGCGGGAACTTTTAAAGTAAAAGTACCATCATTGGCAGTACTAGCACCCTTAGCTGTTCCCTTGACAGCCACAGATGCTGCTACCAGAGGCGAGCCATCTTTGGCGTCGGTTACTTTACCAGTAACCGTACGATCTTGCGCGAATGCAGGCAAGCAGAATACTGCAAGCAACAAAGCGACAAGTGTTTTTTTCATGTTCATAGATTTACGATTTCAAGTTGAATAATTGTTAGTTTGTAATTAGAATTTTATGTATTTTTTGTTTTTGGTTTAAAATAATTGATAAAAAATATACACCTTTTGTTTGCATATTTTTATTATTAAAGATGTTCATTTTTTGCAAGCCTTTGAATTGATACCCGTTATAAAGTAAGCCGCAATCAGCGCCATTCATGTCATACATTTTAATAGATACATTCCCGTTTTCAGGCAAGGTATATTCTACTATAGAATTATGCTGAATTGGATTTGGATAACACTTTAATGTCATATCCAAACTAGGCATCCCTAGGTTTAAAACATCGGTTACAACTTGGTTTGAAAAATTTTTATTTGTATACACCTGGTATTCTCCAGGAGCCAAGGTTATAGACGTACTTCCATTATATACCATTTGGTACTTATTTGTTAAATAACTGTACCAAAACCCATTTGCCGGAAAACTAATAGATTTAGTTTGACTTACTACATCAAAATTGCCAATAACTATAATTTTAATAGAATCTCCATCCAACTGCATTGTCTTAACAACATCTGTAGTATTGACAGTATATTTATTGGAGATAAAATCATTTAAATAACTTGGATTGTTTCTTAATTTTAAAAACTGCGCATAACTATTATATAATTGTTTTCGAGAAGCCACACTTAAGTAATCCCATTTCAAAGGCTTAACCGAAAGCCTGCAATTATTATTTACTGTCCCGTCGGTACAGGTATTAATAGAATAGTCATACCCTAATTCTCCAAATTGCCACATCATTTTAGGGCCCGGAGTAAGTGCCCAAAAAGCAGCAGCCATTTCATTGCGTTTTAAACCAGTTGCCAAATCCTTAATATTGTAAGTTCCACTCACGTTACCGTAATTACTATTTTTATACATTAAACGTTCTTCATCATGACTTTCCATATACGTTACTAAATGCTGCTTTGTCCATGACTTGTTATTTGCAAAGCCTGTACTAAAATTAGCTTCCGTGGCATAGCCCATAGTAGCCTGGTTCATACTATAATTTATATTACCCCAAAGTAACATGCCATAGTCTGCTAATTCTTTTTCTTCAGTATTATCAGCAAAATGTTCAAGTATGCAGTAACTATTTGGTGTAACTTTTTGCATAGTGTCATAAATAGTTTTCCAAATGGCAATTCTTGACGCATCATATAATCCCCAAGCATTCACATCTGTTAAATTATTTTTTTGAGTAAAACCTTTTGATAAGTCCCACCTAAAACCATCTAGTTTGTATTGGCTTAACCAATGTCTAGCCACCCTTGAAACTAATAATTTTGTGGCAGCTGATTCGTGATTTAAATCATTACCCACATTAAAAGGGTGTTTAGCAATCGGATTTAGCCAAGGATTATTGGATGCAGGCCTACTATTAGTGCCATCCCAATACATCTGCGCCAGGGGAGAAGAACCAAAAGTGTGATTTAGCACTAAGTCCATAACTACTGCAATCCCTTGCGCATGTGCAGAATCAATAAATTCTTTAAATGCCAATTCCGTTCCATAGTATTTATCTAAAGCAAAATAGAAATTGGTGTTGTATCCCCAACTGTCATTGCCTTCAAATTCAGAAACTGGCATTAATTCAATCGTATTAATACCTAATTTTTTTAAATACGGTATAGTATCCCTTAATGAATTGAAATTTTGTTTTGCTAAAAAATCACGTAGCAGTACTTCGTAAATAATTAAGTTCTTTTTATCTGGCCTCGTAAAGCTTGTATACTTCCAATTATAAACGGGCTTAGCTGTTTGTAACACACTAACTATCCCCGTAGTTTTGCCTGTAGGATATGGCTTTAAATTAGGATAAGTAGCATTTGGGATATAACTATCATGTGAGGGGTCAAGTACTTTTTCTGTATTATAATCAGCTACCACTAAACTGCCATCAATAATATATTGGTAAGCATATTCTACACCAGGTGTTAGTCCTGTAATTCTTAACCAAAACCTTGCACTGTCCCTTGTCATTTTCATTACATAAGGTAAGCTTGCTTGCCAATTATTAAAATCACCAATAACATTAACACTAAACTTATTAGGTGCATATAAAACTAGTATTGCAGAAGTATCACCTGCTTCGTAATTAATGCCATCTTTGGCTCCTGTAGGTAAATCAGCAAAAGTAATGTCACCAGTAACTAAAAATTGTACTGAGTCCTTTACAATGCTGGTTCCATTATCGGCCTGAACGCGCACCATCTGATTCCCTACTTTATTAATTACTTTATAGGTAGAAAAATTGGTTGATGCTGTAGCTGTATTTACAAGGGTGTCGTTGTAACTAAAAGTAATAGTTGCGGACTCACTAGTTTTAGCATTCAAAAACAAAGTATCTCCAATTTTTTTATTGATAGGTTCAAGCTGTGGCACTAATAATGGTTGTGCAATTGGTGTATCAATCCTAACACTAATACCACTATCATAAACAGTCAAATACATATCTGACCCGTCTGTATTTCTCAATGCTTTTGTACCAGTGGCATCCTTAAAAAGCACAGCAATTTTAAGAATTTTTTCGCTAGCATTGGTGATACCAAAAAATGTTCTTAGGTTTCCATTTATTGTGAATGAAAATTTATCATTCCCTAGGTTTGTACATTTGAATTTAGTAGCTGGTGTATTCCATACACTAGTAACATAACGCCACCAATTAGTAGTGCTTCCTGCGACGCTTAAATTAGTAATGACACCTATATGTACATACACTTCACCTGTAAAACTTTTTAAACCTTGATTCCCTTTTGCTGCATCAGCTATAATAATAGATGAGCTACTAGACTCCGTAATAAAATTAGGGTTAGTAGTAAGCAATTGAGCATTCGCATCTACTGCTAATATCAAAAATAATATAACAATTAGTTGTTTCATTCGCAAGCAATCTGTGTGCTATAAATAGACGCACAATGTGTATATTTTACACATACGTAAATTAACAAATTATTATGTTTTTATAGTGTTTTTATCATATTAATTAATTTATAATATTTAAAAACTTGTATTATAATAGTATAA
>CANHAE010000047.1 GCA_947458915.1 Bacteroidota bacterium
CACCCATCTTAGTAAATTATGTAAATGCAGTAGTCCAGTATTCATATTATAATTTTTAATATAGTGAGCAATTGAAGATTCAATTAGCTAATATATAAAAATTTAAGCGAACTAGTCCACCCAATCTGCTACGAATAAATTAGTATCCCTGGTGCCCCCATTGTTTCGGTTGTAAGAGAACATGATTCTTTTGCCATCTGGGCTAAACATAGGAAAAGCATCAAATCCTTTATCTCTACTCACTTTAACCAAGTTGCTACCATCTAAGTTAATTAAGTACATATTAAAGGGAAAGCCTCTTTTATACTCATGATTGCTGCAAAAGATAATATGTTTACCATCGGGTGTGAAATTAGGTGCCCAATTAGCTTGGCCTAAATTCGTTATTTGTTTAACGTCGGTACCGTCAGCATTGGCAACAAAAACCTCCATATTAGTTGGAGCAACCATCCCTTCTTTTAATAAAGTTTTATATTCTTGTATTTCGGCATCGGTTTTTGGGCGACTCGCTCTCCAAACAATTTTCTTTCCGTCCGGACTAAACCAAGCCCCTCCATCATAACCTAATGTCTTGGTTACTCGAATTTCTTTACCCGTTGCTAAATTCATTACGTACAATTCTAAATCACCGTCCTTATCACTACAGTAAATCATTTTTTTGCCATCATAAGAAAGTGTGGCTTCTGCATCATAGCCTTTTGCATTGGTTAATTGCTTAACTACTACGCCATTGGTATCGGCCATGAAAATATCATAGGTATTATATAAAGGCCAAATATATTTGTTGCCATACTTTGCACGGTCAACCGCTGGAGGACATTGGTCACCACCCCCTTTTGTAGTTGCATAAATAATATGCTTGCCGTCCTTTGTGAAATAAGAACAAGTGGTACGACCCTTGCCCCCACTGATTGATTTATAAGTAAATGGAGTTGTGCTATTTATTGGAACCAAACCCATGAATATTTCATCACACATTATTCCTTCTTTTGGATTGGCCCTTTGGAAAGTAATACGCTTACTATCAAAACTCCAATACGCTTCGGCATTGTCGCCGCTATTGGTTAATTGTATTACATTTTTAAAATGTTGCTCGCCTGCAAACAAGATGGAATCATTCTGTGCAACCCCAGTCAAAACCGACATTAATACAACCAATAAAAAGGATAATTTCTTCATGAACTATTAATTTGGGCGAAAATAACTAGAAAAACTCTTCAATGGACTGAACTATGTCATAAATATGTCATTTTAAAACTAAAATAATACATTGTCTGAAGGTATTATTTAGTAAAAAAAAGAGAACTTTGTAAAAATCAACCACAACATGCCTATTATTGCCCCTTCTTTATTAGCCGCCGATTTTTTACACTTAGGTGCCGCATGTACTATGCTAAATGAAAGTGAAGCGGAGTGGTTTCATTTAGACGTAATGGATGGAAGCTTTGTCCCTAATATTAGTTATGGCTTGCCAATAATTGAACAAATTAAGAAGACCACTTCTAAAGTTTTAGATGTGCACTTAATGATTGTACATCCTGAAAAATATATTGCTGAATTCAAAAAAGCAGGTGCTGATGTGTTAACGGTTCATTATGAAGCTTGCCCTCATTTACATAGTACTTTACAACTTATTAAAGCTCAAGGAATGAAAGCGGGTGTAGCAATAAATCCACATACATCTGTTGAACTTTTGAAGGATGTGATACAAGACATTGATGTGGTTTGTGTCATGAGCGTAAACCCTGGGTTTGGTGGACAAAAATTCATCGAACACACTTATGAAAAAGTAAGTGCTTTAAAAAAGATGATCGCTGTAGCAAACGCAAGCACACTAATCGAAATTGATGGCGGTGTTACCGAACACAATGCAGCAAAATTGGTAAAAGCAGGCGCCGACATACTTGTAGCTGGGACCACCGTTTTTAAAGCAGCTGACCCCAAAGCAATGATTGTTAGTTTGAAACATTGTTAAACAAGGTTTCCTAATTCTATTTTGAACTTTTAGCTTAGTACTTGTGTTATGTTATTATACGCTATTAACACAATATTACCTTTTTAGGTAATGCACATTTGTGTGTATTTATTGCTTGAAAATTTCAAGCAATAAATTAAATTGTGTTAGGCTGTTTTATTCCATTCGCTAACCCTTTAAATGTTAAACATTGACAGAAGCTATCATCAGTTTAGACACCGTAAACCCTATTGAGTTTTTCGGCGTAAATAATTCAAAATTAGATATCCTAAAAAAACGTTTCCCTTTACTAAAAATTTTATCCCGAGGTACGCAAATAAAATTAAGCGGAGCACCTGAACAAATTGATGTAGCCAAAGAAAAAATCACACTTATTATCCAATACATGGAGCGGAATGGTCACCTAAGTGAAAATTATTTCGAACAAATTTTAGGTGGCGATGACGCAGAAGTAATTGATAATTTTGTTGAGCAAAACCCAAATGAAGTTTTGGTGTTTGGCCCTAATGGAAAAACAGTACGCGCAAGAACGGCAAACCAAAAGAAGCTAGTACAGGCAGTGGATAAAAATGATATTGTATTTGCAGTAGGACCTGCAGGTACCGGTAAAACTTATACGGCAGTGGCATTGGCAGTGCGAGCGTTAAAAAATAAAGTTGTTAAAAAAATTATACTAACAAGGCCAGCCGTTGAAGCTGGCGAAAGCTTGGGTTTTTTACCAGGGGATTTAAAAGAAAAAATTGACCCTTATTTACGCCCATTGTACGATGCATTAGATGACATGATTCCTGCGGACAAACTAGGTTACTATATGTCCACCCGCACTATTGAAATAGCCCCGCTAGCCTACATGCGTGGCCGTACATTAGACAATGCATTTATTATTTTGGATGAATCACAGAATGCTAACGACCTTCAAATTAAAATGTTCTTAACCAGGATAGGATCCAATGCAAAAGCCATTATCACAGGTGACCCTACTCAAGTAGATTTACCTCGCAACCAAAGAAGCGGCTTAGAAAAGGCGGTACGTATTTTAGAGCATATAGAAGGCATTGCACATATAAAATTAGATGAAGAAGATGTAGTAAGGCATAAACTTGTAAAAGCCATTATTAAGGCCTACGAAAAAGAAAGAGAAAATGAAACGGAAAATTCCTACCACAAGTAGTGCTGCTTATTTTTTTATAGATGCCAAATTTTAAGTAAATTCACGCCATATGGCTGCTAATAACTTACAACAATTTACAATAGGCGTAGAAGAAGAATATATGGTATTGGACCCTTCTTCAAAGGAATTAAAAAGCCATCAGCAAGCTATTGTGAATGAAGGAGAAAAGTTATTTAAAGAAAGGATAAAAGCCGAAATGCACCAAGCCGTGGTTGAAGTAGGCACCAGTATTTGCACTAATGTGGACCAAGCCTATAAAGAAATTTTAGAATTAAGAACTGGGGTGGCAGCCTTAGCAAATAGCTTAGGTTATAGTATTGGCGCTTCGGGTACACACCCTTTTAGTTTATGGGAAAAACAATTAGTATCAGACCAAACTAGGTACCAAGCTTTATTGAACGAATTACAGCAAGCAGCAAGAAGCAATTTAATTTTTGGGCTACATATACATGTGGGAATGGAAGACCGAAAAATGGCCATTCATATTGCCAATACAGCCCGTTATTTTTTACCACATATTTATGCATTAAGTACAAACTCCCCTTTTTGGGAATCTCGTGATACAGGCTATAAGAGTTACCGGTCAAAAGTATTTGACAAATTTCCAAGAACAGGTATCCCTGACTATTTCGAAAGTGTAGAAGCTTATGATAATTTTATACAGGTACTTATAAAAACAAATTGCATTGACGATGCAAAAAAAATTTGGTGGGATTTACGCGTGCATCCAGTGTATAACACAATTGAATTCAGAATTTGTGACGTACCAATGACCACCCAAGAAACCATAACTATTGCAGCCCTATTTCAAGCGCTTTGTGCTAAAATTTATTCATTAAGGAAGCAAAACATAAACTTCATTAATTACCAGCGCGCTTTAATTAATGAAAACAAATGGCGTGCGAGTCGATATGGTATTGAAGGAAATTTAATTGACTTTGGTAAAGAAAAAGAAGTACCTGTTAAAGCATTAATTGACGAATTACTTGAATTTATAGACGATGTTGTGGATGGCTTAGGCAGCAGGCGCCATATTGAAAAAGTGGCAAGCATTTTTAAAAATGGGACAGGCGCCGACCAACAACTACGCATTTTTAAGGAAACAGGAAGCCTAATAGAAGTGGTGAAATATATTGAAAGCCGCTTTCTAGCAGTGGATTAGTGAAAATTTTATTGCGCGGCTTTAAAGTCAAATAAAGTGGCTGTGAATAAGCCCCTTTCTCTTTTCTTAAAAATAACATCCCAATTACCTTTATACCTTAAAATTTTAGGCACTAATTGTCCGTTAAAGTAAGTCATCTCTACTTCCATTTGAACATTGAAATCATAAACACCCGCCTTATAACTTAGGGAATAATTACGGCCAAGTACTTCTAAAGTTTTAGGATCAAACCAAGTAATCATTTGGTCAACAACTATCCTATCGTTTGCTAAAAAATTCAAGTTCTGTTTTGGTTGCACATCAAACACAACCACTAGTTTGCCATGGTATTCTACATAGTCCAGCCTATAATCATATAACTCATGTGCAGAGGCGTCATACAAGTCTAATTTATTCCCAATAAAAGGAATGCCTGGAATTTTTCGGCCCGGATTAAAAAACAACATTTTTAATTGTTCCTTTGCTTTTTCAATACCTGATCCCTCAATGGTTCTTGTCCTACCATTCACTATATTGGTTTCCCCGCAAATGCTTCCCTTTGTAAAAAATAAACTAGCATACAGAGAAGGTGTTACATAGTTATAATCGCCCTTTGCATTTCTTAAATTACCCGTAATGGTTTCTTCTAACACGTCCATTGTTCTGCAGCCAGCAACCTTGTTCTGTCTTGTTTTACTATTTAGGGTAGCTTGAATAGTATTATTTTTATCCATCATTTGAATAAAATTATACGAGCTGTACCCAATGGTTCTTAAAGTTCTAAAGGCCTTATAAAAGCTAGTGTCTTCCTTTATTTTTTGGAGAATGTCCTTGTAATCAAAATTATTACGCACAATTACTTCGGACAATGTAAAATTTTGACCATTGTTATTTATAATGGTGTCCTGCGCGTGCATATTCAGAAAACTTAAAGTAAAGAACAAGAAAAATACACTGCGCATAACTATTACTTTATTTGTATCATTTTATAGTCTACCCTTACTTTCCCTTTTGTAATATCGTTTAGTTTCCCTTGTAACATTTTCTTGCGAAGGGGCTTGATATAATCAATAAATAGCTTCCCTTCAATATGGTCGTATTCATGCAAAATAACTCTTGCAGTCATCCCATTAAAAGTTTCTTCCTGTTGCACAAATTTTTCATCCAAATAGGATAAGGTAACTGTTTCTGCTCTTAACACGTCTTCACGTATTTTAGGAATACTTAAACAACCTTCATTATACACCCAGTCATTACCCCCTGTTTCAATAATTTGTGCATTAATAAACACACGCTTAATGCCAGGTGCATCGGGATATACATCGTCCCCATCTTCTACATTTTCAAAAATTTGCTGGCTATCCATTACAAATAATCGGATATTTCTATTCACTTGTGGTGCAGCTAGGCCAACCCCATTACTTTCATACATAGTTTCCCACATTGACTCAATTAATTCAGACAAATTAGGATAGTTTGCATCAATAGGTGCACTCACTTTTCTTAAAATAGCTGCCCCATAGGCAACAATAGGTAAAATCATACTTCTACTTTATAATAAATGCAAAGGTAGAAATAAATAGGCAGTTTAAGGTCGGTTGGTAAGATATTCCTGCAATAGCATGGTAGCAGCCACACGATCAATGGTTTTTTTGTCACGCCTGTCGTTCTTCTTCATCCCCATTTCTACCATTGCCCTTACTGCATTTTTTGAGCTATATCGCTCGTCTACCGTTTTAATAGGTATGCCTGGAAATTTTTTAGCTAATTCAATAATGGCTTTTTTAACCAATGGAGTAGCGTGTGTAGGCGTATCGTCTAAATTTAATGGCTCCCCTATTAAGATTAATTCAACGGGTTCTGTTGCAACATACGCCGCTAAATACGTAAATAAGTCCTTAGTGTCAACAGTTGTTAAGGCTGTTGCAATAATTTGAAGCGGGTCAGTCACTGCTAACCCACACCTTTTACCCCCATAGTCAATACAAATAATGCGTGCCAATTTGTTAAAATTTAGAGTAAGTGATTATATCGAATAAATAAATCAATTAAAACGAAAATACTAAAAACAATACTAGCAATTCCATTTGCAGTCATAAAGGCAATATTAACCTTAGACAAATCGGTTGGCTTAACTATACTATGCTGATAAATTAACATGCTTATAAAAACAAGTAACCCAATAATATAAGTATACCCAAAGTCGCCAAAAAATAAGGCTATAATTACACAGGTTGCAGAAAAAATATGCAATACACGGGAAATGCTTAACGCTGTTTTTATCCCCCAATAACTTGGCATGGAATACAAGGATTGTGACTTGTCAAATTCAACGTCCTGTAATGCAAAAATTATATCAAACCCACTTACCCAAAATAAAACAGCGAATGAAAATAACAAAGGCAATATATCAAAAACACCTGTCACCGCTAAAAATGCTCCAATTGGTGCCAAGGAAAGCCCAATGCCTAAAACTAAATGGCATAAATAGGTAAACCTTTTTGTATAGCTGTAAAACAAAATCACAAACAACGCTACTGGCGATAAATAAAAACAAATGGTATTTATAAAATAAGTTGCAATTATAAAAACTATGGCATTTATAAAAACAAAAAACAACGCCTTTTCTGCCTTAATTATACCTGCTGGTATTTCTCTAATTGCAGTCCTTGGGTTTAGTTTATCAAAGTGTCTGTCCAAATACCTGTTAAAAGCCATTGCAGCCGACCTTGCAGTAAACATGCACACAATTACTAATAAGAATTTAAACCCAATATTTTCAATGACTAGCTGGTTTATTAGCTGATACCGCACACCCAATGCAAAACCAATTAAAGCAAAAGGTAATGCGAAAATGGTATGTGAAAATTTTACTAACCCTAAATAATTTTTTACAACTGACATAAATTTAAAATCTTGTTTTTACCTTACAAATTCCCATAATACAATAGCTGCTGCTACCGAAATATTCAAAGAATGTTTCATCCCCCATTGCGGTATTTCAATAACACCATCACAAGCTGCAATTACTGCTTCACTCACTCCGTCCACTTCATTGCCAAAAACAAAAGCTAAAAATTCGTCTTTTACATTGGGAAATCGTCCTTTAAATTGTTCCAATGAAATACTCCCTTCTGTTTGTTCAATTGCATATACTTTATAGCCTCTTTCTTTTAGGGCAGACACTGCTTCAGTAGTATGCTCATAAAACAACCAATCTACCGTTTCAGTGGCCCCTAATGCCGTTTTATGAATATCCCTATGTGGAGGCTGCGGTGTAAAACCACATAAACAAATACCGTCAATTAGGAAACCATCAGCAGTTCTAAAAACACTCCCCACATTATGCATACTTCTAATATTATCCATAACCACTACAATGGACTTCTTGTTGGCCATTTTGAAGTCCTCCACCGACTTCCTGCCTAATTCATCCATGGTCAGTTTTCGCATACGCAAAAGTACGCTTTTCGAATATTAAAAAAATTATGTAGGTTTGTTGCCATGGCAAAATCAAGAGCAGAAACACCGCTAATGCAACAACATAGGGCTATTAAGCAAAAATATCCCGATGCAATTTTGTTGTTTAGAGTAGGTGATTTTTATGAGACTTTTGGCGAAGATGCGATAGTAGCTGCTAAGGTATTAGGCATTACGCTTACAAAGCGTAATAATGGTGCACCCAATTCAAGCGAATTAGCCGGATTCCCACACCATTCATTAGACACTTATTTACACAAACTGGTAAAAGCGGGCCATAGAGTTGCAATTTGTGACCAGCTAGAGGATCCAAAATCGGTTAAAGGAATCGTAAAACGCGGCGTAACCGACATGCTTACTCCCGGTATTGCTACCAATGACAAATTACTAGAACATAAAAACAATAATTTCTTAGCAGCCATTTATGTAGAAAAAGACCATGGAGGTATTGCATTTTTAGACATCACCACTGGGGAATTTTTAATTGCAGAAGGCAACACTGAATATTTAGATAAGCTTTTGCAAAGCTTACAACCAGCCGAAATTTTATACCCAAAAAATTATCAAGCTACTTTTAAAGAAGTATTTGGCAATAACTTTTATATATACGGCCTTGATAGCTGGATTTTTGACAAACCTTTTGCTACAGAACTTTTATTTAAACAATTCCAAACACAAACATTAAAAGGATTTGGTATTGAGGACCAACATATGGCCATTATTGCAGCTGGTGCAATTTTGCATTATTTAAAAGAAACCGAACACCCGCACCTACAACATATTCATAAAATTGGGCGCATAGAAAGAAATGAAATTTTATGGATGGACAAATTCACTATCCGTAATTTAGAATTAATTGGAAATGGTGCAGATAGAAAAGGTTTGTTAGAAATAATGGACCATACTAAAAGCCCTATGGGCGCACGTTTATTGAAGCGTTGGTTAATATTCCCCTTACAAGCGCCTGAACAAATAAACAACCGTTTAAATGCCGTTGAAACTTTATTAAAAACGACTGAGCAAACAAAAACAATTAGCGCCTTGGTGGAATTAATTGGCGATATGGAGAGGCTGGCAAGTAAACTGAGTACTCGAAAATTGCAGCCCCGTGAATTTATGCAATTAGGAAAGTCATTGGAAGCTATTGAAGCAATAAAAGTAGCATTAGGTTCTATTGACAATAATTACTTGCAAAAAATTGGCACTGACCTTAACCTTTGCTCCAATGCAAAAAATGCAATTTTCAATACACTTATCGAACAACCTCCTGCCACCGCAGTAAAAGGAGGCTTTATCAAACAAGGTGTGCTAGCTGAACTAGATGAGTTAAGAAATATTTCAAGTGGTGGAAAAGAATATTTAACACAGCTTCAAAATAAAGAAGCTGAAAGAACAGGCATTTCTTCCTTAAAAATTGGATACAATAATGTGTTCGGCTACTTTTTAGAAGTAACGCATGTACATAAAAACAAAGTGCCTGCTGAATGGATACGCAAGCAAACGTTAACTACAGCGGAAAGATATATTACGCCTGAATTAAAAGAATATGAAGAAAAAATATTAGGTGCTGAGGATAAAATTTTAACACTCGAACAACAACTGTATCAAAAATTATTGGACGAAGTTTTGGCGGAAATGAATGCGCTACAATTAAATGGTCAGTTAGTTGGGGTGCTGGATTGCTTAATTTGCTTTGCTGAAATTGCAAAGGAGCAAAAATATTGTAAACCAACAATTACTTCCACAGCCATATTGGATATTAAAGCAGGTCGACACCCAGTAATTGAACAAAGTTTACCTAGCGACCATGCTTACATACCAAACGACGTTTACCTTGATCCTGCAACGCAACAAATTATTATTCTTACAGGGCCAAATATGAGTGGTAAAAGTGCTGTATTAAGACAAACTGCATTAATTACTTTAATGGCCCATATGGGCTCCTACGTCCCTGCAAGCGAGGCCTCCATCCCACTTACCGATAAAATATTTACGCGTGTGGGCGCCAATGACAACTTAAATGCGGGAGAATCGACCTTTATGGTGGAGATGATTGAAACTGCAAGTATTTTAAATAATATTAGTGAGCGTAGTTTAATTTTATTAGATGAAATTGGCCGAGGCACTTCAACCTATGACGGCATTTCCATTGCATGGAGTATTGTGGAATATTTATACAATGCACCACAAAAGCCTAAAACACTTTTTGCAACGCATTACCATGAATTAAACGATTTAGAAGCACAATTACCTACGGTACATAATTACCATGTGAGCCATAAGGAAGTGGGGAATAAAATTATATTTTTACGTAAACTCACCAAAGGTGGTAGTACCCATAGTTTTGGTATTCATGTTGCAAAAATGGCGGGCATGCCCAATAAATTAGTTGACCGTGCAAATGCTATTTTACATGAAATGGAGTTGAAAAATAAAGGCATTGAAAACAATACACCTAGCGTTCAAGAAGAAAATCCTAAATATCAATTATCCATATTCGATGCACACACCGAAACTTTTGAATCTTTAAGAAAGGAACTAGACGCTATTGATATTAATAACCTAACGCCAGTCGAAGCCTTGATGAAATTGCAGGCAATAAAAAATAAATTGAACTAAGCTGTAAGCAATAGCATAAAAAAAGCATCCCATTTTTTCGAGATGCTTTTTTTAAAATTAGTTCTTTAAAAATCGTTCTAAATAATTATCTATTTTTTTCTGTAATCCATCACTAACCGGAACCAAGGGTAAGCGTAATTCATTTTCAATCATACCCATTGTAGCCATAATGGCTTTCACACCGGCTGGATTGTTTTCTTCGTACATATAGCTATATCCTTCTATCATTAAATCATTAATTCTTTTTGACATGGAAAAATCACCCGCCATTGCAAAACGTATCATGTCGGTAAAAGCTTTCGGAAATGCATTTGCTGCAACACTAATTACACCATCCATGCCACAAGCAATTTGCGCCATCACTATTTCATCATCTCCACTTAATACCACAAAATCGCTTGGACGATCCTTTAGTATGTCAATACTCTGTGCCATATCGGGACCCGCTTCTTTTATACCTGCAATGTTTGGCAACTGCGCTAAACGCAAAGTGGTAGCAGCTTTCATATTGCAACCTGTGCGTCCTGGTACATTGTATAAAATTATTGGTTTGGGTGCAGCAGCAGCCAGGGCTTTATAATGTTGATACAATCCTTCTTGTGAAGGCTTGTTGTAATAAGGCGTTACACTTAAAATGGCAACTGCTTTATCAATTGGGTATTTAGAAAAAGATTTTATTACTTCAGCAGTGTCATTACCTCCAATACCAACAACTACAGGAACTCGGTCATTTACTTTATTAAAAATACAATTTAATACTGCGATTTTTTCGTCTTCGGACAATACCGCTGTTTCACCTGTTGTACCAAGTGCAACAATATAGTCAGTGCCGCCTTCAATTTGAATATCCACTAATTTTTCTAAAGCAGTAAAATCAATTGACTTATCTTTTTTAAAGGGAGTGATTATTGCAACTCCTGTTCCTTTTAGGGTTTGTCTTAACATAGGTTAAATATATAAAAAACTAAGCTTCTTCCCAGAAACCCATTTTGCTGTATTTCTCAATTCGGTTTTCAACACGTGTTACTGGATCAATTGCTTTCATTTCATTCAATGCAATTACAATATGCTTTTTTAGAATTGCTGCTGCCTCTTCGTAACTCCAATGAGCTCCACCATATGGTTCAGGAACAATTTCGTCAATTAAACCAAAACCTTTCATGTCATTCGCAGTTAACTTTAATTGCTCAGCAGCCAATTCTTTCTTATCCCAACTTCTCCATAATATGGAACTGCAACTTTCTGGTGAAATAACTGTGTACCAGGTATTTTCCATCATCAATGTTTTGTCACCTACACCTATTCCCAAGGCCCCACCACTAGCACCTTCCCCAATAATACAAATGATTATGGGTACTTTTAAACGAATCATTTCATAAATATTGCGGGCAATTGCTTCCCCTTGGCCTCTTTCCTCCGCTTCTAGGCCTGGAAATGCCCCTGGAGTATCAATTAAGCAAACTACCGGCTTATTGAATTTTTCGGCCAATTTCATCAATCTAAGCGCTTTTCGGTACCCTTCGGGGTTGGCCATTCCAAAGTTTCTTAGCTGCCTAGCTTTGGTATTACTCCCTTTTTGCTGGCCAATCATCATTACTGTTTGCCCATCTAATTCGGTAAAACCACCCACCATGGCCTTATCATCCTTCACATTTCTGTCCCCATGTAATTCAATAAATTTATCACACATTAGGTGAATGTACTTTAAAGTATATGGCCTATCGGGGTGACGACTTAATTGAACCCTTTGCCAAGGGGAAAGCGACTCTGTTAAGGCTTTGCGCTTATCAACTATGGATGTTTCTAATTGTTTTATAGTCGCTGATAAATCTATTTTGGGATTCTTTTCAGCTAATTTTTTTGTTGCATCAATTTGTTCAAACAACTCTTTTATAGGTTGTTCAAACTCCAAAAACTGTCGATTTGGGTATTCTGGCATAAGGTTAATTTGGGCTGTAAAAATAATACATCATTTTTTAATAAAAGATTTGTTTAAAAAACTTCTTTACCCTTATCTTTGCAACCCAATTAATAGGTCTTGTACCTGTTAACTAGGATCGGTAGTTCAGTTGGTTAGAATGCCGCCCTGTCACGGCGGAGGTCGCGGGTTCGAGTCCCGTCCGGTCCGCAAAAGCCCTTAGCTTCAATGAGTTAGGGGCTTTTTCGTTTGCAAGTGCTCCCTCCCCTTCAGAATTGCCTAAATTGGCATTTAAAGCTTATTTAAGCAACCTTTGAATAATCGTTAATATAGTTTAGGGCATGTTGTTTAGTAACCTGAAATGGCCCTAAAACAATAAATCCCGATAGGTTGTTCCTATCGGGATTTATTAAGTTCAAATAATATAAAATTGCTAGTGTTTAGTATCCAGCAACTTGAGTTAAGTTTTTGTTGAAATTCAACTCAGATTGAGGGAAAGGAAAGCAAAATTTGAAATCACCAGCAGGTAAAGTCAAGAAAAGTGCAGCTGTTCCTGTACCATCCGCCTTATCACCTTTACCAGATCTTGTTACACCTTCGTTTCTTCTTTTTAAATCAAAGAAACGGTCACCTTCAAAGGCCAACTCAAGTCTTCTTTCCAAAAGAATTTCATTTAACAAAGCAGTTCCTGATAAAGAAACATCAGTATGACCTGTATAACGATTGGCTTTTAGTAAGTTTAAATCTGCTAAAGCAGCAGTTGTTAAACCTTTTCTATAATTAGCTTCGGCCCTATTTAAAAGTACTTCAGCTGACCTTACTACTTTACCATCTAATACACCAGCTGGGAAACCTGTTTTACCTGCATATTTCATCACATGATTATACGTAACAGCATTGAATGCAGATGTTTGTATATAAGTTGCTGTTCTGACATCATTAGATTTAAAAAGCTTGAAGAAATCGTAATCGACATTGTATTCAGATTTAATTCCACCTGTATTTTGCCAATAATTTACACCTAATGTGTTTGAGTTATCAGTTAATGTGTTTTTAATTTTAAATAAAACGCCTACTTCAGAAGCATCTGTCCAAATTGAAGGGAAGGTAGCAATGGTTCCAATTGCAGGTGTAGCACCCAAAGCAGCTGTAGCAGCAGCTATAGATTTATCCCACTCCCCCATATACAAATATACTTTAGACAAAATACCTTGAACAGCCGCTTTGCTAATTTTACCAACACCATTTGATGTACCTATCAAAGCCTCAGCATCTGTTAAATCTGCTACTACTAAAGCATATACATCTTTTACTGCCATTTTGCCCGGTACCAATGAAGCATCAGTTGATGTTACATAAGGCGCTGTACTATCGTTTACAGTGGCATTTGTAAAAGTTTTTCCATAAACTCTTGATAAATCAAAATGTAGTAAACCACGAGCGGCTAATGCCTGGCCCTTAACATTATTTTTATAGCTATCTGTAGCAGTTACTTTACTTATATTTTCTATAATTGCATTTGCACGGCGTATTAATGAATACGCATTGCCAAACAAACCAGAAGTACCGTTACCAGTATACTGCCAATTATAAAAGGTTTGTTGAGATAAACGACCTTGTTGGTTAAGCACTAAATTATCGGATACCACTTCAAAAGCAATATTCCAATCACCCTGATAATAACTACCAGCAGCTCTTAACCCATTGTATACACCTCCTAATGCTAAATCAACATCGTTGGTAGTATTAAAGGCTTGGGTTGTTTCTATCTGATTATAAGGATACAAATCAAGCTCCTTTTTATTACAAGCGGCAAGGAAAACCACTGTAAATAATATTAAACTAATCTTTTTCATAAGTTAGACTTTTTTATTTTTAAAACCTGATATCAATACCAGTTGTAAATGATTTTGTTTGTGGAAAAGCGAAACGAGAATAAGAACCTGGGTAATAACTGTTTGCATCTTCTCTATTAGCTTGTCCAATTTCTGGAATCCCTTTGTACTCAGTGGACATCCATAAGTTAGTTCCTTGAACAAACATTCTTACAGATTTTAATTTCAATTTTCCAATAAGGCCTTTACTATTAATATTAGCAGTGTAACCCAAGGTTAAATCCCTTAACATGATATAATCCCCCTTTTGCAACCACTGATCAGTAGAGTAAAGTGTAGCCTGAGTAGCATCTTTAATATTTGGGAATA
>CANHAE010000048.1 GCA_947458915.1 Bacteroidota bacterium
ATAATTTATTGGAAATGAAAGTAAAAGATAAGGCGGATACAAGTGCTGAAGCTTTTAAAAAAATTAAAATAATTGAAGGTTTTGGATTTAATTCAAATTATAATTTTCTAGCCGATAGTTTTCAATTAGGTAATTTTAATTTTTACGCACGTACCACTTTGTTCAATAAAATGAATATTACTTCTTCTTTTTCATTAGATCCCTACGCAACAGACAGGCAAGGGTTTAGAGTGAATAAATTAGATATTGACCCTAGTAAGTTTAAGTTTGGAAATATTACTAACGGAGGAGTATCTTTTTCTACTTCCTTTAAAAGCAAATCCAAGAGTAATAAGGAGGGCAAGAAAACCGAAATTCCTATTGATCCTTTCATGACAGTGGACGAACAGCAAAGGCAACTGCAATACGCGAAAGCAAATCCTGCTGAATTTACTGACTTTGATATCCCATGGACTTTGACGGTTTCTTACTCATTTCAGTTTTCTAGATTAATGAAACCCGACTATTCAGGTTTTAAATTACAGACTTATTCTAGTATGAATTTTAATGGTGATTTTAGTTTAACACCAAAATGGAAAATTGGTGGCACTGGTTATATAGATGTCGCCAAGGGAAACATACAGCAGATGAGTATGTTTGTAACTAGAGAAATGCATTGCTGGCAGTTGGCTATTAATATCACACCAATAGGGTTGTATAAGTCATTCAGTATTACGGTGAATCCTAAGTCCGGTATTTTACGCGACTTAAAAATAAACCGAAGCCGTACTTTTTCTTCTTCAAGTTACTAAGTGTGGAAACGATTTTAATTATTTTGCAAGTAGTAGTTTGCCATTACTTCGTACACTTCCTTTTTTAAAATTTCGCAAGTTTTTCCTTGAGGGTATATTGCAGGCAGAATGTGCATTCTTATTTTGCCTGGTGTAAAATACATTATAGGTTTCGCGGGTAAAATTTCTTTTGTATTTAATAAAACTACAGGGATAATAGGTTTATTTGTACTAATTGCCAACTTGAATGCACCATCATAAAATGATTTTAAGGGAGCTGCTGTTCGGTTTCTTGTTCCTTCTGGGTAAATAAGCATGTCTAAGCCATTGCTCAAAACCTGCTTCATTTTATCAAAACTTTCTTTTCGGCTTTTTTCATTTTTCCTGTCCACAAGTACCGATCCAAATTTGTAAATCCATCCAAATAAAGGGATGTAAGCAAATGTTTTTTTAGCAATTGTTTTGTTAGCCCTTGGTAAAAAAGGGAAACTTATTGGAATATCTATTAAGCTGTTATGGTTACTCACTATAATAACATTTTCAAGACCTTCAAATACTTCCTTGCCCGTAACTTTAAATGTGCAACCCGATAAAAATAAAAATATAGCCATCCATATTCTTGATACCTGCCTATGCCATTGTGTTTTTGTGGGTTCAGGTAAAACGAAGCACAATAAATAAAACCATAAGAAGATGAACATAGTGGAAGCAAAAACAAGAAAAGCCCAAAAGGCTAATATACGAGCAATAATATTTTTAAATAATTTCATAGTGAATGATAATAGGGGATTAGGGCGTCCAGTCAATAGGATTTTGGTGATGTTTAACTAAGTATTCATTGGTTGCACTAAAATGCTTGCATCCAAAAAAGCCATTATGTGCACTAAATGGTGAAGGGTGAGCTGCTTTTAATATTTTATGTTTAGTTGCATCAATATACATTTGTTTTTGTTGTGCAAAATTCCCCCAAAGTAGAAACACTAAATCTTTTTTTTCATTCGATAGCAACTGAATAACATCGTCTGTGAAACTCATCCAGCCAATTTTTGTGTGACTAGCGGGTTCATTAGCCCGTACTGTTAAAAATGCATTTAATAATAATACCCCTTGGTTTGCCCATTTTGTTAAATTACCTGTGGTTGGAATAGGCATACCAATGTCCTTGTTTAATTCTTTGTAAATATTCATTAAAGACGGTGGAATTTTAATTCCATCAGGTACGGAGAAACTTAAACCCATTGCTTGTTCAGGATTATGGTAGGGGTCTTGCCCTAAAATAACAACTTTAACTTTATCAAAAGGAGTTTGTTCAAATGCGTTGAAAATAAGTGAACCTTTAGGGTAAATAATAGTCTTTAAGGCCCTTTCAGTTTTTAAGTGGGCAGCAATTTGTTTAAAATAAGGCTTGTCGAATAAATTCGATAATGCTTTATTCCAAGATGCTTCCATATTCACTTCCATATTAATTAACAAAGTTTAAAGCTTAAAGATAGCATTAGTTTATTAATTCAACTTTTCACAGCGAAGCAGTCCCGATTTTGCTTTTTGGTCTAGTGAATTTTTAAAGGCTACATTCTTCATATTTAGACAAATAGTATAATATATAATGGCGTTACTATATTCCTTTCTTTCTTCGTAAATTAAGCCTATTTGCAATGCTGAACGTGAAGCGTAATAACCCTTCAAATGCCTCCCAACTTCAATTGCTGTTTTGTAAAGTTTCAGAGCCTGTTCTTTAGATCCCATTAAGTCATGAATGCGTGCTAACCTATAAACAAATTCAGCCTTTTCTTCGTCTGTAGGGAAATCTCGCATAGTTTTTCCTTGCAGTATACCAAGTGACTGGTTCTGTATACCACCATCACTCAAAAGTCTTGCCTTTAACAGCAAAGCGTTTGGCCATTTGCCACTTTTTGCATTGTCATCGGCTAATTTATCAGCATCTGTAATTGTATTCCCGGTATTTATTAATTTATTTCGATAAATAGCAGCAGCTTTAAAATCATTTTGTAAATAGGCTATCCATGAAAGTTTTTCATAGGCATCTTTTATATAAAAATTTCCTTTGAACTCATTTACAAACGTGTTTAATTCTTGGTGGGACTTTTCCAAGTTTAATTGATTCAAGTAGGCGAAACCTTTTTCGTAATTCCAAAAGGGCATTTTTAAATAAGCATCATTTACTTCAATACCATTAGCAATTTCCAGTGATTTTCTTGCTTGTTGATTACTTAAATAAATGTTTGTTGCCATGTAAGCATGCATATGATTTCGTTTAAAGTTGTAATTAGTACTTTCAATAAAATCTATTGCTTTTTTGCGATTACCTTCAAAATTTAAAACCAAGTAGGGGTATATTAATAATGCTTCATTTCTACAGACATTCGAAAATTCATTATTGCTGTTAAGGTAGTTTAAAACCATTGCGTTGCCCTTGCTAATACTTCCTTTCATCCCCATCATGTTAAGCATCCATTGGTAATTATTTGGGACAGCGCCAATTATGGTAGTCATTAATCCAAAGTAAACATCGGTTGGCGTAAACTTAGGGTAAGCTTCTTTATTTTCCTTAAGCAAGAAATAGGCTTTTCTGAAATCCAAAGCTGCTTCCCAATTTCTGTCAAAGCGTATTGCAACAATTGCTTTGTCCAAATGAACCGATGCTAAACTAAAAAGGTAGTAGGGGCTGTTTTTAGGGCCAGTTTTTAATAATTCAATACGCTTATTAAATTTGGGATAGATATTGTTGTATTCAATATTGTTTTCATTAAAAAACAATTGATATAAATCTGCATAACTATCTAACAAGTGGAACACTAAATTAGTAGGATCATTCTTTTTCTCTATTGCATTTAACCTTCTCGCTTCGGGCATCCTTAAAGACGAGATTGATTCGTATACATTTTGCACCTTGTTATTCCAGTCATAATGTGGTTGTGCAACAACATTGCTTATTATAAAACAACAAACCAACAAAACACTAGTTTTCAACAAATTCATACTGCAAAGTTAAGGGATTAGCTCGCTTTGCTCGCTGATCCCTTTGGGGATACTGCAAAAAGCCTTTAAAAAGTATGAAATATGCTATTTCATACTTTTGCTTTTGTATGCTCGTCGCCACATTAAAGCAAGCTTTATGTGCCTCCTTGAATACAAAAGCCTGTCACTTTCGTGACAGGCTTTGTGATTCGGATTGGATTCGAACCAATGGCCCTCATCTTAGAAGGATGACGCTCTATCCAGCTGAGCTACCGAACCAGTGCCGTTTAGTTTCCTATCGGGGTGCAAATTTAAAGAAAAAATAGGGTGAATGCAAAGAAAATTATGCTCAAAATCAATCCCTTGCCATTAAATCACGTAATACCACACTTGCCACGGTACAACCAAATATTGCTGGCATGTAGCTTAAAGTGCCGATAATTGATTTTTTAGGGTACACATTTTCGCTAACAATAATTTTGTCTTGATCGGCTTTTTCGGGGCTAAAAACCACTTTTAGTCCTTTTTTAATACCAATTTCATGAAGGCGTTTTCTAACATACCTGGCCAAATTACATACATAGGTTTTAGATATATCTGTCACCACAATTTGGGAAGGATCCATTTTTCCACCTGCACCCATCGAACTTACTATAGGTAGGTTCATTTCAATACAAGACTTTATTAAAAATACTTTTGCTGATAAAGTGTCAATGCAATCTACTACATAATCCCATTTAGCCGACTTCAATAAATTCGTAGTCAAATCCGCTTCCACGAATACTTCTAAAATGGTTAATGTTACATTCGGATTAATGTCTCTTAAGCGACTTGCTAATACTTGAGCTTTGGATTCATGCGCTGTTGAATGTAAGGCTTGAATTTGACGGTTAATATTACTTTCGTCCACTTTGTCATTATCAACAATGGTTAATTTACCCACGCCAGCCCTTACGATCATTTCGGCACAAATGGCACCAACACCACCAAGGCCAATAATTAATACATTATTGTCCATTAATTTGATCATTTTTTCGTCACCTAGCATTAATTGCGTTCTACTCATCCAATAGGGTATCATGTTGTATCTTTATTATACTTAAATGTTTAAAGCTATGTCAATTTATAAACTATTATTAGGTGTTACTTTTCTACTAACTCAAAATATAGTTGCGCAAAACTCCATTAAAATTCTCACAGAAAAAAAAGGGATTAGTATAAGGGGCTTAAGCGTACCAAATGAAAATGTTATTTGGGCCAGTGGCAGCAAGGGGTCTGTTGTGAAATCAGTAGATGGCGGTGCTAGTTTTAGCTGGATGCAAGTAAAAGGATACGAACAGCGTGATTTTAGGTCCATTCATGCATGGAATGACCAAGAAGCTATAATTGTTGCTATTGCCTCACCAGCATACATCCTAAAGACTAAAGACGGAGGACTAAATTGGTATAAAGTTTATGAAAATGTTGATACTGCTATGTTTTTAGATGCAATACATTTTAAAGACAATCAAAACGGAATAGTAGTAGGCGATCCTTTACATAGTTATATTTTTCAATTAATAACCAAAGACAAAGGTGAAACATGGGATAAGGTTCCAGATAATTGGTTTAGTGAACCATTAAAAAGTGGGGAAGCATTTTTTGCATCAAGTAGTTCAAATATTGCGCAAAGTAAAACACAACAATTTTTGGTTACCGGTGGTATGGCGAGTCGTTTATGGATTAATGGAAAAGCTCAACAAATTCCAATTATTCAAGGAAAATCTTCTACTGGCGCCAATAGCATTGCCATATCACCCAATAGTAATCATATTTTAATTGTCGGCGGAGATTTCGCGAATGACACCAATACACATTTAAATATTGTAGGCTTAAGTAGTTTCTTGACACCTAATACCGAGCTTAAGCAATATTCAGCTAAGAAAACTAATTGGACTGTTAATAATAAAATTACAAGCCCCAATGGTTATAAATCCGCAATTGCCTATTTAACCAATAAAATAGTCGTCACTTGTGGAACCTCAGGAGTGGACGTTTCAAAAAATAATGGCAAGACTTGGCAAAAAATTACAGGTGAAAGTTTCCATGTTGTTAAAAAACAACCAAATACAAATAATGTACTATTTGCTGGTAGTGGAGGTAGGATTGGTATTATGTCCATTAACTAACTCAATTCGTATAAAAAACTAAAAGAAGTTGAATATATTAATTTCGTAACTTAGTGTATAACATATGAAGAAATACCAAGCTATTATATCATTTGACATGGACGAGGAATTTATGTCTTTAGTACCCCCACATAGGACATATATTAACTATTTGTTGAACAAGGGTATTATTGATTCATATGCAGTTAGTATGGAAACCCAAACATCCTGGATTACTATTAATGCAATGTCTAAAAAGGAGGTTTTTGACATACTTGATAAATCCCCACTTAGCAAGTATTGGAGTTATGAAGTATATGAACTTTTCGTTTACGATAGCCAATCAACCAGACTTCCGGCTGTCCAATTAAATTAATTAGACTTTTTTTTGCCATTTTTGATTTTTGCCCTTATATTTGCACTCCTTTAATGGGAGCATAGCTCAGTTGGTTTAGAGCATCTCGTTTACACCGAGAGGGTCCGCGGTTCGAACCCGTGTGCTCCCACAGAATAATCCTCAACGAAAGTTGGGGATTATTAATTTTAGGTCATATTTGATCTACAATCTCTCAAAATAAATAGCTCCCAATTTTAAGATTGGTTTAATTTCATAATTATGCAAGTATTCACAACCCCTAGTAAAATTATCATTACCTGTAATAAATGGTTAGCGCCTGCTTTAAGAAGTGAGGTAATTGGATTAGGGTTTGATGTGGACAGGGTTTTTCAAACAGGGGTAGAATTAACGGGGACTGTTAATGATTGTATCCGTTTAAATTTAAACCTGCGTTGTGCAAGTCAGGTGATGTATTCTTTAAAAACATTCATATGTAACGACCCCGACGAATTGCATAAAAACTTAGTTACGATACATTGGGAAAAGATGATAAGTCCTGACGGTTATTTTTCTGTAATAAGCAATGTTTTCAATGATACCATATCGACAAATTTATTTGCAAACCTTCGTGTGAAAGATGCCGTCGTTGATCGTATGCGTGAAGTGAGTGGAAAAAGACCTTCCACTGGTTCAGAATTATCTGGTGCGGTAGTATATTTATATTGGAAAAATGATGAAGCGGAAGTTTTCTTAGATACTTCAGGGGACTCATTAGCGAGACATGGCTATAGAAAATTACCTGGAAGAGCCCCAATGCTGGAAGCATTGGCAGCTGCAACAATTTTATCTACTAAATGGAATAAGTTCGGAGCTTTTGTAAACCCGATGTGTGGTTCAGGAACCTTGGCTATTGAAGCAGCTTTAATAGCCACTAAACGTGTGCCAGGTTTATTTAGAAAAAATTATGCTTTCATGCACTTGCTAGGATACAGTAAATCTGTTTATGAAAAAGAAAAAACTATTATAGAAGAGCAAGTCAGGCAGCTACCTAATTTAGTAATCATTGCATCTGATATTAGTAGAGATGCCATTAAAGTGGCTAAAATAAATGCGGCAGTTGCTGGTGTAGAGGACTTAATTGATTTTCAAGTTTGCGATTTTGAAGCAACTGAAATGCCAGAAGCAGAAGAAGGTGCTGTAGTTATGATTAATCCTGAATATGGAGAAAGGCTAGGAGAAGAGGTTGAGCTCGAAGCTACGTATGCACGTATGGGTGACTATATGAAGCATAAATGCAAGGGAATGACTGGCTATATTTTTACAGGAAATTTAGAATTAGTAAAAAAAATTCGTTTAAAACCAAGCCGTCGTATTGAATTTTTCAATGCAACAATTGACTGCCGTTTATTAGAATACGAACTATATGCTGGCACCAAACGTGTAGAAAAGAAAGATGTTATAAGTCCGGATTAATATATAGGTTAATACCTAAACAAAAACTTATTTGGCAGGACTTCTACTTTTAGGTGATTACTGTAAAATAACTCTCCATCCATTTGAATGGGCAGTATACTTTTACTTTCAATACTAAATTGTTCCCCTAAACGGTGAACTACAAATGGATAGTGTAAATGATTGCCTTTCTTGATTATTGGCAAATACTTTAATCTTTTCCAAATAGGTAATTTTGTACATAATACCATATTCAATAATCCATCATTCACCTCAGCTGTAGGGGCGATATAAAACCCTGCACCTGCCCTAGATGAGTTTACAATTAGCACTAGTAAAAATTTCTCCATCCAGGTTTCTTTTCCAGCATGAATTGTAATAGTTTTTTCTTTGAAACCTAATATTTTATATAATACTGCTAGTTGATAGCCCAGTGTGCCACCTAAAAACCGAATCGCTTTCATGGATTGGATAATTTCACCATCAAAACCAATGCCTAAACAATTAATAAATAAATGATTATTAACTTTTCCAGCATCAATATATTTTGGTGTCGCATTCAGTACATGTTCAAATTGATCCTTATAAGTTGTTTCTCCGTATAATTTCCAAGCAAAATCATTTCCAGTGCCTCCGCAAAACAAGGCTAGTGGTATTGAGCAGTTTGGGTATTTGTTTATAAAATAATTAACAGTGCCATCACCTCCAATAATCCAACAATCTGTGAATGCATAAAGTGCAACTTCCGAGGGCCATTGTTCAAGAAATATAACCGATTCTATCTGCTTATGACTTAATTGTTTATTTAACCAAATAGCTACATCATTGGATTTGCCTTTTCCTGCTAGTAGATTTCCTAATATGGCTACAGATTTTATTTGCATTGTTTTGTTAAACTACAAAAAATATCGCTTTATCCCAAAGGTTGTTTTAATTTAATACAATAAATACGGTGTCATATGTTTTTGCCAATCCTCCACTTTCAACAACCTCGTAACGTGTTGTAACCAAACTGGCAATGGTTGTTCAAATAAATTTTCCGCGTTAGGTATTCCCAATAAAAGAGATAGATGGTTTAAGCCACTTGGATTTGCATTAGTTGGGTAAGGCATCCATTTAAAATCCTGAGGATGTAAGTCCCGAATAAATTTAAGTAACAACAGGCCAGTCATTACTGCATTAAAGTGATAAGGATCAATTACCTTAATTGTGATACCTTTTGTTTCAATTATTTCTCCTCCAGTTACAATAGGAATTTTATGGGTCTCTATTTTAATATCTTCTCTTAGCATATTTTGCCAAACCATCACTATGGCTGGTAAATTAAACCAAGTAGCACCAATCCACTCAAATGAAAATGATGTGCCCCTTCCTACAGATACATTAGTTGCTTCAAAAAAACATAACCCAGGGTATAATAAAGTTGCTTCGAAATTTTGTAATGCGGGAGATGTATTAACCCAAGGCAAATTCCAATCAAAAAACAATAGGTCTCGTTTCCAATGCTTACATTTTATCACTTCTAAATTTGCATTCCAATTCCTAGTTGTGTTAAAAAAAATTGCTAATTCACCTAAGGTACATTGATGTTTAACTGGTATGGGAAAGCGTCCTATAAAACTCGAAACAGCGTCATGAAGCATAGGGCCTTCTGCTAAACTAAAATCACCTCCTAAGGGATTTGGTCGATCTAATATTATTATCTGTTTATTGAATTGTGCAGCAGCTTCAATCAAATAGGTCATTGACCATAAATAGGTGTAAAATCTTGTTCCTGCATCAGGTACATCAAACAACAATACATCAAGATTTTCTAAATCTTTATCTGATGGACCAAATTGCTCCCCATATAAACTTACAATCTGCAATCCTGAGATTGGATCTATTCCATTACTTATAGTGGCTCCGTCTTCACCTTTTGTATTTATTCCATGTTCAGGAGAAAATAATAATACAATATTAAATCCATTTTGAATTAAAGCTTGTCTGCTAAATTGTCCCTTATTTGTCCTTGCTGCATCATTTGTTAATAGTCCAATTCGTTTGGTTTTCCAACTTGGGTTGGTTTCTATAATAACGTCTACCCCAAATTGTAATTGCATAGTAGAAAAATATGATGATAATATTGAAATGAATTACTTTAAACCTATTTAGTTGCTTGAAATTCCAAATTGCTTTTTAAGGTCTCCATGACATTAAAAATTATTGGACATCTGTCGTAATGCATATAGGTAGTAAACATCCTTTTTTTAAATTCTGGGACATGGAAAGCAGGGAATTCTTTACAACCTGCGAATCGATGGCTATACACACTACAGCTGTTACCCACTAAAAAGTGACAGGGGATCGCATTTACCACCATTCTACCACTTTCTCCTTTTTCAAGGTATTTTGCGTCAAATTCTTCCCTTGATTGACCTAAATGGGCAGAAAGATGATTTGCTTCGGCCTCGTCAATATTTACCATCAAACTCTTGCAACAATTACCACAATCGGTACATTCTATTTTTGGAGAAATAGCTTCGGAGAGCTCAAAAACGGCCTTATCTAGCGATAAACTGTCCAAATTCCTCAAAAAATCTTGAAATTGGGTGTTTTCAGCCTCTAATTCGATTGCCTTAGTTTTGATGTAGTCTAAGTCAATAATGGGGTATTTGGTCTGGTTTTTGATTGTTCAAAGATAAGGCATAAATCTTTTATCCACATATATAGGCTAATTGGTGAAAAGTAAAATTGGGGTAAACGCCGTGGTCATTAGATTTGCACACAGACTAGGGCATTTTATGCTCATAAAGCATTGATAATTATGGCAGATATTAAAGAGGAAGCTATATATAATGAAGATTCTATCCGGTCATTAGACTGGAAAGAACACATTCGTTTGAGGCCGGGAATGTATATTGGAAAACTAGGTGACGGTTCAGCACCTGATGACGGTATTTATGTCCTTATGAAAGAAGTCATTGATAACTGTATCGATGAACATACAATGGGTTATGGTAAGCAAGTTGAAATTTCTATTGAGGATAAAACAGTTACGATTCGTGACTACGGTCGTGGAATTCCTTTGGGAAAAATAGTTGATGTTGTTAGTAAGATTAATACAGGTGCTAAGTACGATAGTAAAGCCTTTCAAAAATCAGTAGGTTTAAATGGGGTGGGAACGAAGGCTGTTAATGCTTTGAGTGAAAATTTCTTAGTAACCGCTTACCGTGAGGGAAAACAGAAATCCGCCACATTTAAAAAAGGTCAGTTAATTGAAGAGACTAAAGAAAGTAAAACTACCGAGGCGAATGGTACATTAGTAGTTTTTACACCCGATTCGTCGGTTTTTAAAAACTATCATTTTATTTATGAATATATAGAAAGTCAGCTTTGGAACTATTGCTATTTAAATGCAGGACTAACTGTTCATTTTAATAATAAAAAGTTTATAAGTAAAAATGGTTTATTGGATTTATTAGAACGCAAAACAAACCCTGACGAATTGCGCTATCCAATAATACACTTAAAAGGTGACGATATAGAAATAGCACTTTCACATAACAACGATTATGGAGAAGATATATTTTCATTTGTTAATGGTCAATACACTACGCAAGGTGGCACGCACCAACAGGCTTTTAGAGAAGCGTATGTAAAAGTGATTCGTGACTATTATAAAAAGGACTACGAAGCTTCTGATATTAGAACAAGTATTGTAGCTGCAGTTTCGGTTCGGGTGCAAGAGCCTGTTTTTGAAAGTCAAACTAAAACAAAACTGGGCTCCCAAAACGTCGCGGACGGTGGCCCAAGTATGAAAAATTTTGTAACTGAATTTTTGGCCAAAGAGCTAGACAATTTTTTACATCGTAACCCTTCAGTTTCAGAAGCACTCAAAAAACGAATTGAACAAAATGAAAGGGAAAGAAAAGAATTGGCAGGAATTAAAAAATTAGCGAATGAACGTGCTAAGAAAGCCAATTTACATAATAAAAAACTAAGGGATTGCCGCATTCATTTAAACGATGAAATTCCTACAAAGAATAAAGAAATTTTTATTTCATCACAAAAGAATTCCACCTTGTTTATTACCGAAGGAGATTCGGCTAGTGGAAGTATTACTAAATCGCGCAGTGTTGACACTCAAGCAGTTTTTAGTTTAAGGGGTAAGCCATTAAATGCATTTGGCTTAACAAAAAAAGTGGTATACGAAAATGAGGAATTCAACTTGTTACAACATGCATTAAATATTGAAGATGGTCTCGAAGGGTTACGCTATAATCAAATTGTAATTGCAACCGATGCCGATGTGGATGGCATGCATATTCGTTTATTAATTCTAACCTTTTTCTTGCAGTTCTTCCCTGACTTAGTTAAACGAGGGCATGTATTTGTTTTAGAAACACCGTTATTCCGTGTACGTAATAAACAAAAGACAATTTATTGTTACGATGAAACCGAAAAACAAGCTGCAATAAAGGAACTTGGTGCGAAACCAGAAATTACCCGATTCAAAGGATTAGGGGAGATAAGTCCCGATGAATTTGGAAAATTTATTGGAGGGGATATAAAATTGGATCCTGTCATTTTAGAACAAGGTGATCATATTCAACATTTGCTTGAATACTATATGGGAAAAAATACACAAGAAAGACAGGACTTTATTATTAATAATTTAAAAGTAGAACTAGATAAAGCCAATGATACACATAGTATTTGAAACAGCTAATATAGCTGCACTTGAAGCCGCCATCGAATTAGATGAAACCCTTGCAGGCAGAATTGTTGAAATTAAAGACGATTATGCCGTAGGGCCGTTATTGAATATTTACGAGACCGAAGGTTATCAAGCACGTCGTGATTGGTGGAAAAATGTTTTACAAAATTCACCCTACGAGCAACAATTAGATATTGTTGATGATAAATTAATTGTGCATGAATTAACTAGTACATTAAATGTAGATGAAAACGAACAACTTTGGATTTGGATGGGCCAGAATGTACATGATGTCTGCGGTTACTATTGGCTAATGAGTCAGTTCAAAGAATACCAAAGTAGGGTGCAAGTATTGTATTTAAATAACCTTCCATTCTTAAATGAGAAAGGCCAATTGTTTTATCCAACTCATTTAAGTCAAATACAACCTAAAGAATTTTTAAAGGCTAAAAAACTAGCTCGTCCAATTACATTGAGTGAATTTGAATTAGATCCCGATGAGTGGAAGAAAATTTGTGACGAGAATGAAGGCGTGAGGTTTTTAGAGGGAGGTAAGAAAATTGTAAATATGCCAATGAGTTTTTACGATAAAGAAATATTATCCCTATTAACAAAAAATGCACAAAAATTACCAAGCGCAATTGCACATATCCTTAGTAAAATGAAAGTAAGAACAGGCGATACATTTATTGTATTTAGGTTACAAGAATTGGCAGCGCAAGGTAAAATAGTGTTTGTAGGTGATTGGAGTAAGGGGTGGAAAGACATGGCCATTCAAATGCCAGGAGGTAACGCTTCGGTAATTGAAGCATAAATAAAGTATTGAATAATGAGTGTAACAATAAGTTCTATAAGTATAAAAGCCGTTGATGAGCGCGGAGCACTACATTATTTTAATACCGACAGAACTGGAGAATTTTTATTGGTTTACCGAAATGCTGGAACAATTAGTGGTCAACATTATCACTCAGGAATTTCGGCTAATAAAAACCCAGAAGACATGCTTTTAGTGCAAGGAAATATTGAATTGCATTGGAAGGATATAAAAAGTGATTTAGAAGAAACGATTCAGGTGAATGCCCCCTCAAGAGTTTTAATACCTGCAGGTATTTGGCATGAGGTAAAAGCTTTAACTGATATTGTTTTTATAGAATTAAATAGTTTAGCAGACGGTAGTGAAGACACCCATCGTCTCTAATTAAGCATAAATATGGCAAAAGAAAAAAATTTAAGTAGAGTAACAGAAAACGAATCAGGTGTTCAAGGCCAGTATAAAAATTGGTTTTTAGAATATGCTTCCTATGTTATTCTGGAAAGAGCGGTACCAGCTCTGGAAGATGGTTTAAAACCCGTGCAGCGTCGTATACTTCATGCAATGAAAGAAATGGATGATGGCAGGTTTAATAAAGTAGCCAATATAATAGGGCAAAGTATGCAGTATCACCCCCACGGTGATGCAAGTATTGGGGATGCATTAGTAAATATTGGACAAAAGAATTTATTAGTTGAAACACAAGGTAACTGGGGAGATGTTAGGACAGGTGATTCTGCTGCTGCTGCACGTTATATAGAAGCACGATTAAGTAAATTTGCATTGGATGTTGCATTTAATGCTAAGACCACAGAATGGTCTTTAAGCTACGATGGACGTAAAAATGAACCAGTTACTTTACCAATGAAATTCCCATTGCTTTTGGCTCAGGGTGCCGATGGTATTGCAGTTGGTTTATCTACTAAAATATTGCCGCATAATTTTTGTGAATTAATTGATGCTTGTATAAAACATTTACGCGGTAAAAAATTTGAATTATTACCCGATTTCCAAACAGGCGGAATGGTAGATACGTCAAATTACAATGATGGTAGACGTG